>NZ_CP187358.1:2705175-3010351 GCF_049810315.1 Pseudarthrobacter sp. J47
GTCACCTAAAAGTCCCGTTCACCCCGATGACGAGGGTAAACAGCAGTGGCTATCTAAATGACGCCAGGATCCGGGGCGATAGCAACCCCGGGCTGACGGACTGTCTTACTGCTTAGGCAGCGAGAGCGAAGTCAGTGCGCTTAGATTCGGCACTTATTGTTTTGCAGACAGCGTTTACGAGATAATTCTGCATCCTCGGCCCGCTTCACCTGTCGCGACTAACATCGTCGAAACCGATCATCCCCGTATTTTGTTACCAAATGGCTTGTTGCCAAGCCTTCTCCGTTGGAGATCTTTGCCTGAACCTTGGACCAGGCTCCAGATCCCATCCGGACTATCCAGTGTAACGCATGGCCTCCGGAATTCATTCCGGCTGCCGAATTCAATCCCTAGCGCCGGTTCCGTTCACGCATAACACGCAAGGCTTCACGCTTGTCCTGCTGCTCACGCAGGGTCTGGCGCTTGTCGTAGTCCTTCTTACCGCGGGCGACGCCGATCTCAACCTTCGCCCTGCCATCAACGAAATACAGCTGGAGTGGAACGATCGTGAAGCCGGATTCGCGGATCTTGTGGGAAATCTTGGTCAGTTCATCCCGGTGGAGCAGAAGCTTACGACGGCGGCGCGCAGCGTGGTTGGTCCAGCTGCCCTGGTTGTACTCAGGGATATGGATGCCCTCCATCCACAACTCATCGTTGTAGAACGTGCAGAAGCCATCCACCATGGAGGCGTGCCCTTCGCGGAGCGACTTCACCTCGGTACCCATCAAGGCAATGCCTGCCTCATAAGTATCCATCACGTGGTAGTCGTGCCGGGCCTTGCGGTTGGTGGCCACAACTTTCCGGCCACTTTCTTTAGGCACGGTCAAACTCCTCAATCCGGAATTGGTTCACTTTCGCCAGGCGGCGAAGGATCATACAAGTCTACGGCAGCCGAAGCGCTGGCCTAAAGCAGCCGCATGGGGTCAGCAGCCGCGCCGTTCAGCCAGGTTTCAAAGTGCGCGTGGCAGCCCGTGGAGTTGCCAGTGCTTCCCGAGTAGGCGATGAGCTGTCCCTGGGAGACCTGCTGGCCATTGGAAACCACAATGCTGGCGTTGTGATAGTAGATGGTGGTCAGTGAGTTGCCCTGTGTCACGCCATGGGAAAGCTTGACGCGCCAGCCGCCGCCATCGGCCGAACTCCAACCGGAGGAAAACACTTCCCCGGCCGCTGCCGCATACACCGGAGTGCCACAGGGCGCACCGAAGTCGATGCCCGTGTGCATGTACCCACCCGTGCCGTAGAAGTCGATGGTTCCAGGCGGGGTGGCGCGCCAGCCAAAGCCGGAAGTAATCGGCACGTTGCTGGCAAACGGATGCCGAAGCCCAAACGCGGACGGCGATCCCTGTACGGGGACATAAGGCTGGACAGCCTGGCCCTGCGCCCGGGCCGCAGCAGCCGCGGCTTCGGCGATCCGGCGCTGCTCTGCTTCCCAGGCTTCGCGCAGCTTGCGGTCACGCTCGGCGATTTCAGCCGCCACGGCGTTCTGGCTTGCCTCGACAGCAGCCAGCTGACTCTGGATCACCGGCTTGGCAGCCTGCAGCTCGGCGTTCAACCGCGTAGTATCCGCAATGAGCTGGTCAACGTGGGCCTTGTGGGCTGCCGCCTCATCCCGGGCCGCTTTCTCCCTGGCCAGCGCCTCGTCCGCCTTTGCCTTGAGGTCTTTGATTTCTGCCTCAACCGCTTCCAGGCGTGCCTGGGAATTAACGTTGGTGGCGCTTTGCTGCGTCAGTTTCTCCATCGCGGCGTTCTGGCTGCGCATGGCCTGGTCCGCGAGGTCGATGGTGTCCGTAAGGCTGCTGCCGTTTTCGGACCCAAAGAACAGGGTGAGGTTGGACGGAACGCCGCCGGACTTATACGCCTGGGTGGCGATCTGGCCGATCAGCTTTTTGGTTTCCGCGATTTTCTGGTTGTCGGATTCCATTTGGCTGGCAATCTTCGCAAGGTTCTGCTGCGCAAGATCGACCCGTGCGGCCAGCGCTTCTGACTCCTTGACCGCCGAAGCCACACGACCTTGGGCTTCCAGGAGCGCCTGCTGCGCCCCGGGAAGCTGGCCCTGGTACAGCGCCAGCTCGCCGGCTGCTTTGGCAATGTTGGCGTCCACGAATTCAAGAGACTGCTGAACGCGGGCGGCTTCGGCTTCGAGGGCCGCCTGCTTGTCATCGAGCTCGTCAGCAAAGGCCATGGGCGCCGACGCCCCCAGGCTGGCCGCCAGCAGCAGTGAGAGCAAGCCGCTGGTGATCGCCGTGCCGCGCCGCGTTTTGCGCAGACGTGACGCTTTCTGGGGATTCGGGTTCATGAAAATTCCTTCACTGGTGCGCACAGGCTACACCCTCAGGTACTTGCGAAGAGTCAGCAGGGAGGAGATTCCGGCCAAACCGGCTCCCAGGATCAAGAGGGCAGGAGTCAGGATCAGCGTCTGGGCCGGTGAAATAAAAGCGGTATCCGGATACTGCTTGGCCAGGAATTCGCCCAGGAAGAAGTGCGCGACTGCCCAAAGGGTGACCGACGCAAGGGCCGCTCCAATCACCGCCGCGATAACGCCCTCGAGGATAAACGGCAACTGGATCACCGTCTTCGACGCGCCCACCAGGCGCATGATGCCGGTTTCGCGTCGGCGGCTGAAGGCTGACAGGCGGATAGTGGTGGCAATCAGGAGGATGGCGCAGACGATCATCACACCGGCGATGATCACGGCCACCAGGGACGCCGCGTTCATGGCGGAGAAGAGCCGCTCGAGGAGCTGGCGCTGGTCAATGACCGTTTCAACGCCCGGCTGGGAGGAGAAGGTCTCGCTGATGATCTGGTACTTTTCCGGATCCTGCATATTGATCCGGAAAGACGACGGGAGCTGGTCAGGCGTCACGGAATCAACAATCGGCGAGTTGGAGAACTGCTCCTTGAAGTGCTTGTAGGCATCTTCCTGGGACTCGAACGCGAAATCGTTGACGTACTGGCTTACGGCCGGCGATTCCAGCAGCGTCTGCAGGTTGGCGCGTTGCTCTTCGGTGACAGGCCCCGTGGCGCAACCGGCCGCCGTCGAACCGTCACTGCAAAGGAAAATGGCAACCTGGACTTTGTCGTACCAGTAGCCCTTCATCTGGTTGATCTGCAGCTGCAGCATGCCTGCGGCGCCCACGAAGGTGAGGGAGACGAAGGTGACCAGGATGACCGAGACGACCATGGAGACGTTGCGGCGGAGGCCGCTGCCGATCTCGCCGAGGATGAATGCGAGCCTCATGCCCGGACCTCCCCTGCCTGGGCGGTTGACTGTGCCGGGGCTGGCTGGCTGGTGGCCGGTTGGGCGACCACCGGAATCATGGACGTGTAGAGCGCACGGGCCTCGTCACGGATGACCTGCCCGTTCTTCAGCTCCACCACGCGTTTACGCATTTCATTGACGATGTCGTCATCGTGGGTGGCCATCACCACGGTTGTGCCGTTCTGGTTGATCTTGTCCAGGACCTTCATGATGCCCAGCGACGTAGTGGGATCCAGGTTTCCTGTGGGCTCGTCCGCGAGCAGGATTCCGGGCCGGTTGACGATCGCGCGGGCAATGGCAACGCGCTGCTGCTCGCCGCCGGAAAGTTCATGGGGCATCCGGTGTTCCTTGCCCTCCAGGCCCACGGTCTTCAGGACTTCGGGAACGGTGTCACGGATGACGCTGCGGCTTTTCCCGATCACCTGCATGGCGAAGGCCACGTTGGCGAAAACATTCTTCTGCGGCAGCAGGCGGAAGTCCTGGAATACGACGCCGATTCCGCGTCGCAGCCGCGGCACGCGCCACGAGGAAATCTTCGCGACGTTCTGGCCCGCCACGTACACGGCACCGGAGGAAGCGCGGTCCTCTTTGAGGACCAGGCGCAGGAAGGTGGACTTGCCTGAACCGGACGCGCCCACGAGGAAGGCGAATTCGCCGCGGTCGATTTCAAGGGTGACAGAGTCCAGCGCGGGGCGCGCTTTCTGGTCGTACACCTTGGTGACATTTTCGAATCGGATCATGGCCCTATAGACCCTGCAGGCATGCTGAAACAGCCCAGACCTGCAACCGGTGCGCGGGCTTTCGTTTGGGGGGAAGTAGGGCTCCGGCACCTTGACTATACGCAGCAGATCCCTGCGGCGCCCCCGTAACTGGCCGCGTGTCGCGGATTGTGCCTACCGGGTAGGCCCAATCCGTCTATTCGGCGGCGTTACGGTTGTCAGTACGCCAGCGGATGCCGGCGTCGATGAAGTCGTCGATCTCGCCGTCGAACACTGCTGAGGTGTTCCCCACCTCGTGTTCCGTGCGGAGGTCCTTGACCATCTGGTACGGGTTCAGGACGTAGGAGCGCATCTGGTCTCCCCAGGACGCTTTGACGTCACCGGCCAGGGCCTTCTTCTGCGCGTCTTCCTGCTCTTTCTTAAGCACCAGGAGCCTAGACTGGAGGACCCGCATGGCAGCCGCACGGTTCTGCAGCTGGGATTTTTCGTTCTGCATGGACACCACGGTGCCGGTGGGGATGTGGGTCAAACGGACTGCGGAGTCCGTGGTGTTGACCGACTGGCCGCCGGGGCCCGAGGAACGGAAAACGTCAACACGGATCTCGTTGTCCGGGATGTCGATGTGATCCGTCTGCTCAATCAACGGGATCACTTCAACCGCGGCAAAGGAGGTCTGCCGGCGGCCCTGGTTATCGAAGGGGCTGATCCTCACCAGCCGGTGGGTGCCGGCCTCAACGCTGAGTGTTCCGTAGGCGTAGGGAGCCTTGACTTCGAAGGTTGCCGACTTCAACCCGGCTTCTTCGGCGTACGAGGTGTCCATGACTGTGGTGGGGTAGCCATGGCGTTCTGCCCAGCGCAGGTACATGCGCATCAGCATCTCGGCAAAATCCGCGGCATCAACGCCGCCGGCGCCGGCCCTGATGGAAACCACGGCCTCGCGCTCATCGAATTCGCCGGAAAGGAGGGTGACCACTTCCAGGTCCTTCAACGCCTTGCGGATGGATTCCAGCTCGACGGCGGCCTCCCCCATGGAGTCCTCGTCACCTTCGTCCTGGCCCAGTTCCACCAGCACTTCAAGATCGTCGATCCGCGACGCCAGCGTGGTCAGCCGCTCCAGTTCCGACTGGCGATGGGACAACCGCGAGGTGATGACCTGCGCCGCTGCGGGGTCATCCCAGAGGTCCGGTTCCCCCGCGCGTTCGCTGAGTTCAGCGATATCTTCCTTCAGGGCCTCGACGTTGGTGACGTTCTCAATCGAGGTGTAGGTGGCGCGGAGGGCGCGGATTTCTGCGGAAAAATCAATATTGGCCATGGTCGTTTAAGCCTACGCCATCGCGGCCCGGTGCCCTGACGGGCCTATTGCTGGAGCCTGGCGCGGGCCGTGGACGTTGCCTCGATCATAATTCCGTCAGGCACCAGGAAGTTGATGACGGGCGGGTGGACGGCGGCGGCCAGGACCACCACGGCGGTTGAGCCGTCGGGGCTTCCGGTGGTGTCCACGACTGCGAGCCTGTCAAAACGCTGTGATGAAGGTGTCCTGGCCAGGTAATCGGCCGCGACGCTCCTGACCCTGTCGCTGTGGAGGACCGCGGCGGGCGTCCCCGCGGCTGCGTCGAGTTGCCCCAGGGTGTAGCTGTCGGCCGCAGCCAGCGAGGCGCCGTCGGCCATGGACAGCAGCCGTTTGTGTTCGATGTACACGCTGGAAATGCCCATGACCACTGTTGCCACCAGCAGGGCGAGCGTCACGTAGCCGATGATCATGACCATAATCTGGCCATCTTCCCGGGGCTCCTGTGCGGACTGTTCCCTGCCGGGTCCTGGCATTTTCAACGGAACCTTCCGATCAGCTGGGTGGCCGAAGCGTCCACCTCGGTCGCATGGATACCCAGTTCGCCGAACGGAAGGAAGGGCAGGTCGATGGCAAGTTTCACGTTGACTGTCACGGCCGATCCTGCCGCGCTGCAATCCCCCGGCGCGCAGCTCGCCACCACCTGGGCATGGGCGGCGTCATGGCCATAGTCGGAGAGCGTGAGTATGGCCGCCTGTTCGGCCGCAGCCGCCGCCGTCGAAGGATCGCCGTGGGCCACGAAGACTTTCGCCGCCTGGTCTGCTGCACCAACCACGGCAAAGGTGCCGCCCTGGATCTGGCCTACTGTGATGATGAAGTAAACCAGCGGGACCATCAGCAACAATGCCAGGAACGTAAATTCGACGACGGCACTCCCCCGTTCCCCGTCATCGCTCGACCCGCCGTTAACATGCGTTCGGGCTCCCGCTGCATGGCGAAGCCGCCGGAACAGTGACAGTGCCTTAGGGCTGGATGGCAGCATGCCCCTTCACCTCCAGCATGTCCTGCGGGCCGATGAAGCCAATCACGGGAAGCGGCGCACGGACGGTGACTTCGAGGGTACGGAAGCCCTCGTACGTCACTTCAGCAGTGGATATGTCCTGCGCAAAATCCGGCGTCAAGGCTGAACTTATCAACATGGCTGCCCGCTCTTCAGCGTCGCTGGCCGTCCGGTCAGCGAGGGTGCCGTAGCGCGCTCCGGACGACGCGGCGTCGATCAAGGTGTTGCGGATGTGCAGGATCAGCGTCAGCTGGATGATGGCGACGAAGAAAACCGTGAGGAGGCTGCCAACCATAACAAAGTCCACCACGGCGGACCCACGTTCACCGCCAGTGCCGGCGGGCACACAAGGCGCCGCACCGGCGTCGTGCCTCATGTCCTATTTGCCGATCTTGCCCATGGCGTCATTGAACATGGTCTCCAGCGCCGGGCCGGCAATTGCCAGCAGGCCTGCGACCAGGACGGCAGACATCAGTGTGATCATGACCCAGCCGGGGACGTCTCCACGCTCCGGGTGGTCAGCCCTTGCAGCATGCATGCGCCGGACAAAGCCCGCAGCAGCGGCGGAAGATGCCTCCTGTGACGCCAGGACCAAAGCCATCAGGCCGATTCCTATTTTCATGGGGTGTTTCCTTCTGCTTGATAGGTGTTCAGGACAGGTAAAAGGTTCATGGTCGCCGGTTCACAGGCCCACACTGATTGCGGCAATGCCCGGGAAGACGGCAAAAATGACTGTCAGCGGCAGGACACCGAAGACCAGCGGAACCATCATGCCGATCTCCTTTTTGCCGGCGGATTCCATGAGCTCGCGCTTGGCGATGTCCCGGACGTCCTGTGCCTGCGCCCGAAGTACATCGGCCAGCGGTGTACCTCGTTCGACTGCCACCACAATGCCGTCAACAAACCGGATCAGTGGCCCCAGGTCGGTTCTGGACGAAAAGTCCTGCAGTGCTTCCACCAAAGGTTTGCCGGCACGAGTTTCCGCGAGGACCTTGGCGAACTCCTTGGAAAGCTCTCCATGGGCGCTGCGGCACACCCGTTCCATCGCCCCGGCGGCGCTCTCTCCTGCACCAACGGCAAGGGCCATCAGTTCGGCAAGGCTGGGGAACTCGGCCATCATCCGCTGCTCACGCCGGCGCACCTGGACGCCGAGCCAGTAGTCCCGGCCCAGGAACCCTCCGAGTCCACCGGCGAGGACCACAGTCACTGCCAGGAGGAGGCTGAACCGACCCGCGACGGCGCCGAGTATGACCAGCAACAAGGCAACGACAAACCCTGCGACGCCCCAAAGGAGCTGTTCGGCCCGGAAATCGAACGTCGACTTGCTGATGCCGGCCTGGGCGAGGCGTCGCGTTAGCGCCTTGGAACCCGGGTTGAACTTCGCCAGAGCCGCCACACCATCCCTGACCAGCGGACGGACGATGCGTTCCAGAGGGCCGAAGGGCGTGATGTTTTGAGTACCGGTCCTCAGCAGGCGGGACTCCAGGTTCTGTGACTTGAGCTGCGGCTCGATACGCTCGACCAGGGTGATAGGACGCATGAATGGCAGCCTCGCCATGATCAGCCAGAGTCCGATGCCGAGGACAACTCCGCAGGCCAAAGCCGCTGCCGTCGTGCCGGTCATCGCAGGACTCTTTCTTCTTCAGGCAGGGCCCCTATACGCAGCATCACCATGTAGCAGACGATGGAAACGGCCAGCCCGCCCAGCAGGACGGCCGCTCCCAGGGCTGAGTTGTAGGCGGCTACGGCTTCAGGCCTGGTGGCGAGCAGGACCATAACAATCCATGGCGCGGCCACTGCCAGGCGCGCGGCATTGATGGTCCACGACTGGCGGGCCTCGAGCTCGCTGCGGGTCCGGGAACTCTCCCGCAGGAATTCACTGAGCATGCCCAGCAACTTGCCGAGGTCCGACCCGCCCACTTCCCGCGTCAGGCGAAGGGCTTCGACGATGCGGTCCGCCACAGGGTCTGCCAGCCGTTGCTTCAGTGCGTCCAGGGCGACGTCGAAGCGCCCGCCGGAACGGTAGTCCGCACCGAAGTCGCGGAATACGTGGCGAAGCTCCTCGGGTCCGTTGTCTCCCAGCTGGATCAGGGCTTCCGGAAGCGCCAATCCTGCACGGATGGCGGAACGAAGGTGATCAACGACGTCGGGCCATAACTCCCGAAGGACGGCGGCGCGCTTCCGTGCACGCCAGCGGACGATGGCGATGGGAAGGTAACCTCCGAACAGTCCGAAGCACGCCGAAATCGGCAGGGAACGGCTGAACGCGAAGAAAACGAGGGTTACAAAGACCCCAAGACCAAGGCAGGAGGCGATCAGGCCGGCAGGACTGACCCGTTCGATTCCGGCCGAAAGCAACAGGTCCTGGATGCGGCTGCGCCGGGGCGCCCGCTCAACTCTGGCAGGACTCTCCCAAAACGACCACCAGATCAGGAAAAATCCGGCACCAGCAAGAATGCCCAGAAGCGGAGCCATCAGCGGCGTTCCAGCAGGGCGGCTACTTCGTAGCCGGCACGGGCGAATTTTTCCGACGACGGCATCGAGTTGGGCTTCGGGACAAGTTGCCCGTCCTCCATAGCGAACACCATGGACGATTCAATGATGCCGTTTTCCACCCTCCGGCCCAGGGAAAGGATTTCGGTGACCCGCCGTTTGCCGCTTGCCGTACGGCTGCAATGCACCACGAGGTCGATGCAGGAAGCCACGGTGGGCACCACGAATGCGCTGGAAATATTTTCACCGGCCAGCAGCGGCAGGGTGCAGATCTTGGTAACGGCGTCATGGGCTGAGTTTGCGTGGACGGTGCACATTCCGGGCAAGCCGCTGTTAAGTGCAATCAGCATGTCAAGGCTTTCTGCCTCCCGGACCTCTCCCACCACCAGGCGGTCGGGGCGCATCCGGAGGGCCTCCTTGACCAGCCGCCGCAGCGGGATTTCGCCCTCACCTTCAAGGTTGGGCTGGCGGCACTGCAAACCCACCACGTCCCGGAGGGGGAATTGCAGTTCGAAGATTTCCTCGACGGTAATAACCCGCTCCCGGCTGCCGATACCCGCAGCCAGACAGTTGAGCATTGTGGTCTTGCCGGCCTGAGTGGCACCGGAAACCAGGATGTTCAGCCCACTGGCGACAGCGGCGCCCAGGAACCGTGCGGACTGCGGAGTCAGCGTCCCCAATTCGACTAGATGCTCCAGCCTGCTGGCCTTGACCACAAACTTCCTGATATTCACTGCCCAGTGCTTGCGGGTCACGTCAGGAATGACGACGTGGAGCCTGGAACCGTCCGGAAGCGCCGCATCCACAAAAGGCGAGGACATATCGAGCCGACGGCCTGAGCTTTTCAGCATCCGTTCCACCAGGTCACGAACCTGCTGGTCAGTCAGGTTCAGCGAGGTCAGCTCGGATTCACCGTTGCGGGCCACAAAAATCTCATGCGGGGCGTTAATCCAGATTTCCTCGATGCTGGGATCGTCCAGGAGCGGCTGCAGGGGGCCGTAGCCTGCAACCGAATCGAAAACCAGGCGACGTGCCGCCTCCAGGGGGCCCAGCGGAGGCAGCGGACCCAGCAATGCCCGCTCGTCATAGTCATGGACCGCGTCTTCGACGAGCCGCCGCACTTCGCCGTGCTGCCGGGACGGATCCAGCCCACGACGCCGGATGAGCTCGCGGACTTCGTCCTCAACAATGCGTACCGCGTCCATGTTTTCCCCAATACCGGCGCCTCCCAGCAAGGCAACCACTGGGCAACAGCATAGGGACGCAGTCGGCTACGGCAAAGTCACGTGGAGGCAGGTTGTGGATAACACGCGGTAATCGCTGCTGGAACTGGCCTACGATGTAGGCGACGGGAAGCATTCCGACAATAACAACTTGGGGGATGAAATGTGGAAATTCAGGAACACAGTAGCCGGGCTGACAGCCGGAGTGCTGGTCCTTCTCGGCCAAGGTACCGCAGCCTCTGCCTACTCCCCGGAAGTAACGGGCGCGATCGGAGCAAAGTACTACTCCATTGGAGGTCCGTCATCGCAGCTGGGCTTTCCCATAACAAATGAAATCAATACCACCGGCGGAGTCGAGCAGCACTTCCAGTATGGCCGCATTTTCTGGTCACCGATTGGTGGGGCTCATCCCCTGTGGGGTGCCATCAACGGTAAGTGGTATTCCGGCCATGATTCAGGATGGCCGATTCGCGACGAGGAATCACTGGGTAACGGAGCCATCGCCCAACATTTCACTAATGGCACGATGTATTACACGCCGCAAATCGGCCTTCACTACATCGGAGCCGGCGTGCGCCAGGCGTGGTGGAATAAGGGCGGCCAGACCGGAGTAGCCGGCTATCCGGTGGAAGATGAAAGGACTTGGTACCCGGGGGGAGCAGTCCAGGCCTTTCAAGGCGGAACCTTCTACTACACGCCCCAGTACGGGACCCGTCTCATTCAGGGAGCCATCCGTTGGAAGTACGAAAACAGCGGAGGCTACTTCTACATGGGGCGTCCTATGACAGACGAATATTCAGCTGACGCCACCACTCGCGCCCAGCGCTTCGAAGACGGCATTATCTACTGGTCCAATGGGCGGATCTGGTCCCAGCGTTTCTAGGGCCGGGGTGCTGGCCGCCTTGGCCGGACCAAGGCGGCCAGCACACCCATCAAATAGCCAAGTACTCGCGTAGGCGCTGAGCCGCCGGTGCAGGGCTGAATCCCGCGGCTTTGATCTTGGAGAGATCCAATGCGCTGTTCAATGGACGGGGCGCGGCGTCCTTGCCTTTGAAGTATTCCTCGGTGCTGACGCCCGTGACCTGGTCCCGGGAAGCTCCGGCCAGCTCATAAACGTCTGCGGCGATGTCTGCCCAGGTCTGGGGCTCGCCGTCGTTGCTGACGTTGTAGGTGCCATACGCCGCCTTGGTGTCGAGGAGATGGCGGATGGCTGCTGCGATGTCTTCCGTAAAGCTGAGCCGGCCTACCTGGTCGTTGACGACGGAGGGTGCGATGCCGCGTCCGGCAAGTGATGCCATGGTGCGGACGAAGTTGTTGCCGTCGCCGATGACCCAGCTTGTGCGGACGATGTAGTGCTTGGGAACCACGCTGATGATGGCGTCGCCTGCAGCCTTCGTCTGGCCGTAGACACCGAGCGGGCTGAACGCCTCGTCCTCGTCGTGGCTTTCGGCCGAGCCATCGAAGACGTAGTCGGAGGAGACGTGGACGAGCGTCAGGTCATTGTCGACGGCGATGCGCGCGACACGCGCGACCGCCGTGACGTTGACGTTCCAGGCCATTTGGCGACCTTCGAGGGTTTCTGCGGCATCGACGGCCGTGTAGGCCGCCGCGTTGATGATGGTGGAGTAGTTCTTCCAGTTCACGTCTGCACCGGCGTCCCGCGAGGTGAGATCGAACGTTTCCCTCGATGCGAAATCGACTGACGGGTCGCCGTCGTACGCTTCCCGGAGCGCCTTACCGAGCTGGCCGTTCGCGCCGAGCACGAGGGTTTTCTTTCCCGGCATGGGTGCCACGTCCGCAAGCCTCGGGTGCGCCTTGTCCTTGTCAGACAGTTCTGCGTCCTCCAAGGGGATGGGCCATGCAATCGCAGCTGTCTCATCCGCCAGGTTCAGGAAGGTGTACTGGCCTTGCGCCCCGGCGGACCAATGATCATTAACCAGATACGTATAAGCGGTGTTGTCCTCCAGGGTCTGGAAGGCGTTGCCCACACCCCTGGGAACGAAAATTGCCTGGCTGGCATCCATTACCGCCGTGAACACCGCACCGAAGGACGGGCCTTCCCGCAGGTCAACCCAGGCCCCGAAGATGCTTCCGGTCGCGACAGAGATGAACTTATCCCATGGCTCGGCGTGGATGCCGCGCGTAGTGCCTGCTTTTTCATTAAAGGAGATGTTGTTCTGAACCGGCTTGAAGTCCGGCAGCCCCATGGCCAGCATCTTCTCCCGCTGCCAGTTCTCCTTGAACCAGCCCCGGTTATCTCCGTGGACCGGAAGGTCAAACAAGATAACCCCGGGAATTGGTGTTTCGCGGGCAGCCAACGGCTTGGAGAAATCGATAGTCATTTCCTTATTGGCCCTGTTCCTTGTACTTTGCCTCGGTGACGGCCTTCTGCGGCCGCCACCAATCCTCGTTGTCCCGGTACCAGGCGATTGTGTCCTCGATGCCGCCGCATCGAAGTTCGAGAACTGCGGTACCCACCCCAGCTCATCGCGAAGCTTGGTGGAATCGATTGCATACCGCAGGTCATGGCCTGGCCGGTCCACCACATGGTCGTACGCGTCGCGGGACTGGCCCATGTGCTCCAGGATCAGCTCCACAACTTCCTTGTTGTTCTTCTCGCCGTCAGCACCGATGAGGTAGGTCTCACCAATCCGGCCCTTGTCGATAATGGCCAGAACAGCAGACGAATGATCGTTTGCATGGATCCAGTCCCGGACGTTCTCGCCCTTGCCGTAAAGCTTTGGCCGGATCCCGTCAATGACATTGGTAATCTGCCGCGGAATGAACTTCTCCACGTGCTGGTACGGCCCATAGTTGTTCGAGCAATTGCTGATGGTGGCCTGCAGCCCAAAGGAGCGCACCCATGCACGGACCAGGAGGTCGGAACCGGCCTTCGTCGAAGAGTACGGGCTGGAGGGGTTATAGGGCGTCTGCTCAGTGAACCGCTCCGGGTCATCCAGTTCCAGGTCGCCGTACACCTCGTCCGTCGAAATGTGGTGGAAACGCTTGTTGTGCTTCCGTGCCGCTTCGATCAATGTGTAGGTGCCGATAATGTTCGTGTCCAGGAACGGGCGTGGATCGTGCAAGGAATTATCGTTGTGGGATTCCGCCGCGTAATGAACCACCACGTCGCATTCAGCAACGAGGGCATCCACCAGGGCAGCGTCACAGATATCACCTTTGACCAGCGAAAACCTTGACTCCGGCAGGCCATGGAGGGACGCCTGGTTTCCTGCATAGGTCAGCTTGTCCAGCACCGTAACGCTATGGTCTGTCTGGCCGATCAGGTAGTGGACAAAATTCGAACCGATGAATCCGGCACCGCCGGTAACGAGGAGACGCAGCATGCGTCCAAGGTTACCGGTTCTCCGGTGGGCCTCGATTCCAAAGGCTCAATAGGACGGTGCAGGAGGATAGCCAAAATACTGTTCGAGGGTTGCCACGCCCCGATTTTTCATGTCCATGGCAACACTGCGCCCAACGAAGCGAAGGTGCCAGGGCTCATAGGTATAACCAGTCCAGCCATCCATGCCTGCCGGGTAGCGGATGATGAATCCGAACTCGTGCGCCCGGTTGGCCGCAAAGGACCCTGCCGGGGTTCCCGCAAAACAGCTCTGAAGGCCACACGCCCCATTGGGGTTGCCGATGTCCATGGCCAGGCCTGATTGGTGCTCCGAGTAACCGGGCCGGGCGGAAATAGTATCCGCGGTGGCTTGCCCATAGGCGGCAACGTAATTGTTGTAGACAGAGGACTGGGTTGCGTAACTGCGGAATCCGCTTACCACGGTGATCCCTGTTCCCTGGGCACGCGCTGCGTCAAGGAAAGACCACATCGCCAACGCAGCTTCGTACCGGAGATATTGCCCGCCGACATTCACAAGATCCGTCGGAGCATAATCAAGCGGCGAGAGCGGGTTCCGTTTGTTGATTACTTCCTGGATGTCTCCGGATTGTGAGTACCGGACCTCCACGCCCGACCAGGGCCGCCAGATCAGCGAACCGCCCTGGAAGGCCTGGCTGCAACTGCCGTCGGCCACGCACGTCTCTTCGCTCACCGGGTAGCCCAGCCGTCCGTTCTCCCAGCCGAGGAGCCCCCATACATAATCGATTGATCCGCCGGTGGCAAACGCTCCGATGCCAGGGGCCCAGTGGATCTGGCCACCCTGAAAGGCCTGATAGCAGCCACCGGCCCGGAGTCCGCAAACCTCCAGGGACCGGGGGTAACCCAGCGGGCCATTTTCGAATGAGGATGCTGCCCAACGGTTCCGGATGGCACCCCAGAGTGTGGATGCAGCCCCTGTAGCCGGCGACCAATGTATCTGGCCTCCTTGGAAGGACTGGTAACAGCCACCATTGCGCAGGCCGCAGGTTTCCCCTGAGACGGGGTAGCCCAACCTGCTGTTCTCCCAGCCCTGCCGTTGCCATAGGTTTCCGATCGCGCCCCAGGTGGCTTGCGCCCTGGTGGCTGGCGTCCAGTGGATCTGGCCCCTGGCGAAATCCTGGTAGCAACCACCGCCGGAGAGCCCGCAACGCTCAGGGCCCGCTGCCGCGCCCAGAGGTCCCGCCGCCCCACCCAACTCCTGGTATTTGGCTTGTATGGGAGTGTTGGCCCAGGCCGGCGAGGACGGAAGGCTGCCCATTAATAGGGCGGCAAGCACGGCTGCAAGACTGCTGAAAAACAATTTCCGCCGTTTCATGGTCCGCCTCAGTCTGGTCGTACGGCATCTGCCTAGGACAGTCTTGCGCACACCGGCTCCGGGCACCAGAGGTTTATGGAAGCGTTGTCCCATTGGCCACAATAGCCACACTGGCAACTATCGGATATTCTTCGACAAGAATGGAGGGTCTGCACCCTCCCGCTGATCCTCCCTATCCCTGGAGACCTCGTGAAGAAGCGCAGGCACGTCGCGGCCGTAATAGCCGTAACTATTCCGCTGACCCTCTTTGGCCTGACGATGCCGGCGGCAGCGAAGGATGGAGCCCCGCCCACATCACCGTCCCCTGGCGGGTCTCCCACCTCAGCAGTTCCGACGTCGTCACCAACGGTTTCTGAATCGACGGTTCCCTCTGCGACGCCGACAGGCACCGGTGCCGGTTCGCCAGCTCCTGCACCTTCGCCTTCACCCAGCCAAGTCAAGCAAGAGCCGGCGGCTACCCAGGCCAGCCAGGCCAGCATCCGGACAGACCCCTCTGGACGTCCCCTGGACGGCGGCGCTTCAATGGGCGGCGCCGGTAAGGACCAGCCTGGCGTCGCCGAGCGCCGCAGCGGCGGCTTGCTTTCCACGCTTTCCGGCAGCCTGGTCCCGGGCCAGCCGGCCGGGACTGCAGGCAAGCCAATGGGCATTGATGTCAGTGGATGGCAAGGCAACGTCGATTGGAAAACCGTCAAAGCCAACGGTGCCGTGTTTGCCTATGTCAAGGCATCCGAGGGGCCGTGGACACTTAACGACTACTTCTCGCAGCAGTACAACGGAGCAGCCAACGCCGGACTCATCCGGGGTGCCTATCATTTTGCGCGCCCTGACAGGTCAAGCGGCGCTGACCAGGCGCGGGTCTTTATGGCCAGCGGAGGCACATGGACGGCCAACGGCATCACGCTTCCCCCTGCCCTGGACCTTGAAAGCCAGCCGTCGTCCTATGGATCCGACCCCTGTTACGGCCGAACCCCGGCGCAGTTGACGGCTTGGACCCAGGACTTCGTCAGGACCATGTTGGCGGCAACCGGCAAAGCTCCGATGATATACACGGGTTATTACTTCTGGCGGGACTGCATGGGCAACACCTCCGCCTTCAAAGATTCGAACCCCATTTGGCTGGCCGCCTACAATTCCACCGGGCCCTTGATTCCGGGAGGGTGGCCTACCTACACCATGTGGCAGTACTCCGATGGGACAGGCTCCATATTCCCGGGTGACCAGAACGTCTTCAACGGTACTTATACGCAGCTAAAGACCCTGGCAACCGCAGCTGATACCAGGCCGCCCCTCTCCATGCCCGCAGGCGCGACGCCGCTGTCCGGTAAATGGGGCGGTGACGGGATCCAGTACGTGGGGTGGCACTCCGGCAACCGCTGGTGCCTGCAGATGCCCATGAACGTCAACCGCTGCTTTTACTTTGGAAATCCTGGCGACCGGCCAATAATCGGCGACTGGGACGGTAACGGCACCGACGGAATCGGAATCGTGCGGCAGGGAAACTGGCAACTCGCCAACAGCGCCACAGATCCTTGGGTATTCCGGGCCTTTAACTTCGGAATCGCCTCCGACCAGCCCGTGATTGGCGGATGGGAGCAGGCAGGTCCCGACTCCATTGGCGTAGTGCGGGGAAACCAATGGATTCTTGCCAAGACAATATGGAATCCCTATGTCTTCAGGGCGTTCTACTACGGCATTGATAGCGACAAGCCAGTCGCCGGCGACTGGGACGCCAATGGCACGGACACGCCGGGCATCGTAAGGAACGGTCAATGGATGCTCATGAACAGCATCTGGTTCGGCAACATCGACCGGTCCTTTGCCTACGGGATCGGTACGGACTGGCCCGTCCATGGCGACTGGAACAACGACCGCAGGGACACTTTTGGTGTGATGCGAAACGGCACTTGGCATCTGACCAACGATCTGGGGCGGCTGTCGGTGGACAGCACGTGGAACTGACGGCAGGCAACCTGCCGTAAGGTCAATATGCGCCGGGACGTCACGTCGTCGCGAAATTGACAGAAGGACCTACATTGAATTTGCCCTGGAAAAAGGGACGGTCGCGACCGTCCACTCCAGTTGTCTCCGATCCGAAGGGTGTCGCCGATTCGACGATATCCTCCCGCGGAGCCTCAGGAGTGGGCGCCGCATCCATCGTTGCCGCCGCGGCGGGTTTCATCATCCTGGTTTTGGCGGGAAACCTGCTCCAGCCGGCAGAATTTTCCCGCTTCAATATTTTCTGGGGAGCCCTCTTTGGGGTGTTTGGCATCTTGTCCGGCATCCAGGGCGAATCCACCAGGGCAGTCCGCTCGGCCCAGACGGCGCAGCCAACGATCGGAAAAGCACCCTCAATCATGGGGAACGGACTCGTCGTCGGAGGTGTGGCCGCAGTACTCATCCTGGCGACGTCGTGGATTTGGTCACCCGCGGTCCTGGGACAGGGTACGCCCTGGCTCCTGCCGGCCCTAGCCATAGCAGCAGTCGCCTATTCGGGTCATGCGGCCATGGCCGGGTCCTCTGCCGGACTACAAAACTGGAGCCTCTACGCGCGGCTTATGAGCGCCGAATCCGTGTTCCGGCTGGCGGTCGTGGGAGTCGTGGTCCTGGTACAGGGAACGTTGATCAGCCTGGAACTTGCCTGCATTGTTGCCGCCGGTCTCTGGCTGTTCTTCCTGGCTGTCTCTCCGTCGGCACGTAAAGCTGCCCGCGCCCGTGCCGATGTACCCCGGGCCAGGCTCACGCGGCAAACGGGCCACGCTGTTGTGTCTTCCTCAGCCACCGCCGCCCTGATAGTCGGCTTTCCTGTCATCCTCAGTTTTACGAGCACTCCCGCGGAAATTGCCCAGGCAGGAGGGTTGCTCCTTGCGATCCAGCTGACCCGGGCTCCCATCATGGTGCCCCTCCAGGCATTTCAGGGAGTAGCCATCGCCTCTTTCGTGAACCAGCGGGACAGGGGGGCGAAGGCCCTGCGCCGTCCCACCTTCCTGCTCGTCGCGTTAGGGCTGCTCGGGGCGCTTGCTGCCGCGTGGGCCGGGCCCTGGCTCCTGCAGTTGCTCTTCCCGGGCAAGTACGAGGTCCCATCATGGCTGCTGGCGGTCCTGACGTTCGATGCCGCCCTGATGGCAATCCTGACGTTGACAGGAACAGCCGCGTTGGCGATTGATGCCCATCGTGGTTATTCGCTGGGTTGGCTCGCCGGAACGCTGGGAAGCATCGCCTGCCTGCTTCTCCCGCTGCCGTTGTCAGTGCGTGTCGCTGTGGCGCTGGCAGTCGGCCCTGTGCTGGGCATTCTCATCCATATAGTGGCTATAGTGCGAAAGACGCGGGGCCTGGCGCCAACCGCCTGACCACTCCCAGACCATTTGAATCGAACCAGGGGAAGAAACTTGGCGAACAAAGCCGGCGACGGACCAAGAACAACAGTCATCCTGCCCGTCTTCAATGCGGCAGGCCACCTAAGCCGCGCCGCGGAGAGCGTTATGAAGCAATCCGACGACGATCTCGAGCTCATCATTGTGGATGACTGTTCCACGGACGGGTCCCTCGCCGTTGCACGCGCCGTGCAGGCCACCTATTCCCCCGACAGGATCACAGTCATAGCCCTGGCCGTGAACGGCGGAGTGTCTAGGGCACGGAACGCGGGCCTGGACGCGGCCCGCGGTGACTGGGTCAGCTTCATCGACAGCGACGATGAATACCTGCCAAATTACCTTGAAACCCTTTTCGAAGCCGCATCGTCGGACCCTGAGGTCGACGTCGTGGTTGGCGGCCGCATTGTCGTTCAGAACTCGGGGGCGGAACAGGCAAAGTCCTCCCGTTCCCTTGGAATATTTGACGGTCCTGAAGCTTGCAGGCTGGCCATGCTGGACGAGTTGACGCCATTTCCATGGGACAAACTGATCCGGCGGCGCCTGTTTGATGATGTGCGGTTCGCCGAGGGCGCTGCCCGGTTCGAGGATATGACGAGCAATATTCTGCTGAACTCGATTGCCCGGAAGGTCCGTTCCATTGATACTCCCGTCTACCGGTACTACATCATGGACAACTCCCTCACCTGGGGGCGTATACCTACAGTCAGCGACACAACGCTGGCCCTGGACCACCTGGACAAGCACCTCAACCCGAGGTTTCGCCAGGGCCGCTACGGGGCCGCATACGCCTGTATGAGGGTTCTGATCATGATGTTGATTGCACAGAGCGCCATTGCCCGCGGAAACGGCTCACCCGCTGCGTGGCAAACCATCTCCGATTGCCGCCGGGACATCCCGCTGTCCATGATCCTCAGCACGATCAGGGTGCACAGGGTCATTGGCCTGGGTGCAGCTCTGCTCAAATTTTCGCCCCACCTGTATGCATTCCTGTACCGACGCCACATCCGCAGCTCGTACGGCGTGGGCTGAGGAGCCTCGCGGCTGAGCCGCCGAAACAACGGCGGCATGTCGTTCTGGTATAGATTAAGAGCTATGTCTGTCCCCCCCTTCACACGCCCTTTGGTCATCATGCCTGCGTGGAACGAAGCCGAATCGGTAGGTAATACGGTTCGCGAAGTTCTGGCGCTGCCGGATGGCTACGACGTCCTGGTGGTCAATGACGGATCCAAGGATGAAACCGCATCGGTTGCCCTCGACGCCGGTGCCGTGGTCCTCGATTTGCCCTTTAATCTCGGCGTGGGCGGAGCAATGCGTGCGGGGTTCAAGTTTGCCAAGCGCAACGGATACGACGCCGTTATCCAGGTCGATGCCGATGGCCAGCATGATCCGAAAGAGATTGGCCGGGTACTCGCGGGACTGGAATCGGCTGACATCGTCATCGGTGCCCGATTTGCGGACCGTGGAAACTACAAGGTCTCCGGACCGCGCAAGTGGGCCATGGTGTTCCTGGCCAGGTTCATCTCCGGGCTGGCCCGGACCCGGCTAACGGACGTCACCTCCGGGTTCAAAGCAGCCAACCAGCGGGGAATCGACCAATTCATCGATCACTACCCCGCGGAATACCTCGGCGACACCATCGACTCCCTGGTCGTGGCCATTCGGTCGGGGTGTGTTGTGTCACAGGTACCCGTGGAAATGCGTGCCCGCCAAGGCGGAACGCCGAGCCATAACCCGCTAAAGGCCACGATCTATCTGGGACGTTCCGTTTTCGCCCTGCTCTTTGCCCTGACGCGACGCCCGTCGGTCCTCCCCAGTGCCCAGCCACAATCCGAAAGGGCATAACTGTGTCCGTATTGGCCGCCTTTGTCCTGGCCCTGATCATTGTTGTTTTGGTCTTCGAAATGCTCCGCCGGAAAAAGCTGCGCGAAAAGTATGCAGCCTTGTGGCTGGTGGTAGGGCTGGCCACGCTGGTCCTGGCGGCATTCCCCCAACTGCTTGCCGACGTCGCACGGCTTCTGGGGGTGCAGGTGCCCTCCAACCTGCTGTTTGCCATGAGCATCCTGCTGGCCTTGGGGGTTTGCCTGCACCTGTCCTGGGAAATTTCCGTGGTTGAGGATGAAACACGAACGCTGGCGGAGGAAGCTGCCATTCTTCGAGCGCAGCTTGAGCGGCTGGAACAGAAACTCGACCAGGCAGTCCTGGGACAGGCGCGGACGGATCCACCTCAGGACTAGCCGGACGATTTACTGCTCTTTCCCTTCAACCCCAGGAACCTTAGCGAAAATGCCAATCGAAATATTCATCCCGTACTGGGGCGACCCTTCGTACATGAAGGAAACCGTCGCCAGTGTCCTCGAGCAGGACTCAGACGACTGGCTGCTGACAGTCGTCGACGATGCCTATCCCGACGACGAAATCCAGCGGTACATGGCCACGATTTCGGACCCTCGCGTCAAGTACATCCGAAAAGAAGCCAATGAGGGCATCACCGAGAACTACCGGACCTGCGTCGCCCTCGCCAAGGAAGAGATCATTGTCATCCTCGGCTGCGATGACGTCCTCCTGCCGAATTATGTGAGGGTAATTGCCGATGCCCATCAGCGGTTCCCGGATGCTGCGATCATCCAGCCCGGGGTCCAGGTCATTGATGAAAACGGCAATGTCGTCCGTACCCTTGTCGATGCCACCAAGCAGCACCTGGTTAAGCCAAGGGGCAAGGGACACCAGGTACTCTCCGGCGAACACCTGGCGGCCAACCTGATGCACGGCGACTGGCTGTACTGGCCTTCCCTGGCTTTCCGGACCGACAAGATCCGATCGGTCGATTTCCGTGAAGGTTTCCCCATCATCCAGGACCTCGCGCTCATCATGGATATGGTGTATCGCGGTGACCAACTGCTCGTGGTACCCACGTTGTGCTTCTCCTACCGCCGGCACTCCAACAGCGCTTCCTCGACAAAGCTGGTGGACGGCTCACGGTTCGCAGGTGAACGTGAGTACTTCGCAGTGTCCGCAGGGCAGGCGGAACAAAATGGCTGGACCAAGGCTGCCACTGCTGCCCGGCTGCGGCTCACGTCCCGGGCGCACGCACTGACTCTCCTGCCAAAAGCCCTTGTTCAACGAAACTTCGACGCAGCCAAGGTCCTGCTGCGTCACTCCTTTGGTCTCTAGCCACGTTAACGAAAGGTCCACTGTGACAACTCCTGCCCAAACCGGCCAGCCCGCTGGAACAGTGCTGGTTACCGGTGGCGCCGGCTTTATCGGCTGTGCCATCTCGGATGACCTCGTCACTAATTTCGATCGCGTCGTAGTTGTCGACAACCTGCATCCGCAGATCCACTCTTCAGGTGATCGCCCCGCAGAGCTGGCCGAATCCGCAGAGCTGATCGTCGCCGACATCACGGATCCAGCAACTTGGGACAGGGTGCTGGGTGAAGTTACCCCTGACGTCGTCATCCACCTTGCTGCTGAAACCGGCACCGGGCAGTCCCTTGAAGAGGCCACCCGCCATGCGCATGTCAACGTTGTTGGAACAACCCAGCTGCTGGACGGCCTTAACCGCCACGGAAAGCTCCCCCGGCGAATAGTCCTCTCTTCCAGCCGTGCGGTCTACGGGGAGGGCGCCTGGTCCGATCAGGATGGCAACCTTTTCTACCCCGGACAGCGGACAAGTGAAACGCTGGACCAGTCCCAATGGGACTTTCCCAACGCGACACCCACGGCCATGAAGGCGTCGGAGACATCTCCTGCTCCCGTTAGTGTGTACGGTGCAACAAAACTGGCCCAGGAACATATCCTGCAGGCGTGGGCGAAATCCTTTGGCGTTGAAACCGTTATTCTCCGGCTTCAGAACGTGTACGGACCCGGCCAGTCCCTGATTAACCCATACACAGGAATCATGAGCCTCTTCTGCCGGATGGCCATGGGTGGCAAGTCCATTCCCCTGTATGAAGATGGTGAGGTACGGCGTGATTTTGTGCTGATCGACGACGTCGCGTCCGCCATTGTTGCCGGTGCCCTGTCCCCCACCGTCCAGGGTGAAGCCATGGACATCGGATCAGGCGAATTCCAGACAATCGGGACGGCCGCACAGCTCATCTCCAAGCATTACGGAGCACCCGAGCCCCATGTGACTGGGCAGTACCGCCAAGGCGATGTCCGGCATGCATGGGCTGATGTCACTGCAGCGCAGGAAACGCTGGGCTGGACCCCGCGTTTTAACCTTGCCCAGGGCATTGAGCGGTTGGCCACGTGGATTGACGCACAACCGGACGTAAAGCCCTACTGACGGGCCAATATAAAGCAGTGCCCGCTGTCGTTTCGACAGCGGGCACTGCTTTTTAGTTCTTGGAAGGCGACCGGGTCAGCCGTCCAGCGTGGCAAGAATGTAGTCCAGTGTTGCCTGGTTTTCCGGATCAACAATGATTCGAGCGGACGGGTCTTCCTTCATGATTTTGGTGACCACCGCCCGAAGGCTGTCCACGCCCGCGCTTAGTTCAAACATGTTCAACGACAACCGCCAGCCGGCTTCCGTGTACGTCGCCGTCAGTCCGTCATACCATTGCTTGGCCAGGATAGCGTCGATCTCCGCAGGCTCTGTTGTCACGTATACAGCCTGCTGGCCGCCGTTGTTGTTCACAGCCGCCATCAAGGCGTGGACCGCCTTGGGTGTCTTCTCCAAGGCCTGCAGCTCCTTGCTCATGGCGACTGCCGCCGGGGCAGTGGGCGGAAGTCCCTCATTTTTCAGGGGGAAGGTAAATCCAAACACCTGGGTGGCCGCCAGGGACGCTAACACGGCGCCAGCGATCAGGCCCCGACGCCGGTCAGCGACCTGGTGCTTGCCGGCGTGCCCCAGCAGGGCCGCCAATGCCAGGCAGAGTACCACCAGGCCGGCAAGGAAAATGGCGATCCCCAGCTTGTGGGTGTAATACGTAACGGTTCCACCCTTGGCAAGCTGGGCGGCAGCCATACTGATCGCCACCAGCAAAGCCAGCGCAACTCCCAGGAAGGACCATCGCAGCTTCACATCCACGCTGAGGGTATTCCGGCCCCGGTTGAGGAATGCCAACGTAAACACTGCACCGCCCACAAGAAGAACGGCAAGAAGCTGGCCTATGTCCGGAATAGGGACTCCACCGATCCCGTAGAGGACGGCATCGGTGGACACTCCCGACAACTGCACCAGCGCCAGCACCAGGCCCGCCACTGCCAGTGCGACGAGTGCCGCAGCGGAGCGGTACTCCCCTGTGCTTGCCCGCCACAATCCCTTTCTCCAGGGCAACAGGACCACCACCACAGCCCCCAGGACGAGGACCTCAAGCAGCACCCAGTTATGAGCGACACCCACCACGCAACCCAGTGTTGCCAGAAGAACCGGAATCCTGAAAAACCGGTCCATGGAAACGGCCATCACCATGGCCACGGACGCCAGACCGGCTGCCAGGAAGAAGTTCGGGAACCCATTGAGTGAAGCCGACGCTCCAGGGCCGAAGACCCACCCTGCCGCCATCAGGGCAATGGCAGGAGCCGCAAATGTTGGGTGGCGTCGAAGGGCGGGAAGAGCTGCCAGTGAGGCAGCAACCATGGCAACGACCAGGACTGAGACAAGGGCACTGCCATTGGCGTAGTTCACGATCTCAGTGCTGGCGTCGCCCGCCCGTTTGGATGAGGACAACTCCGTCAGCGTCGCCACCACCCCGTGGAAGCCTTGGGGATAGTCCTGGAAAGACCAGCTGCTCCCATCCGGGGCAGGACCCATCAGCGCAATAACCCGCCCATGGATCCTGAGCATGTGGAAGATAGTGAAGTGTGATGCGTTGTCCCAGTTCATGGTCAGCAGGCTCATTGCCTGCTCGAACGTCCGGACCGTCAGGAGGTTGAAGTGCACCCAACAGGAAACAGCGGCTGCACCCACCGGCAAAATATCCAGGAGTCCTGCGCGCGGGACCAGTGACTTGAGTCCAGCCATCAGGGTTCGCTCCCGGAACAGGAACCATGCTACTGCCGCTGCAAGGGCGGCCAGGATCACCGTGCCCCGCCCGATCGGCCCAAAACCTGACGGGATCCACCAAAGCAGCGGCGTGAGGCCAAAGAACGCGGCCAACGAAATTGCGATTCGGCCTGACAATGTGCGGGCTGTCGGCAACGCGAAAAGGAGCAGGAACAGCAGCGGCGGAACCCATGGGCCCTCCGCCATACCCATAAGACGCAGTGCCACGACACAGGCCCCAGTAATCATGGCAGCTGTCAGTGCCGGCCTAGAGACGCGGGGAAGGTGCCGCTTTCTGACAGCGAACCTCTGTCCAGTCCCTGGATTTGCCCCCCGAAGTGTGACCACTTTCAGTGGGTACGCATTGGTGCGCCGGGGGACGTGTCCAGGCCCCCTGTTGGCAGCGCCTGGGCATCAGCCTTTTGGGCTGCCGGGGCTGATCGGTGGTCGCCCTTGCGTACCCGGCGCATCACTGGCCTTTCTATACAAATCCAGCTCAGCATTGCCGCCGGAATGGTCAGGGCTGCCGCGGCGAGCGAAAACAACAAGATTCCCCAATGATACGCGCCGAACACGGCGAGCAACTGCTGGAATGCAAACGCATAGATATACACACCATAAGAGATGTCATTCTTGGCTATGAGCTTTGGCTGAGGCAGCCATGTTGAGATCCAGAGGGTTCCATAAGCAATAAGTGCACCTGCCGCCTGACCTCCCCAAGCCGGGAAAAGCGAAACCATCAGCAGAGCAGCAAGCAGCGAAAGGATGCCCGGGAGCCAATGCAGGCCGATTCGTGATTTCCAAACGTAAACAACCGCACCTCCCAAGAAGAACGGCAGCAACTTGAGCAGGAGGACAACGTCGAAGTTGTCATTGGTGTATTTGTTGATCCACTCAATGTTCGCTTGGGCGACAACCGAAGCACAGAAAAGCAGCGTGACAGCCCACGGGGACCTACGGAAAACTGCCAGGCAGCCAATGACCGCAACGATCAGATAGCACAGGAACTCGTAGTACAGGCTCCATAGAGATCCGTTCCAGGCGCCGGCGTAAGGAACGTTCAATGGCGTTCCAGCGATATCGTAGTGGTTCATCTTGAGGGTCAGGTTCGAGATGAAAAAGTTCAGGGGTGACGTGGCGGTCCCGAAATAACCGGACAGACTTCCGTGTGCAACGGCGTAACCCACTGGACCGAAAATGCTGACCATGGCAAATAGGCAAACAACAAAGGCGGGCATGATTCTAGCAATACGGTGAACCAGGTAGTCGCCCAGGCCGTGGGTAAGGCGGCTTCCGATAATAAGGTAGCCGCTCAGGACGAAGAAGCCGGACACGGCCCAGCCGCCAAGCGTATCCCCCGAAAAAACCGGTTCATCCGGACTCCCGGTCAGCGGCCAGCTGTGATGTACCAGTACCGCCAGGGCCAGAATGAGTCGAATGAGGTTCAGGCTGTTATTGCGGGGGTCCAACGGGCTCCCAAACAACAGACCTGGACTGGCCGTCTTTTTTGGCACTGCAACTCCGGATTCAACTGGCTGTTCGGGAAGGGACAAGCCATTCTATCCCAGCAACTGTGGCGGCCATGGTTTGCCTCCACGTAGGAGGGGGGCAATGATGGTTCAATGCGCGGAATCATACTGGCCGGAGGAACCGGCTCCAGGCTTCATCCCATTACACTCGGCATCAGTAAGCAGCTGGTTCCGGTATACGACAAGCCGATGATCTACTACCCGTTGTCCACCCTGATCCTGGCCGGCATCAGGGACATCCTCATCATCACCACACCACATGACGCGGATCAGTTCCAGCGTCTGCTCGGTGATGGCTCGCAATTCGGTGTGAACCTCTCCTACGTCCAGCAACCCGCTCCGGACGGGCTGGCTCAGGCGTTCATCCTCGGAGCGGAGCACATTGGCAACGAAACCGTCGCCCTGGTCCTGGGCGACAACATCTTCTACGGTCCCGGGATGGGAACGCAGCTGCGCCGGCACGCCGACATCGACGGCGGCGCAGTCTTTGGATATTGGGTAAAGGATCCGTCGGCCTATGGCGTGGTCGAGTTCGACCAGGACGGGCGGGCGTTGTCGCTCGAGGAGAAGCCGGCGCAGCCAAAGAGCCACTACGCCGTTCCTGGCCTTTATTTTTACGACAATGACGTCATTGATATCGCGAAGAACCTCAAGCCTTCGCCCCGCGGCGAACTTGAAATCACCGATGTCAACAAGGTCTACCTGGAACGTGGCAAGCTTCAGGTCGAGATCCTCCCCCGCGGAACAGCTTGGCTGGACACCGGGACTTTTAACGACCTCAGTGACGCGTCGAACTTCATTCGAACGGTCGAAAATCGCCAGGGACAGAAAATCGGAGCACCAGAGGAGATTGCCTGGCGCCTGGGTTTCCTGTCTGATGATGAATTGCGGGACAGGGCCCTGCCGTTGATCAAGAGTGGCTATGGAGCGTACCTGCTTGAGCTGCTGAACGACTGAGCCAGAAAAAATAGAGCGGGGCGGCAGCCAGTCGGCTGCCGCCCCGCTCTATTCGTTTAACGGCTCCTACCAGCAGGCGTTGACCCGGTAGAGCTTGGCATGGGCACCTTCGGAATCCACCAGGGTCATCCCTGATGCATCACCAATATTCCGCACGCCGTTGTAGCCGGCCAGGAAGCCGGTCACCGAGGCGGATCCAAAGTCCAGGACGTAGCGCACATTCTCAGTTCGCACCGCCTCGCAGACTTCCTCGTCCTGCTCCTTGGCGAATTTGAGCCACCTGTTGATCACATCGGTTTCCGGACCGTGCGTCGTCAGGATGTGCGGCTGGAGCACCTTACGTCCGGCAAGGGCATAGGCAAGGGCACTGCCATTGCTCGGCATGCCCGCAATGACAGCATCCTCGGGAACCTCCGAAGGCAGCCGGCTCAACAGCTCCATCTCGTCCTCCGAGAGAAGCACGGACTTGTCATCGAGGGTGTAGCGGAGGGACGCCTGATACGCGGCAGTACCAACGCTCGCAAACTGGGTTCCCCAAATAAAGAACAAGGAAAGACCGACGGCAAGCACGGGAGCAAGGAAGCCCTTGGCATCCAGCCGGCGCAGAGGAGTAGACTCTGCGACGTCCTTTGCCTTCCAGTCGCCATAGGCCCGGCGGGCGCGCTCAAAAAGCCATGTGCCGCCCAGTACCGCTGGACCGAGCGTGACAACAGGCATCAACGCAGCCAGGCGGTTCGGATCGTAGTACCAGATTCCGGTGATCAGGCCACGGGGCCGGCCGCTCATTCCTGAAACGTAGAAATAGAGGAAGGCACCCACCACGAACATACCCAGGAGCCAAAGGTTGCTCCGCCGCTTGACCATCAGGACAATCCCGGTGACAAGGAGCACAGCAGTCAATCCGGCAGCCGGCCGTCCCATTGGTGCGCTCATGATGATTTCGCCGACAGCCTGGGCCGAGCTTTGAACCGCCAGCCATCCCGCGGCACTTTCGGGCGGGCGGATAACGTACCAGGCCGCCGCAAACGCTGCGAGGCCGGCCATGAGGAGGGCTGTCAACCTACGTGAAGCACGGCGGGACTCCAGGGTATTCGTGGCCCGGAGTGACTTGACGCGTTTGGCGTAGAGAAAGAAGACCGCCGGCATCAGGAAAGCCAGCATCCCCATCAGGGTACTTGGATGCGCCAACGCCATGCCCGGAACCACTGTCAGGGCAATCAGCCAGTGGATGGGCTGGCTGAACTCCCTTAGCCGGCCCAGCCCCAGGGCTCCAATGCATACAGCCAAAGCGGCCGGGAGCAACGAGATCGACAGCAGGTTCGGGTAGAGGACACCCCAGTCGACCATCAGCATCGGGAAAGCACTGAACCCGGCAGACAGGATGGCAGCGATAACCGTCGGGACGATGCGTCGTCCGGCGATCACCTGCGCGAAGTAGATGCAACTTAGGGGCCAGACCACGGCTCCGATGACGATGTTCACCACGTTGACGCCGACCGGGATCGCCGCGCCCGTGATTCCGACTACGAGGCTTACCATTGCATGCCAACCGGAAGGGTACATGCTGATACCGGTAAAGTGCCCGAGGTTCAGAGGTGAGGCGTTGGCGGAATCCAGGGCCCAGCGAATGGCATTCAAATGGAAGACGTTGTCGTAGGTCTGCGAAATGCTTTCCGGCACCTTGAACGCGTAGATCAGCCGATAGGTAACGAGTGCAGCGGCGATGGCGAACGCGACCGCCGTAGCCAGGCCGAGCCAGCGGGGTGATTGAGCGGGCCCGGGCTCAGCAAACGAACGGGACAAAAGCCGCCGGACTACCAAAGCGATGACCGAAAAGAGGACTGTCGCCCCCGCCACTGTCCAGATGTTCCATGGAAGGCCGACGAACGGTCCCAGGAGTGACACCATTCCAGCTATGGACACCGAAAATGCCGGAGCCAGCATGACCAAGGTGTATCTGCGCGCACCTGCGGCCCATCCGAAGATGACGCCGGGGACCATAAAGACAGACACGGTCACCGCGAAAAGAGGCAGGGTTGCCCACCAAGACACAAGGGCCTCCAGATAATTGGCTAGTAGATGGACGGCCCGACGGTCGTGTTGACGTCCAGGGACTGCATCCGGCTAAAGTTCCGTTCGAGTCTACTGGAAATTAGGCGGCCGCTGATCGGCTGCGCAGTTCTGCCACAACGTCGTGCACTTCGCCGTCCATGACGACCTCACCATGTTCCAGCAGCACACCCCGCTGGCATACCGTCGAAACAAGGTCGAGGTCGTGGCTCACCACAAAGAGCGTCTTGCCGTGTTCGGCCAACTCCTTGATCTTCGCGATGCATTTGCGCTGGAACGGTTCATCGCCCACAGCGAGGATCTCGTCGATCAGGAAGACTTCGGGGTCCGTGTGCACGGCGATGGAGAACGCAAGCCGCAGGTACATGCCCGATGAGTAGAATTTGACTTCGGTGTCGATGAACTCGCCAATTTCAGAAAATTCCACGATTGAGTCGAACATCTCATCGATTTGCTTCTCTGTCATGCCCAGGATGGCACCGTTGAGGTAGACGTTGTCGCGGCCGCTCAAGTCGTGGTGGAATCCGGCCCCGACCTCAATCAGGCCTGCCACCCTGCCGCGGGTTTGGACCTCGCCGCCATCGGGCTGGAGGACACCCGATATCAGCTTCAGCAGTGTTGACTTGCCCGAGCCGTTGAGGCCCAGCAAAGCAACGGTCTCTCCCTGCCTGACCTGCAGCGAAACATCCGTCAGCGCCATGAACTTCTTTGACAGGTCACCCTTCCGGCCCTTGATGAGCCAGACGACTGCCTCTTTCATGGAGCGTGTATGACGAAGGACGAACTGCTTGCGCAGGCTATTGCAGCTGATGGCGACTGAGCCTGTTGCTGTCATATCAAAGCTCCTGGGCGAAGTGGACGGAAAGACGGCGGAAGACTGCCTGGCCGGTAAAAAGCACTGCGAAGGAAATGAGGAACGCTAAGGGCAACCACAACGTCAGCAGATCCGGAGGCAATGGCGCCATCCCGATCTGGTCCTGCTTCAATGTGGGGAACCAGAAGGCCCAATGGAAGATTTCAACAGCTACGGTCATGGGGTTCAGCTGATAAAGCCAGTACCAGGAGCCCAGGACGTTCTGGACCATAGTCCAGACGTAGAGCACGGGCGAGGCCCAGGTGACCACCATGAGGATCATGTCAACGATGTTCTCTGAGTCACGGAAGTAGACGTTGGCCGCACTGAACAGCAGGCCAAGCCCCGTGGCCAGGATGGCGACGAGGACAAACGCCGCAATAGCGGCGAGCACTTGCCAAAACGACGGAGTCCAGCCTGCTACCAGACAAGCCCCGATGAGAACGGCGAGCTGCGGCAGGAAATGCGCGGCGGAAACCCACACAGTGGACACCGGGAAGAGTTCCCGTGGAAGGTAGATCTTCCTGATCAGGTCACGGTTGTCGACTATCGATCGGGTGGCATTGCCCAGGGATTCTGTGAAGAAGTTCACCAGCACAATGCCTGCAAACAGATAGATGGCGTAGTTGGGCGTTCCACGTTGCAGGTTGAGGAAGATTCCCAAGGCAATAAAGTAGATCAGGAACTGCATCAGTGGTTTCACATATGACCACAGCAGTCCCAGGACTGACCCCCTGTACCGGACTTTGATCTCTTTCCGGACCAGGAGCTTCAGCAGGAAACGATGGTCATAAACATCAAGCAGGCCACGTCCGATGCCCGGCCGGGTCATTCCGTCAATACTGGCCGCCATTTACTTCGTATCCTCTGAAGCTGCGTCGAAAGTCTTTTTCCACGATTCCATGGAACTGACTTCAGCGACCGCTTCACGGTATTGCGCTGCCAACCGGTCCCACTGCCGGAACAGCCGCAGGTGAAGACGGGTGGCCTCGTTCAACATGGCCTTCAGCTTTTTGGGATCACGCTGGTACCAGGAAGCCCCCGTACCCTCCGCGTTGGACACCACAACGCTGTCGTAATGGGCAACCCGGAACCACCGGTTATCCCGATGGGCAAGGTAGCCCTGCGGCCGCTCGGCACTTTCCGGCCCCGGTGCCTTGATCAGTTGCTTGGCCACAGTCTTAATGCCCCAAGGAATCAGTTCCTTCTTGCTGGGCATCCCAACCACCGTGCCGCCCATCGGCCCACGGCCAAGCTTTGGAGCTGGAAACTCGTCCACATCGTCCTTCAGCTGGGCATCCGGGTAGGAGGCTTTCAAGGCATTTATCTCAGGCAGCTTGGTGCCGAGCACCTTGTGGAGTTCGCCTGGTCCCTTGAAGAGGTCCTTCAGGGCCTCGATCCGGCCATGCTCGGTGAAGTACTGCATCGATACCAGGTGTTTGACATCCGATTGCACTGATTCCCGAAGAACCCGTCCGCCCTTGGGATAGGGGCTGTGCAGAAGGGTGGTGATCAACCGGTTCCGTTCGTGGAAGTAGGCCTGCCAGCCCACGAGGTCATCTTTGTCGATCCACGAAACGTGCCAGACAGCTGCTCCCGGAAGGGAGACAGTGGCGAAACCGGCTTCCCTGGCGCGGAGTCCATACTCGGCGTCGTCCCACTTGATGAACAGAGGAAGGGACAGCCCGATCTCCCTGATGATCTCGGTGGGGATAAGGCACATCCACCAGCCGTTGTAGTCCACATCGACGCGTCGGTGCAGCCAGGCGGTCTGCCGGAGGTTGGCAATGCCGAAGTCATGGCGCACATCCATGTCCGCATGGGGCAGTGCAGGAACGAACCTGTACGGATCAACAACCTCGCCGAAAGTGTGGAGGATGGTGCGGTTGTAAAGGTCGAACATATGTCCGCCCACAATGGTGGGCTTGCGGCAGTGGTCGGCGAAGTTGAGCAGCCTGACGATGCTTTCCGGTTCCACGACAATGTCATCATCCAACAGCAGGACGTAGTCGCTGCCGTTTTCCACGGCCTCATACATGCCTCGTGCGAAGCCGCCCGATCCGCCGAGGTTTGCCTGGTTGATGATCCGCAGCTTGCCACCAAGAGCAGCAGCGACCTCGGCAAAACCGTCCTGGTCCTGGACTTTCCGGGTGCCTTGGTCAACGATGAGGATTTCCTTGACGTTTTCAAGGACGTCGAGGTTTTCAGCCAGCAGCCTCGCATTGTTCAGGCAGAAATCGGGCTTGTTCATGGTGGTGATCTGAAGGGTCACCTTGCCGTGCGGGCGGCTTGCGCCGGGAACCAGCCATTCAGCCTTCTCCAGTACGAGTTCTTCCGAACTTGCCGCCAGATCAAACCAGTACCAGCCGCCGTCGCCGAACGGCTGGAGGGTCAATTCGAATTCCGACGCAGCAGTGCCATCGACATGGACGCCGTCCACCCGTTGGAGAGAGCCCCGGGCATTGGATTTGTAGACAGTTACGCTGCCGGTCCCCCGGGTCTTTACGGACAGGCGCACATTACGGACGGATGTCCAGCGGCGCCAGTAGCTTGCCGGGAAGGCGTTGAAGTACGTACCGAAGGAGACCTGTTCGCCGGAACGGACCCGCATGGACTGCCGCGTCAGCAGATCTTCAAAGTGCGCTTCCCGGCCGCCGGAACTGAACATCTGCAGCTTCTCTTCGGGAAGTTTGGGCGTGCGCGCCAACTCGTCATTCTCGCGCAACCGGATACCTGTGGCGGTACCGGCATCCACGTACAGCGGTACGGTGTCCGGCTGATCCGGTGACGGCAGGATGACACGCTGGATGGTTTGCCAGTCATTGGTGATGGATTCAGTGCTCATGCGTCCACTCCTCCACTTTCGAGCTGTGCGCCGTTTTCAAAATGCGGCTTGATTTTGTTATCGAACATGGAAAGTGCCGCACCGATGGCCATGTGCATGTCGAGGTACTTGTAGGTACCTAAGCGCCCACCGAACAGGACATCCTTCTCAGCCGCTGCGAGATCGCGGTATTTCAGCAGCTTTTCCCGGTCTTCCTGTGTATTGATCGGGTAATACGGCTCGTCTCCTTCTTGGGCGAAGCGGGAGAATTCGCGCATGATGACTGTTTTCTCGTTCTGGTAGCCGCGCTCCGGATGGAAATGGCGCGGCTCGATGATGCGCGTGTAAGGGACGTCGGCGTCGTTGTAATTCATAACGGGCGTACCCTGGAAGTCGCCGACGTCGAGGACCTCTTCTTCGAAGTCGATGGTCCGCCACGAGAGGTCGCCCTCGGCAAAGTCGAAGTAGCGGTCAACAGGGCCTGTGTAAATGACAGGGACGTTGCCCACAACTTTGTCCTTGCTGTACTCATGCGAGTCGTCAAAGAAATCAGTATTGAGCCGGACTTCGATGTTGGGGTGCTCCGCCATCTTTTCGATCCACGCTGTGTACCCGTTCGTGGGCAGGCCTTCGTATTTGTCGTTGAAGTAGCGGTTGTCGTAGTTGTACCGGACAGGGAGCCTGGAGATGATGCCGGCGGGCAGGTTCTTCGGATCCGTCTGCCACTGCTTGCCGGTGTAGTGCTTGATGAATGCCTCGTAGAGCGGACGGCCGATCAGCTGGATACCTTTGTCATTGAGGTTGTGCGGGTTGGTGCCCGCAAGCTCGCCAGCCTGTTCCTGAATGAGGTCCTTTGCCTGCCCGGGAGTCATATTGGCCCGGAAGAACTGGTTAATCGTTGCAAGGTTGATCGGCAGCGAGTACACCTCGCCTTTATGCACACCGTAGACCTTGTGGACGTAATTGGTGAACGTGGTGAACCGGTTGACATACTCCCAGACGCGCTCGTTCGAGGTGTGGAACAGATGGGCGCCATAACGGTGCACTTCAATACCCGTCAGCTCATCTGTCTCGCTGTAGGCGTTTCCGCCGATGTGGTGGCGGCGGTCAAGGACAACAACCTTCAAGCCGAGTTGCGTAGCGGCCTGTTCTGCGATTGTCAGGCCGAAAAAGCCGGATCCTACGATGACGAGGTCAGCAGTCACAAATTCTCCTGGTTCAAAAACGGGCAGCGCAATGTTGTGCAAGGTCTGCTGCTCTAGCGTACCCGAGTGGCGTTCTCTCTCCGTGATCAAGCAGCAGCGCGCACTTGGCCGCAGTTATCCACATAGGCCGACGGCGGCGCTCCTGTGGGGCGGGAATCCCGTTAGCGTTGGCCCCATCTGAATCTTCAACGAGCGGATCATCATGCTGCTGCACTGCACCCTCGTCCGGGGCCCCCAGGCTGACGGCGACCGCATCCCGCTTGAGCTGTCCCTGGACCTTCCAAAGAACGCCTCGGGGCAGGACATCGAGGCTGCCATCTCCGAACGCTTCGGCACCGCGGGCCTGTTGTTTGCTGGAGCGCCGCTGGCGGCCATCAGTGAAGTGGCGGGGACGCTGCCACAGGGCGCCGTGCTGATCGAAGCTTCGGCCGCCTCCCGTCGGGAAGGCAACGTACGACGGCGGCAGGCCACCGACCAGCCGTTGCTCTCCCTGGTGATTCATACCGGTGCCGGCGCCGGGACGGTCGTTCCCCTCAAGCGTGGAAGCTACGGGATCGGAAGGAACGCAGGGGACATTGTTGTTCCCGACCCCCAGATGTCCCGCGAACACGCCCGCCTTAACGTGACAGATACTTCCGTGTCCATCACAGATCTGGAAAGTGCCAACGGAACGCTGATCGACGGAACACCCAAGAGGGCGGCCGTTATATCCACCGACTCCGTGGTCCGCTGTGGTGATTCCTTCATGACCATTTCATCCGGAACACCCACGATGCCGCGACATCACCTTGATGAGGCGGGTGCGTCAGTGGCGGAACCCATTATGGTGCCGGCCCCGCAGCCACAAGCCAATCGATCCGCATTGCTGATCGCCGCACTGGCTCCACTGCTCATCGGCGTGGGCCTGGCCGTGATGACGGGAATGTGGATGTTCCTTGCCTTCTCCGCAATGTCCGGGGTGGCAGTCCTGATTCCGGTTTTCTCGGGCCGGCGCCAGCGCAAGGACTTCCGGGATGCCCTTTCAAGGGCGTCCCGCCAGGACAAGGACAGACGACGGCGGGCAGCACCTTCAGTCGCGGACATCCTGTTCGCTGACACCACAGGGGCGATGGAGCGGCCCTGGCATCCGGCCGACTGTCATGGCACATGGCTGCGCATCGGCCTGGCCGAACAGCCGGCCAACATTGCCCTGGGGCCCTCCGGCACAGCGGACCCACCGCTGCCTGCGGCCTTGCTTCCCCTGACGGTGGATCCTGCGGCGCCGCTGGTATCCGTCCGCGGCCCCCATCCGCTTCGGAAGGCCTTCGTTCACTCCCTGCTTCTGCAACTCACCCACACCCCCAGGGCAGCCTGCACCCGGGTCGTACTCCACGGCAGCGCGGAGAGCCTGCCCCTTGCAGCCCGGTTCCTGCCCCATATGCAGCTCTCCACGAATCATGCGCGGACCCGGCAACTCCTCAGCAGTCCGAAGACCTGCCACGGGGTTCTGCTGCTGACCGATCCGTCAGATTCGGAGGCCATGCTGGATGTCGCGGCGTCCTGTTCCTGGCAAGTGTTCCAGTTCCTGCCCGCAGGCTCGGAGCCTGCGGCGGTTGATATCGAACTCAGCGAACATGGTTCCGTCTTCAGCAAAGACGGCGGGCGCCTCAACATGATCCCTGATCTCGTGGCCCATGCAGTGTTCGATCGCGCCACCCGGGCAAGGAACTGCGCGCTTGAAGCCGAAGAGCAACGCCCAGGTATTCCCGGAACCTGTTCACTTCCGGATCTCCTGCCGGCCACTACTTTAGCCATTGGCGGGCGCTGGGCTGAGGGCAGGACCGCACCAGGCCTGAAGGCGCCCGTAGGAGTATCCGCCGATGGAACCCGGTTTATGGATCTCGAGTCGGACGGGCCCCACGTACTCGTTGCGGGAACAACTGGTTCGGGTAAGTCGGAACTGCTGCGCAGCTTCACCGCAGGGTTGGCGCTGTCCTATCCCCCGGACAGGGTCAACTTCCTCTTCATAGACTTCAAGGGCGGATCAGGGCTCGCCCCGCTGGCTGCTCTTCCCCACTGCGTCGGGCTCCTCACCGATCTCTCCCCCGATGAACTCGAAAGGTTCCTGGCGTCGCTGCGTTCGGAGATCAGACGCCGGGAACGCCTCCTTGCCGCGTCAGACACACCGGACCTTGCCGCGTACAGGCAATCGGCCTTTTCCCGGACCGAGCCGGTACCGCAACTCGTGCTGGTCATCGATGAATTCCGGATGCTCGTCGAGGACGCATCAAACGCTTTGGCGGAACTCATGAGGATCGCCACCATCGGACGCTCCCTGGGGCTGCACCTGATCATGGCCACGCAACGGCCCCAAGGCGCCATTACCGCCGACATCCGGGCCAATGTGACTACCAGCATCGCCCTCCGGGTCCAGTCCGAGATGGAGTCCCTCGACGTCATCAACGGTAAGGAGGCGGCCTGCATCGGGGTGGCAACGCCCGGCCGGGCTTACATGGCGCGAGGCACAGAACCCCCTTCTGAGTTCCAGGCTGCTTCGCTTGCCGCCGGGCCCCGCCAAGAGGGAAGCCGCATTTCGGTGTTGACTGCCAAGGAGGCAACCTCCGTCAGCGACCGTGAATCCCACCTCCTGACGGCTGCGGCCGACATTACCCCGGCAGCAGCCGCCGCACCCCTGATCAGGATGCTCTCCCAACTTTGGGCCGACAACAACGGCGCGCCACCTCGGCGCCCCGTTGCCCCGAGCCTTCCGGCGGAACTGGTGTATCCGGACGCGCCCGGTCCGGCTGGCAGTACTGATCCCGATACTTTCCTGGTGACACTGGGCATCCTCGACAAGCCCGATGAACAGCGGCTGGCGGAAATGACGTGGGAGCCCGGTACCCAGGGGCACCTTGCCGTCGTTGGGAGCCCCGCAGCCGGCGGCCCGTCCGCCCTGCTCGTGATTACAGTGGGACAACTGCTCCGGCAGCGTACCGACGCCCATCTGTACCTGTTGGACGGACTGGGCACCTTGGAACCTTTTGCTGCCACCGGTCGTATCGGGGCCATTGCAGGGGTGCACGAGCTGAGGCGCGGTGTCCGGATCATTGAAAGAATCCACCAGGAGATGACAGAGCGGCTCTCCCGCCCAGCCGGTGAGCGTGGCACTCGTGTTGTCCTGGTGCTGGCCGGGTGGGGAGCCTGGGTGTCAGCCATGCGTTCCGGACCCCTGATGTGGGCCGAGGACCTGGTCCAGGACATAGTGCGGGACGGCACGAATGCGAATATCAGCGTGATCGTCTCCGGGGAACGGGAGCTGGTCACCTCAAGGTTCTTCGCTGCCCTGCCCAACCGGATCTATTGCCCCACCGGTTCCACCGAGGAGAGCCGTCTTGCCTGGCCCGTGATGCCCAAGACGGCTCCGCTCCCCGGCAGGGCCGTGGCATTCGGCCCTGTGGCGCTGGGCGGACCTGCTGTCTGCCAGCTCTATACGTCAGGTTCCGCGGTTCGGGACCGACTGCACGATTTGATACAGCCCGTTTCCCCGCCGTTCCGGGTCGATCCGCTGCCCGCTGTGCTTGGCTGGGAGTTCATCGACAGCCTCGCTCCTGGAACAACCCCCAGGAGTGCCAACGGACCCGACGGACGGCGCACGGCAGACGGCACACGGCCGCGGGCCTCCGTCCTGAGGCGTCAAAGCCTGCTCCTCGGCGTGGGAGGAGACGACTTGAAGCCTGTGTCCTTACGGTTCGCGGCAGGCAGTGTGCTGGCTGTACTGGGAAGGCCAGGATCGGGCCGGAGCAGCGTGCTCCGATCGCTGCCACTGCTGAATCCTATGCCGCTGGGCTGGCTCGCCCCGGGTCCGGACGACGACCCGGCTGCCTACTGGGAAGCCATTCACGCATCTGTTGCGGCAGGGGCCCTGGCACCCGGATCAGTCTGTCTCGTCGACGACGCTGATCGACTGCCGGCCGCCATCAATCAAATGCTGGTGGACATCAATTCCCGCGGGTTATCAGTCGTCGTAACCGCGGCATATGGTTCAGCGCTTATGCACCGCGTTCCAGTGGCCAGCACAGCGCGAAACTGCGGCGCCGGGCTGTTGCTCGCGCCGCGCAGCCTGATGGACGGGGAGATGTTCGCTACACGTTTCGACCTGGAGGCCGCCCCGCCCCCGGGGCGTGCTGTCCTGGTTACCGATGGCGCAGCCATGGCGTTGCAACTGCCCTTCCTCCCTGAGCAGGAAGAACCGGTAAGCGCTGCGGCCGCCTGATCACGCCGCAGCGGACATCGTTACCGCGGCAATGGAGATTTCTCCTGCCCCGCAGGCCGGCCCTACAACGTGGGCTGGTCCTACAACGTGGGCTGCGCTCCACCCACCCGGGAGGCGAAAGCAATGACCCGCGGCGTAAAGAGCAGAACGATGGCTACGCCAGCCGGCAGCACCATTGCAAGTCCAGCTGCGACCAATCCGGCGCTGATGGTCGGGATTCCTATGGTGAGCACAAAAAGCTGGGCCACCAGGGCGGCCGCCCTCGTCCATCGGTACCCGCGGAAAAGGAAATGCCCTACAGCAAACAGCCAGGCAGAGAAAGCCAAGAGCAGCACCAGGGTGAACACGGCTCCCCAAAATGAAAGAACCGGCGCTCCGCTGACGAGCTGCAGACCGTACCAGCCGGCAGCCAGAAGCAGGGTCACAGCTTCAGCTGCAACAATCAGGGCCAGGACGGTAGCGGTACGCGGCCGGACGGCGGTGTCTGCGGCTGTCTCCGAGGGTGATGGACCAGAGGAACCGGGAGGCGGGAAAGCCGAGGGCTCCTCCGGCGTTCCGGAGGGGAAATCTGAGGGGGAATCGGGCCTCTTTGGGGGTCTTGACACACTGGCACACTACCGGACATAGTCAGATTGCGGCGATGCAGCGCGCGTCACATGTGACGCATCGCTCACCACGGATTTGGCATTCTGGCAGGATTACCCCTTGTTTACACAGCGTTAACATGAAACGCTTAATTCAGATGACCCAAGGGGCCCGGCTGGGCCCCTTATCCTTTGTTGCTGTTAGTGAATAATTTCACAAACAGCACTTCCCAGAAATGGAGCAACTGATCAGATGGATTGGCGTAACCGCGCGGCGTGCCTTGACAAGGATCCCGAACTTTTCTTTCCTGTAGGAAACACCGGACCGGCACTCCTGCAGATCGAAGAAGCCAAGAGCGTCTGCCGTCGCTGCCCTGTTGTGGACACCTGCCTGCAGTGGGCTCTTGAGTCCGGCCAGGATGCCGGTGTCTGGGGCGGCATGAGCGAGGACGAGCGTCGTGCCCTTAAGCGCCGCGCTGCACGTGCCCGCAGGGCTTCCTGACGCTTTCGTAGATTTAGGGAAAGGGCCCGGCGTGATCTGAATCGCGCCGGGCCCTTATCTGTCCGCCAGCCGGGCAGCCGGACAATAGCTGCAACAGCTCAAACGGCAGTACTACCTCGGTTCAAGGCTCAGCGTGATCTCCACAGCCGTCCCGCCGCCGTCGCGCGGGCGCCACTGAATGGATCCGCCAAGTTCACTGGTCACCAAAGTCCGCACGATCTGCAGTCCCAGGCCCTCGCTGTGCGGAGTATCCGGCAGCCCCACGCCGTCATCTGCCACCGTTACTGTCAGCATCTCCTCACCGTCCTCGTCCTCAAACCGGTCAGCGAGAAGCCAGACGGTTCCTGCGCGTCCTTCAAGTCCGTGTTCGACGGCGTTGGTCACCAGTTCGTTGATCACCAGCGCGAGCGGGGTGGCAAAATCACTGGGTAGCTCACCGAACAACCCGGACCGTTCAGTCCTGACCTGCTGGGACGGCGATGCGACCTCTGCCGACAGGCGGAACTGGCGCCCGATCAGCTCGTCGAAGTCCACGCTCTGCGTCAGACCCTGCGACAGTGTTTCGTGGACGAGGGCTATAGTGGCCACTCGCCGCATGGCCTGCTCGAGGCCCTGCTTGGCCTCATCGCTGACCATCCGCCGGGACTGCATGCGCAGCAGCGCAGCAACTGTCTGCAGGTTGTTCTTGACCCGGTGGTGGATCTCCCGGATAGTGGCGTCCTTTGTCACGAGTTCCATCTCACGACGGCGGAGCTCGGAGACGTCACGACACAGCACCAGTGCGCCGAACCGCTGCTGTTCGTCCCGAAGCGGAATGGCACGCAGCGACAGGCTCACGCCCTTTGACTCGATTTCGCTGCGCCATGGCATTCGGCCCGTCACCACCAAGGGCAGCGTTTCGTCGACCATACGACGATCCTTAAGCAGGCCGGCCGTGACCTCCGCCAGGGAACGTCCTTCCAGTGATTCACCGTCACCGAGCCTGCGGAATGCAGACACGCCGTTAGGGCTGGCGTACTGGACAATCCCGTCGGCATCGAGACGGATCAGCCCGTCACCCACACGCGGTGCACCGCGGCGCGAGCCCGTAGGTGATGCAAAATCCGGCCACAGCCCCAATGTGCCCATCCGAAGCAGATCGTGGGCACATTGACGGTAGGTCAGTTCAAGGCGTGAGGGCATGCGCGAGCTGGACAGGTCCATATGAGTAGTGACTACCGCCAGGGTCCTGCCATTGCGTACCATCGGCACGGCCTCAACACGCAAGGCCATCTCGCTGCTCCAGTTGGTTTCGCTGGACCGTTCAATGGACTTGCTTTCCCAGGCCTTATCCACCAGGGGCTTAAGGTCCGAGCGGATCCCTTCACCCACGAAGTCGCCGTGGAAAGCAGTGTGCGTGGTCGAAGGCCGCACATGGGCCAGGGCGATGTAGCCCAGTTCCGGATGGGGAAACCACAGTGCCAGGTCGGCGAACGCCAGGTCTGCCACCATCTGCCAGTCCCCCACCAGGAGGTGCAGCCATTCTGCGTCCCCGGGGCCGAAATCGGCGTGCTCCCTGATGGGGTCCGTAAAGATTGCCACTGCACCTCCAAAGCGACGGTCGCGTGTGCTACCGCCGGACGATTGACCTCAAGAGCCTCAATGCTACCGACAGTGACGCCATATCATCTGATTCAAGCGCGTTGACCTCGTCAAACATGGTCTTCGCCCGGCCCAGTTGTTCGGCGTTGAGGAGCTCCCACGATTTCAGCCGGGATGCCGCGTCGGTTTCGGAATCGGTGGAGTCCAACACCGCCGTCGTCATATCCGTAACGGTTGAGTAGAGATCGTCCCGCAGGGCCGCGCGTGCCAGCGCTTCCCAACGGTCCCTCCGGGGCAGCGAGCTGATCCGCTCCAGCAGGGCGTCTGCGTGGAACCTGTTGAACACCGTGAAATACACCGACGTGATCTCACCCAGCGGCTCACTGCGTGTGTGCGCGATCTTTGCGATGTCCAGCAGCACGAAGCTCTCGAACAGTTCAGCCCAACGTTGTGCCAGCTCCGCCGGGAGGTTCCAGTCCCTGCCGGTTTCCAGCCAGGACAACACCCTGTCCCGGTCATCGCCTTGAAGGTAGTCCAGCAATTTGGAGCGCAGTGGATCGGTTACCGGCTTGAACTCGTCAACGATCCCGGAAACCGGCTTGGAGGTGCCGCCCTCCGAGATGAGCCAACGGACGGCGCGGTCCAGCAGCCGCCTGATGTCCAGATGTACGGTGCTCCAGTGTTCCGTGGGGAAGGACGCCGGAAGGCTGTTGAGCTGTTCCGTCATGGAATCGAGTTCGAAGATTTCACGCAGGGCAACAAAGGCTTTGGCAACCGCCACTTCGGTTGCGGATGTTTCCTCCATGGCCCGGAAGACAAACGTGATGCCGCCCATGTTGATCATGTCGTTGGCAACCACCGTCGCGATGATTTCCCGGCGCAACGGGTGGGAGTCCAGTTCGGCGTCGAACCGTTCCTGCAGCTGGCGTGGGAAGTACTTTCGCAAGGTCCCACGGAACCACGGATCGTCCGCCAATTTGCTGTCCCGCAGCGCCGTGGCCAGCTCGATTTTGGCGTAGGCGGCCAGTACGGAAAGCTCCGGCGACGTCAGGCCCTGCCCCTGTTCCAGCCGTGCCCGGAGGGTGGCCGTGGTGGGCAGCGCCTCCAGGTCGCGTTTGAGGTCCGCACGGGTTTCCAGCCAATCCATCAGGCGTTCATAGCTGGGACTCCACTCCGCCACCCGCATGCGGTCATTGAGCAGCAGGATGTTCTGGTCAACATTGTCCTGGAGCACCAGCCGGCCCACTTCATCCGTCATGGACGACAGGAACCCGGCCCGTTCCCCGCTGGAAAGCTTGCCGCCGGCCACCATCCGGTCAACGAAGATCTTGATGTTGACCTCGTGGTCTGAGCAGTCCACGCCTGCTGAGTTGTCGATGGCGTCGGTGTTAAGGATGACGCCCTGCAGCGCCGCCTCGATGCGGCCGAGCTGGGTCATGCCGAGGTTTCCGCCTTCGCCAACGACCTTCACGCGCAGGTCCTTGCCGTCGACACGGATGGCATCATTCGCCTTGTCCCCCACCGAGGCGTTGGTCTCCGTGCTTGCCTTGACGTAAGTGCCAATGCCGCCGTTGTAGAGAAGGTCAGCGGGCGCCAGCAGGATGGCCCGCAAGAGTTCCGGCGGGCTCAGCTGCACTGTTCCTTCCGGAAGGCCCAGTGCCGTACGGACCGGTTCGCTGATCGGGATGGACTTGGCCTGCCGCGGGTACACCCCGCCGCCTTCGCTGATCAGGGATTTGTCATAGTCGTCCCAGGATGACCGGGGCAGGTCAAACAGCCTGCGCCGCTCGGCGAAAGAGGCAGCCTCGTCAGGATTGGGATCAAGGAATATGTGCCGGTGATCGAAGGCTGCCAGCAGCCTGATGTGTTCGGAGAGCAGCATGCCGTTACCGAAGACGTCGCCGGACATGTCCCCCACGCCCACCACCGTGAACGGTTCGGACTGTGTGTCCAGATCCAGCTCGCTGAAGTGGCGCTTTACGGATTCCCAGGCTCCGCGTGCGGTAATTCCCATGGCTTTGTGGTCGTAACCCACGGAGCCGCCAGAGGCGAAGGCGTCACCCAGCCAGAAACCGTACTCGGCAGCGAGTCCGTTCGCGATGTCCGAGAACGTCGCGGTTCCCTTGTCGGCTGCAACCACCAGGTAGGAGTCGTCGCCGTCATGCCGTACAACCGACGACGGCGGCACAAGCTGTTCGCCGTCTGTCCCTGTAACCAGGTTGTCGGTGAGGTCAAGGAGGCCCCTGATGAAGGTCTTGTAGCTCTCGACGCCTTCGGCCATCCATGCGGCGCGATCCACGGCCGGATCGGGCAGCCGCTTGGCAAAGAACCCGCCCTTCGCCCCGGTGGGTACGATCACTGCGTTCTTCACGGTTTGGGCCTTCACCAGGCCAAGGATTTCCGTCCGGAAGTCCTCGCGGCGGTCGGACCAGCGCAGGCCGCCACGCGCCACCTTGCCGAAGCGCAGGTGCACGCCCTCGACGCGCGGTGAATATACCCAGATCTCGAACATGGGCCGCGGGAACGGCAGGCCTTCGATCTTTTCCGGATCAAGTTTGAAGCTCAGGTAACCCTTGTCCTGGTAGAAATTGGTACGCAGCGTCGACTCGATCAGGTTCAGGAACGTCCGCAGTACCCGGTCCGCGTCGAGCGTGGCGACTTCCTCGATGGCTTCGTTCAACTCAGAACGGACAGCCTCCTGCCGGGCTCCCCGTTCTGCCTCGCCGCATTCGGGGTCGAAGCGGGCAGCGAACAGGGCGCTGAGCCCCTGGGTCACCTTGGGGTTGGCCAGCAGCGTGTCAGCCATGAATTCGAACGAGTTGGTGTTTCCCATTTGGCGCATGTACTTGGCGTAGGCCCGCAACACAGTAATTCCCCGCCAGGACATTCCTTCGCGCAGCACCAGCCTGTCGAAGCTGTCCGATTCCAGTTCACCGGTTACTGCCGCGGCGAAGAAATCGGCCAGCAGCTGACCGGTTTCCATGGGATCCACACCCGCCGGGTATTTCAGGCCAAGGTCGTAGAGGAAAAAGTCGCGGTGGTCCGCGGTCTCGATCTCGAAGGGCCGCTCATCCAGTACCTCCAGTCCGAGGTGGTGGAAGAAGGGCAGGATCCTGCTGAGGCTGCGGGGCTCCAGCATGTAGAGCTTGACCCTGGCGTCCTCCTCCAGCGACTCACCGACGCCGGCCGGCTGGTAGACGTGGACGCCTGGCTTCTCGGTGACCGGCCCGCCCTCCGCTTCCGCCCGCGCGCCGTACCGCTCGAAACGTTCGATGTCCTCGAGCGCGTCCTCTACTTCGTAGTCGACGCGGTAGCCTGCGGGAAACGCTTCTGCCCACAGGGCTGCCAGTTCCTTGCCCCGGTCATCGCCACGGCGGCCGCGGAGTACCTCGGCAATGCCTTCGCTCCATGAACGGGCAGCCCTCACAAGGCGCTTCTCCAGCTCCTCGACGTTGACGTCGGCAACGTCGGCATCCTTGGGAAGCCGGATCCGGAAGAACAAGCGGGCCAGTGCCGACTCCGTCATCCTGGCCTCATAGTCGATGGATTCCGCCTGGAACGTTGCCCGCAGCTCGTCCTCGATCCGGAGACGGACGTTGGTGGTGTAGCGGTCTCGCGGCAGGTACACCAGTGCCGACATAAATCGGCCGTAGATGTCCGGCCGCAGGAACAACCGGGTCCGGCGCCGCTCCTGCAGCCGCTGGATCCCGGCGGCAGTTTCTGCCAACTCGGAAACGTCCATCTGGAACAGTTCATCCCTGGGGTATGTTTCGAGGATCCCCAGGAGATCCTTGCCCGAATGTGAGTCCGGCGGGAATCCCGAACTGTCCAGCACGGCTTTGACCTTTTCGCGGACGATCGGGATTTCCCTGACCGAACCGGCGTAGGCACTTGTTGCAAAGAGCCCGATGAAGCGGCGTTCGCCGTTGACGTTGCCACTGGCGTCGAAGCTCTTGATGCCGATGTAGTCCAGGTAGGCAGACCTGTGCACCGTGGAACGTGAGTTTGCCTTGGTGATGACCAGCGCCCGCTTTTCGCGTGCCTTGCGGCGTCCGGTGTCGGTGAGGTGCTGGATGTGCGGGGTTTCGCTGCGTGAGCGCAGCAGCCCCAGCCCGCTTGCCTCGCGGAGCTCGAGGACATCCTCGCCGTCGACCGTCACCAGGTCATATTCGCGGTAGCCGAGGAAGGTAAAGTTCCCATCATCCAGCCAGCGCAGCAACTCTTCGGCCTGGCGGATTTCCCTGATGTGTTCCGGGTGGGCGACGTTTTCCAGGCTCTCCGCGATTTCGCGGGCCTTGGACCGCATCAAGGGCCAGTCTTCGACGGCGGCCCTGACGTCTGAGAGGACCTTCTCCAGGCCCTGGACGAGTTCCCCGCGGCGCTGGTCAGCCGGTCTGTCGATTTCGACAGCGATCCAGGACTCCATGTGCGAGGCGTTGTCACCCCTGGCGATGAGGTGGGAAAGGTTCGGCATGGTGGCCGTGTCACCGCTGGAGATGCCCAAATGGGCAGGCACCCGGTCAGTGCCGACCAGCTTGCCTGTCTCGCGGTTCCGGCGCACTACGAACAGTGGATGGATCACCAGGTGGATGGCCAGCCCCTGACGGACCAGTTCAGCGTTAACCGAATCCACAAGGAACGGCATGTCGTCGGTGGCCACATAGACAACGCTTCGTTCGTCTTCGTCCACGATCGAAACGATGGCCTGTCCCGGCATCCTGACATCGGCCAGCCGGCGGTGCACATTTGCCCGCTCTTCCAGGAGGCCCGGTGGGTAGTCGGTGGCATCTTCAGCCGGCAGGTGCTGGTAATAGTCCGCCAGGAAGCCCCCTTCGGAACTGTCCAAGACCGGGTGATCCGCAACGTTGGATCCAGACGACATCGACAAACGCCTCCAAAAGCTCTTTTGGTGCTGCCCCTTTGCAGCTCTTGAGCCGAGCCTATTCCTTTGCCCGCCGCCTCGCTGTGGATAGTGGTACAGAGGATCTGCGACTTTGCTGTTTAGGTGCACAAACCAGCTGGGCGATCGAATGCCGGAGTGGAGCGTCGGGGGTGGCTTCGAGCAGGAGGGAGCCACCCAACAACGCAGAGTCAGCGGCCGAGGGGTCCCACGGGAGATACGCGCCAATGGCCGACGCCGGCCCGTACCGTTCCCAGGCATCGCGCAACTGCCGCTCCGGGTCGCGGCCGACGGCGCCGGACCGGACCTTGTTGAAAATGACGCGTGGCGAGGCACCCGGCACCGCCTGTTCAAGTTCAGCCAATCCCCTGACCAGCCGCGGGACGCCCACGGGATCCGCCGAACCCACGGCATAGATCGTGTCAGCCAGTTCGAGGCAACGCAGCGTGGCGCCGTTCCTGCGCGGCGCCATGGTGTCGAAACTCAGCTCTTCATCGCTTTCCAGGCAGAACCCGACATCCACCACTACTACGTCTGCCAGTTCCTTGGCCCTTTCCAGCACAATCCCCAGGGCTGCCGGCCGCAGCTCCGTCCAGCGGTCCGCCCGCGTGACGCCGGTAAGGACCCGGAACGTCCCGGACCGGGTGGCCACCGGTACGGCAATCCTGTCCATGGTTTCCGTGTCCAGGACGCCCTGGTCCGCCAACCGACAGGCCTGGGCAAAGCCCGCTGACTCATCCAGCAGCCCCAGGAGCGCGGCAATGCTGGCGCCGTAGGTGTCCGCGTCAACCAGGATGACGCTCTTGCCGTCTGCTGCCAGCTCCCCCGCAATGTTCGCGGCCACCAAGGTGCGACCGGGGGCGCCGGCCGGGCCCCAAACAGCAATGATGCTTCCCGATCCTTCCCGGGCTTCGGCCGGGTCCGCGGCTCCCGGAACCACTACGGCTGCGGCCGCAGGATCAGACAATCCGCTCACGCCGTCATACCCTCGGCCACGGTGCTGAGTGTGGCGCGCCACGGCTTCGGAGATCTTGCCGGCCAGGACCGAGGGCTCAACGCCGGACAGCGCGGACGCCACTCCCAGCCCGCGAAGTCGTGATGCTTCTTCCGCGTTGTCCGTCAGGGCAATAATGGCGACGCCTACTGCACCAAGGCGGTCCACAAGGGAGGCAGTCAGCTCCTCGCTTCCTTCTGCGACAACCGCTGCCCGGGCGATGCCGCTCTGGCAGGCCGCCATCAACTCAGCCAGTTCCGCGCAGCGGCGGACCACCGTGACCGGCCCGTGCAGACGCTCCAGGCCCCCGACCAGATCTTCACGGGACTGGCCCACTGTCACTACGGGGATGCTCATTTTCCGCCGCCCGGGTTCCAGACCACGGCAATCTTGGCGTTGTTGGCCTGGGCTCCGAGCAACGCCGGCATTTGGGCATCCGAAACCAACACCATCAACTCCGTGGACCTTGATGCTCCCAGCGCAGTGGAGCCCGGTGTTACCCGGGCGATTTCGGCGCCGGGCAGCAGCAGCCTGGGCTCACTGAAGCCGTTCCCGGAATCCGGCAGCGAGACCCAAACGTCTACCCTGGTGCCTGCGACGGCCTGTTGCGGCAGGGCTTCCTGGACGGTCAGTGACACGGGTTTCCGGTCCAAGGCATCCGCCTGACCGAGACTGCCGCGGGGAACCAACTGGTCCTTGCCCACCCTTTGCAGCGCGACAACGTTCTCCGGCAGGCCCGATTCCACGGGGATATAGAGACCCTCAACGTCCCCCAAGCGGACCTTCACCCTGTTGACGTTATCTTCACTGATGGGCTCGCCGACGTCGATGGAATCCTTGGCCGTATAAACCTCAGTGGTGCGATCGGCACTGCCCACGAGCGCCACCACGCCACCTATGGATGCAAGGACCAACAGGAAACCCACCAGGAGGCGCGGGTCCTTCCATGAAGGCTTTTTCAGCCGCCCTGCGCCTGGCGATGCTGCAAGACTCATTCTGGTTCCCCCTGGTTGGCTCCGGCACCGGATGGCGTTGCCGGTCACCATCATTGTTACGGCATCGGCCTTGAACTAAAAAGTCATATCGCTCCTGGAGCGCAAACTGTGGATAACTGCTTCATGGGCGCGTCATAGATGGCAAAATGGAGGCATGCCCCGATTCCTTACACTCGCTGACGTTGCAGAACAGCTGCAGATCAATTCACCCGCGGCCTACGCCCTGGTCCGCAGCGGGGAACTGAAGGCCATCCAGGTCGGCGGCCGCGGCCAGTGGCGCGTTGAGGAAAAAATGCTTGAGCAGTACATCGAGGAACGGTACGCCGAAGCGAGCCGGATGATCGAGGAAGCCAAGTCAAAGTCGGTCTGATCATGCCAGGTCCCGCTGTGACCTGATGGCTACGAGTGCCGTGAACGGCACAGTCCACAAACCTGAGACATTGTCGCGCCGGCGCGCTTCACCCCGCGGAACCACTGCAAGGTCGAAGTAGTCCCTGCCCACCCGGTCCATCACCCCATAAACCGCCGGCGTTGCCTCCTGGCCAAGGAGGCTGACCGCCAGTTCCGACCGGTCCCTTGCCATGGCCCGGAGTGAGCTCGCCATCCCGAGTGCCTTCCGGACGGTGGATCGCTCGACGTGGGCCAGCCGTCCCAGGCCGCCATAACGCGTGACCGCAGCGTATGGCACCAGAACCTGGTGCCGGCCTTCATTGAGCACCAATGCCTCCGCCCCCGCGTGGGCCAACGTCCCTTCCACGAGTGCCCCCGTAACCAGGCCAGCCGTAACGTGCTGTCCCAAGGATCCCCGCAGGCGGTCCGACAGCACGAGGGCGGCACTCTCCACACGTGCACGCTCTGAGATCTCAGCTTCCAGGCTCAGCCTTTCCTCGGCCCACATCTGTCCCTCTAGGTCCTCGAAAAGTGCATCCCATCGCATTGCGCCAGCGTAGGGGCCAGTTCCGGGACGGTCAAACTTTAACCACCGTCTGGACAAACAGACACTATGTGATGCAAGCTGTCCTTGTTTACATTGAACACCATCAAACTGCATCAAACTGCATCAACGCGGTAAGAATCGCAGTTCATCCGGTGGAAGCCACGGAGGACAGCAGCATGGGAACGGATCAGGAAGCCACTCCAGGCAGGGCGGCTGACGCGGCAATGGCAGCGGTCATCCTGGCATTGGGCGTCTTTTTGGCCGCAAACGGCCTGGCCATGCTGGAACGATGGCGGGAATCTTCGGCCCGCAGGCAGTCGCTGCAGCTCGAAGATGTCCTGGGTGGACTCTCTGCTGGAGTAGGGACCCTGATCGTTGCCTGGTGGTGCATGTCCTTGCTGGCAGCGTTCGCCTGCGCAGGACTTCACAAGGCCGGCCACGACAACGCCGGAACAGCCGTGGGAAAGGCAAGCCCGGCCTTTATGCGCCGGCTCGCCCTGGCTGTACTGGGGATTCAGCTGCTTGCCGGACCAGTGGCCGCCAACGCCGCACCCGCGGCGGCTTCTGATGGAGTCGGTATTTCCGTGGAATGGGCGGCTACTGCAGGCAGTGGGGCCGGCGCAGGACCAATCACCTCGCCGGAGTGGTCAGCCACGCAGGCTCCCCAGGACACCGGGCAGCCGGTCCAGCCACAGTGGAAGCCCGCAGCCCCGCCCAGCGATCCGGGCATGCTGGCTGCACCGCCACTCCGGGCGATTCCAGCGGGGACACCGGCCGCTGGCCAGGTGACAGTCCTGGCTGGAGACAGTCTCTGGACCATCGCCGCGCGGGCATTGGGCCCGCATGCCTCAGACCTGGACGTCGCCCTGGATTGGCCCCGCTGGTATGAGGCCAACAAGGCAGCCATCGGAGACAACCCCGATGTCCTGCTGCCGGGGCAGATCCTGCAGGCGCCGTCTTCCGCGTGAACACGGCCGCCGCCCAAAGCAGCTACAGCATCCAAAACCAACATCCAATAACAACGAACCAGGGGAAATCCAATGACCACTGTTACGCCTATTCGATCAGCAACAGCCCTGCGGACAGAGGTCCGGACGGCTCCCCCACTGCGGCCCGTCGACGATGCCTCAGTTGTCCAGGCCATAGTGCACAGCACAGTCCAGGCAGCGATCGAGGTCTTGGCCGGAACGCGGCCCCTCCATCAGCTGGCGCGGAGGCTGGACCACAAATGCCTGACGTCCCTGCAACACCGCCTCGCCCTCATCAAGCGCGAAGCCGCACGGACAGCAGCACCCGGAATCGCCCGGCTGCACCGCAACTCGGCCGTCCGGTCGGTGCGGATCTGCGATGTTGCCGACGGCATCTACGAAGGAAGCGCCGTCGTCGTGGATGAAACGCGGGTCAGGGCTGTTGCTGTCCGGCTGGAACGCAGCCGCCAGGTATGGCGCGTCACCGAGCTTGTGATTGGCTGAAGACTACTTGCGCTTCTTCTTGGCCGGACGCTTGGCGGCATCCTGTGCAGCCGCTTTGGCGGGATTGCCCGACCTGCCCGTTCCCTTGCTTTCGACCCGGACCTGCGTTCCGCCGTCTTCCGAAGGAGCGGTGTACTGCAGCTGGGCCGGACGTTCAGGAGCTGCAAGGCCGGCGGCGCGGATCTGCGGCTCCACGTGCTCTGTGTGTGTTCCGGCCTCGTCCGCAACTTCCACGTCCTGCGCAGGAGTTACTTCGACCTCGAGGTTGAACAGGAAGCCCACACTTTCTTCACGGATGGCTTCCATCATGCTCTGGAACATCACGTAGCCCTCGCGCTGGTATTCCACGAGCGGATCGCGCTGTGCCATGGCGCGCAGGCCAATGCCTTCCTTCAGGTAGTCCATCTCATAGAGGTGCTCCTGCCACTTCCGGCCGATCACGGACAGCACAACCCGGCGCTCAAGTTCACGCATGCCGGCTGATCCGATGGCTTCTTCGCGGGACTGGTAAACCAGCTTGGCGTCCGAGAGCAGCTCTTCGCGCAGGAACTGCACGGTCAGCTTCGACTTTCCGCCGGCTTCCTCAATGATCTCCTCCGCGGTCACGCTGACGGGGTAGAGCGTCTTGAGGTTGGTCCACAACTGCTCGAAGTCCCAGTCATCTCCGTTGCCCTCGGCGGTTGCGGCGTCGATCAGTGCGTTGACGGTGTCCTCAAGGAAGAACTGGACCTTCTCGTGGAGGTCGTCGCCTTCAAGGATGCGGCGCCGGTCGCCGTAGATGGCTTCGCGCTGGCGGTTCAGGACGTCGTCGTACTTCAGGACGTTCTTGCGCTGCTCCGCGTTGCGTCCCTCCACCTGCCCCTGGGCCGAGGCGATGGCGCGGGAAACAAGCTTGGACTCCAGTGCGACGTCGTCCGGGACCGAGCTGTTCATCAGCCGTTCGGCTGCTCCCGAGTTGAAGAGGCGCATAAGGTCATCGGTCAACGACAGGTAGAAGCGGGATTCGCCGGGATCGCCCTGGCGCCCGGAACGGCCGCGTAGCTGGTTATCGATGCGCCGGGATTCGTGGCGCTCGGTACCCAGCACGTACAGCCCGCCCAGGTTCAGCACTTCTTCGTGCTCGTCCTTCACGGACTGCTGGGCCGCCGCGAGTGCTCCCGGCCACGCGGCCTCATACTCTTCGGAGTTCTCTTCAGGATCCAGGCCCTGCCTGGCGAGCTCGGCGATGGCTGTGAACTCCGCATTGCCGCCCAGCATGATGTCCGTTCCGCGCCCTGCCATGTTGGTGGCAACCGTTACGGCACCTTTCCGGCCGGCCTGGGCAACGATGGCGGCTTCACGCGCATGGTTCTTGGCGTTGAGGACCTCGTGGCGGACACCTTCCTTGGCCAGCAGCTTGGAGAGGTACTCACTCTTCTCGACGCTGGTGGTGCCCACCAGGACAGGCTGGCCCTTCGCATGGCGCTCAGCGATGTCCTTGACCACGGCATCGAACTTGACGACCTCGTTCTTGAACACGAGGTCCGGCTGGTCGATCCGCTGCATATCGCGGTTGGTGGGGATGGCCACGACGCCCAGCTTGTAGGTGCTCATGAATTCGGCCGCTTCAGTCTCGGCGGTGCCCGTCATGCCGGAGAGCTTGGCGTACATGCGGAAGTAGTTCTGCAGGGTCACAGTGGCCAGCGTCTGGTTTTCGGCCTTGATCTGCACGCCTTCTTTGGCTTCGATGGCCTGGTGCATGCCCTCGTTGTAACGGCGGCCGGCCAGGATGCGGCCTGTGTGCTCGTCAACGATCAGTACCTCGCCGTCGAGGATGACGTAGTCCTTGTCCCGCTTGAAGAGTTCCTTGGCCTTGATGGCATTGTTGAGGAAGCCGATCAGCGGGGTGTTGGCGGATTCATAGAGGTTCTGGATGCCGAGGTAGTCCTCAACCTTCTCAATGCCGGCTTCGAGTACCCCGACGGTGCGCTTTTTCTCGTCCACCTCGTAGTCTTCATCAGCCTTCAGGCGCGTCACTACCTTGGCGAACTCGCTGTACCAGCGGTTGGTGTCGCCCTGGGCCGGACCGGAAATGATCAGCGGTGTGCGGGCCTCGTCGATCAGGATGGAGTCAACTTCATCAACGATGGCGAAGTTGTGGCCACGCTGGACCAGCTCAGCTTTGTCCCACGCCATGTTGTCACGCAGGTAGTCGAAGCCGAATTCGTTGTTGGTGCCGTACGTGATGTCCGCGTTGTACTGTTCACGGCGGTGCGCCGGATCCTGGTTGGACAGGATGCAGCCGCTGGTGAGGCCGAGGAACCGGTAGACGCGGCCCATGAGGTCGGACTGGTACTCCGCGAGGTAGTCGTTGACGGTGATGACGTGGACGCCCTTGCCGGACAGTGCATTCAGGTACGCGGGCGCCGTGGCCACCAGGGTTTTACCTTCACCGGTCTTCATCTCGGCAATGTTGCCCAGGTGCAGTGCGGCACCACCCATCAGCTGGACATCGAAGTGCCGCATGCCAAGGGTCCTTGACGATGCTTCCCGAACGGCGGCAAAGGCCTCCGGCAACAGGTCATCCAGCGACTCGCCATCCTGGTGGCGGGCCCGGAGCCGGTCCGTTTCTTCACGCAGTTCGGCGTCCGTAAAGGTCTGGAAGGAGTCTTCCAGGGCATTGATCGAATCGGCATAATTGCGCAGTTGGCGCAAGGTCTTCTTATCGCCCGTGCGGAGAAGTTTTTCGATAAGTGATGCCACGTGAAGTGCTCCCAGTCTGCTGCTGCCGAATTCTGGCGTTTTTAGTCTACGGGAGAGACTACGGGGCTCCGACGCTGTTCCCTGAGAGCATAGGGGCAGAACGCGCTTCCAATACAGCCGAAAGGGCCGTCGAAAGGTCTCCGGAAGGCTCAACCACCACGTCGTCGAGTTCGAGCCAGGTAGCGAGCAACTGCAGTTCTGCAGCAAGCTCGACGGCGGTATCAGCCGGCGCTGCAGGCTCGGCATATGCTGCACGGACCAGCAACCGGCTCCCGGCACGGTCCGCTTTCAGGTCCACCCGGGCCACAATGGCGTCCCTGAGCAGGAACGGCAGGACGTAGTACCCGAACCGCCGCTTCTCCTGGGGAGTGTAGATCTCGATCCGATAGTGGAAGCCGAAGAGTTCCTCCAGGCGGCGCCGCTCAAAAACGAGGGAGTCAAAAGGGCTCAGCAGTGCACGGCCTGTCACCTTACGCGGCAGCCGGGCTTCCGCGTGCCGGAAGACCTGCCTGTTCCAGCCGTCAACAGTCACGGCTTCCAGCCTGCCCTGCTCCACCAGTTGGCGAACGGCAACCTCTGCAGCCTTGACCGGCGTTCGGAAGTAATCGGCAAAGCACCGCACCGTTCCAATTCCGTGGGCCTGCGCGGCTGCGTCGATCAGGCGGACCATGGAGCCCTCCGCGTCATTGCCTCCTGTCATAACGCCGTCCGTGCCCTTGGCCGGTAGGACCCGCGACGTCAAGGTATACCTGCGCTCAAACTGCGTGGTCCGCGACGCCGCGGAAACGGTGCCCTCCTGGAACAGGTGTTCCAGGACGCGCTTCACTGCATTCCAGTTCCAGCCCCAGTGATCATTTTGGCGTTCCTCCAGGTGGCCGATGGCGGCCGTTAGCTGCGCGGCTGTCAGGGGCGGCCCCGAATCAAGCACAGCGATGATCCTGGCTTCGATGCCGGCCCTGACTTCCGGATCCATGCCGGCAGCGCCCGCCCACTTCCGGCGCTGCCACAACAGCAGGTCCCCGAAGTGTTCCGGACGGATGAAAGAAGCCTCGTGTGCCCAGTACTCCATCATTCGCCGGGGATGCGTTCCGGCCATCCGCTCCAGGATTCCGCGATCGTAATTGCCAAGCCGGGAGAAGAACGGCAGGTAGTGGCTGCGTGAAACCACGTTGACCGAATCGATCTGGACCAGCTGAATCCGGGCAAAGGTCCGGCCCACCGTCCGGGGAGTAATCGGGCCGGTGGGCCGTTCCTTATCCAGTCCCTGTGCTGCCAGTGCGATCCGCCGTGCCTGCAGGAGGCTCAGCGATGACGCCACGTGGCTCCTTTCGGGTAAATCGCAAGGTCAATGCCTAGGCATTGGCCGCTTCGTCGTCGGAGCGGTAGGCGAGGATTTTTTCCTCGACGGCCGTATCTCCGGGCTCGCATTCGTGGTCGAGCGTAATCACACCGTACGTCCAGCCCTTCCTGCGGTAGACCACCGAGGGCGTGTTGGTGGCCCTGTCCACAAAGAGGTAGAAATCGTGACCCACGAGTTCCATATTGTCCACTGCGTCATCGAGGGTCATTGACGCTGCGGGAAACACCTTGCGGCGGATCAGGACGGGGGAATCACCGGCAGGGATGTCATTGTCGACGTCGTACGGCGTCCTCTCTGCCTGTTGCACGGCCACCTGCTCATTGCGGTGGCTGGCTTCAACATAGATCGGTTCGCTGGAGCTCGCGGGCTCAAGCGTTGCGGTGGCCTCACGCACTGCCTTGGGCGTATGACGCCCATGGTGGACCTTCTTCCTGTCCTTCACCCTGCGCAGGCGTTCGAGGAGCTTGTTGTAGGCAAGGTCAAACGCGGCAAACTTGTCCGGCGCACTCGCTTCGGCGCGAATCACCGGTCCCCGGCCCAGGACGGTGACTTCCACCGTGAGCTGGTCTCCGGCCTGGCGTCCGTTCGTTTCCTTGGAAACCTTTGCGTCCACCCGCTGGACCTTATCGCCGAGCGATTCAATCTTCGAAATCTTCTCGCCGGCGTATTCGCGGAAGCGATCCGAGACCGTCAGGTTGCGTCCGCTGATCAGAAACTCCATGGTGCCCTCCAAATGCCTTCGGTGACACGACAACGGCACTTCCAGGGGCCGGTCTGGTGACAGTCAAGCCCCTTCCGAGCCGCCATCGACAGGTACATCTTCTTCTTGTACCCACCTTCGACGTTAGTTCATGTACACGCCTTATTCACCTTTTCCTGGTTTATTTTTTTCTAAGTCGTGCCAGGCAACCGAACGGGATAAATCCGGGGCATTGAAACGTTGAAGATCTTCGGACGCCGACTGCGGGGGCCGGGCTGATGCCAGCACAACGGCACCCCGCACAATCCCTCCGGCGGCGTGCAGCGCGCGTGCCGCTTCAGCAAGCGTCGCCCCCGTGGTGAGGACGTCATCCACCAGGAGACAGTGGCGTCCGGCAATGGTGTTGCGGTGGAATTTTCCCACCCGCATGGACCCTTTCACCCTGCTGGCCCGATCCCCCCGCCCCAGGCCTTTTTGTCCGCTGTGCCCGGCAACTGCCCTGCCCCGGCCCCTGACACGAAGGACATCCTTGACGGGGATGGAGCCCAGCCTCCACCGCAGTCCGGACAGCAGCAGCTGCACGGGGCTGAAGCCGCGCCGGCGGTATGCCGACGCGCTGCTTGGAACAGGTACGAGGCACACGGACGCGGCCCCGGCCGGCACGGGCGGAAGGCCTGCGTTGATGGCCTTGAGCAGGGCATTGGCCAGTTCAGTCCTCAGCTGGTACTGGCCGTGCTTCTTGAAGGCCAGGATGGATTGGGCCAGCTCATCGCGGTACACGCCCGAGGCCACCACGGGCAGAAGCGTGGCGCCGTCGAACCCCACCAGCGCGGCGGCATCCGCTTCCGCCCGGAAGGGACTTCCCGTCAGTTTCCTGACCCGCTGCCTGCACCCGGCACACAGTGCCTCGTCCTCAGCGCCGCAGGCAACACAGTCCACCGGCAAAACCAGGGCGCAGAGCTCGTGCCAGGCGGCAGTGGTCCCGTCCAGGAGCTGGAAGGCCTGCTCACGGAACTCGCCCCGGTGCAGGGCACCGCTCGCGGGCCGCGGTGCGAGGTCGGGGTCCGTTGCTGCATCCACCACAGCATCCTGTGCCGGGTGCGCCCCACGGCGCAAGCACCCTTGCCACCCATGTGGAGAAGTGCACGGACGCGCCGCAACCGTGTGCGGCTTTATCCCGGAAAGGGCTTTATCCGGGGAAGGAGGGATGCACAGGCCCGCTGAGCTGCGGGGACCAGCCGTTGCCCAGCCGTTGGAAGATTCCCTCCGCGGACTGCACGTAGATCTCGTCAAGACCATTGCCCGCGCTCAATGACAACAGCCCGGGCCAGGGCGCCAAGGGCTGCTGTTCCGTCAGGGTCAGCGAAAGCAGTTCCGGCGTGACGTTGGCTGACGGCGACGGCTTCATCACGGCCACCGTGCTGTCATCCACCCACACTCCCTGGTCCGCGGTGGAGGCAGGGTCAAGAGTGACCGGTACCGTGAGCTCGCGGGGCGTACCGTCAGGGGTCCTGATAATGCCGGCTACCTGCACCCTGGTCTGGCCGTTCTGTTCGGAGATCACCAGTGCCCGGACTCCCTCGCGGGAGATGCGTACGTCCTTGACGGTCCGGCCGGCGAGCCACGCGGGCGCAATGGTCACCGACGGGAGGTCCGCCCCTTCGGCCGTTCCCGTTGGTTTGTAAGCCACAATCTCTGCAGCACCTGTGGCATTTGGCCCGGCTGACCATACCCAGTCGTTGGGCCCGAAGGACGGCCTGGTCAAAGTACTGCGGGTCGTGACTGCGCGGGCGGGCTGGCCGGGCACCATCGTGTAGAGCGTCGTCCGGCTCTCATTGAGGAACGCCACCGACTGGGAAACGGCGGATTCCGCCGGGAAAGCCGGCTTGAACTCGGCCGCGGAACGCATCTCCGGCAGGGGCCTGACCTGGTTGTTTTCGAAGCGGACAAGTTCATTGCCCACAACGGCGATCTGGCGCGGCGGAACTTCCTGGTTGATGATGGGCGGCAACACAGTGCCATCGTCCTCGACCCGGACGAGGTCATGGTCTGCCCGCAGTTCAACGCTGACCACGTCGGGCTGCGTGCGGAACGTCAACACCAGCTGGGTCTGCATCCGGAGGCGGTCCTGCGTAGAGGATTCCGTCAGTTCCCGGGCACTGAGATCTACCTGGGCAGCGCCGGACACGACAGGAACGGATTCCCGGGCAAGCCTCATGCCGGCCGGAAAAGCGCTGACCGCGGCGCCCTGCAGGTACGGGGCCGGACCTGCCAGGAGTGCGCTGGTCATGGCCTTGACGGTCTTGTTCCTGATGAACCAGCGCATGTCCGGGATGGCGTAGGTGTAGGTGGGGTCGTAGAAATAGATCGGATAGGCGCCGTAGATGCTCTTGAATGTGGATTCGGAAATGGCTGTGCCATCGGGAACCTCCGAAATCCTCCACTCGCCCTCGACCTGGGTGAGGGTCACCGGAATGTTTTCCTTGGTGCCCTCGGGAGCGAACGTGGCGATGCCGTTGGCGTCTACGGAGTAGGCGATGTCCAGAACGTAATTGAAGACATTCTCGACGTCGGTCGGCACAACCTGGGCGCCGCGGTACACCAAGGCCCGGGCATCCGGTTTCCAACTGACGGATTTGGACTGGGTGAGGTATTCACGGGCCACTGCGTAGTCGTCGACGAAGCCGCTGCCGGCGGTATAGAAGCCTTCGATAATGGATTCGGGCGCGGCGCCGGGTTGGGGCGCGTCCGGGAAGAACGCCGGCGCATTGGCATTGCCGGCGCCCACATCGGTGCTCTTGCCTACCGGTCCTGACGTGGGAATCCGGGCACAGCCGGACGCCACCAGCGCAGTCAGCACCAACATCACCAGGAGCGCAAGAAGCGTCTTGCCGGGCGCCTGCGCTGACCGGTTAGGCATCCTGACGGCGCTCATGGTTGCTCCTCAACACTGCTGACGTAGACATCCACGACGGCGCGCTGGCCATCCGCCGGCGGCAGGACGGCGTCGTCAGCTTCCAGCTGCAGGGGCGAGCGGTCAATGGTTCCACCGCTCTTCAACGGCAACGTCAGCCGGAAGTTGGCCCCGGCACCCTTCTTCCCCCATGCCTGCAGCCAGCCGTTGTGGAGCTTGGTGTCCTCCATGGCGATGGACAGGCCCAGTCCACTGCCGCCGGTGGTCCTGGCACGGGCCGGATCTGCACGCCAGAACCTGTCGAACACACGCGCGGCCTCGGCCGGTTCCATGCCGATCCCCTGGTCCCGGACAGCGATGGCCACCGCTGCCTCATTCGCCGCAACAGTCACCGTGACGGGTTTGCCTTCTCCGTGCTCCACCGCATTGAGTACCAGGTTCCGCACGATCCGTTCGATCCGGCGGTCGTCTGCTTCCACGATGATTTCGCTGGCAGCCGTGTTCAGGACGATCGTGGACCCGTACTCGGCGGCCACCGGAGCTGCGTCCTCCACCACATTCCCCACCACCTGCAGGATGTCCACCGGTTCGGCATCCAGGGTGGCCACACCGGCGTCGAACCTTGAAATTTCCAGGAGGTCCGCCAGCAGGGACTGGAAACGTTCAACCTGGTTGTACAGGAGCTCGGCGGACCGCTTATTGATGGGATCGAAGTCGTGGCGGGCATCGTAGAGCACTTCCGCGGCCATGCGCACGGTGGTCAACGGCGTGCGGAGTTCGTGGGAGACGTCCGAGACGAACCGCTGCTGCATCTGGGACAACGTAGCGAGCTGGGTGATCTGCTCCTGCAGGCTGGCAGCCATGTGGTTGAACGATGCACCGAGCCGCGCGACTTCATCCTCGCCGCGGACCACCATGCGTTCCTGCAGCTGCCCGGCAGCAAGCTTTTCGGACACGACGGCGGCATGGCTCACCGGGCTGACGACGTTCCGTGTTACGTACCAGGCGATTCCACCAATAATCAACACCAGGCCGGCAAAGCCGGTCCACAGTACGCCCTGGATCTCATCAAGGGTCTGCTGGGCGGTGTTGACGTCGTAAATCAGGTAAAGCTCATACACCGTGCCGTTGAAGGTGACCAGGTTGCCAACGGCTATGGCCGGGCGGTCTTCGACGCCGACCGGAATTTCAGTGGAGGCCCAGTACTGGTCCGGGCCAGATTGCTGGACCGCTTTGCGGAGCTCCGGCGGGATAACGCTGATGGTGAGCTGGTCCGACGCCCTGGATTCAACCCAGCGGTTGCGCGGGCGGGTTTGCTCCGGCTTCGCTTCGAAGACGTACCGCCGCTGGATCACCGAGCCGCGGCCCTCAACGGCGCTCAGGGTGTCATAAACAAGCGTAATGACACTGGACTGGTCGGTGACCTGCGCGCCGTCGAACGTGTCCTGCACCTGCTGGACGTTGTAGCGGGTCTCCGATTCGGCCTGGGCCAGCCGTTCCTGGAACAGATTGTTCGCGATCTGGTTGGACAGGTAGGCGCCCACCACGGCGAACGAGGCAATGGAGAGCAGCAACGTGGTCAGCACCGTACGGAACTGGAGGGACCTGCGCCACCTGCGGCGCAGCGACATGGCTACATACCGCAGCCCTGGAAAGATCCGCCCCACGGCGACCCGCAGCAGCCGCAACACCCTGACGGCGACGATCAGCGCACGGCGGCGCCATAGCCGGGCGCGGTCCAGGCGGGAAAGCAGCGGGCGCGCCGCCGGCACGCTTTCCCCAGGCCTGGGGGGTTCAGGAACCTGCTTTATAGCCGACACCACGGACCGTCAAAACAACTTCGGGGGCTTCGGGATCACGTTCAATCTTCGAACGCAGCCGCTGGACGTGGACGTTGACCAGCCTGGTATCCGCTGCGTGGCGGTAGCCCCACACCTGTTCCAGCAGCAGTTCCCTGGTGAAGACCTGCCAGGGCTTGCGGGCGAGCGCAACGAGGAGGTCGAATTCCAGGGGGGTCAGGGAGATCCGTTCATTGCCGCGGGTCACCAGGTGGCCTGCGACGTCGATAGTGACGTCCGCGATACGCAGCGTCTCCGGGGCTTTCTGATCCCCCGGGCGGAGGCGGGCGCGTACCCGTGCAACGAGCTCCGCGGGCTTGAACGGTTTGGGGACGTAGTCGTCCGCGCCGGATTCGAGTCCGCGCACGACGTCGGAGGTATCCGACTTGGCGGTGAGCATCACGATGGGAACATCAGACTCAGCACGGATCTGCCGGCAAACCTCAATGCCGTCAGCGCCCGGAAGCATCAGGTCAAGGAGGACCAGGTCCGGCTTGGATGAACGGAACACCTCCAGGGCCTGGGCACCGTCAGCGCAAAACACCGGCTCAAAGCCGTCATTGCGCAGGACAATGCCGATCATTTCCGCCAGCGCCTCGTCATCGTCCACTACCAGGATGCGTGCCTTCATAGTTATATATTCCCTTATAGAAGTGCCTTTGTCCCATCCGGGGCGATTCGCGGCATGGCGCCGGGCTGGGAACACCGCCGCCCGGACTATAGGCTGGGAACGGCCGGGAGGATGGCTTCATCCAACGCCGGCGGGCATCTCTTGTGGGGAGGAAATGTGTCACAGCAGGACGGCAATGGCCCGTGGGAACCGCCGCAGCCCTGGGGCCAGCCGGGCCAGCCGCAGTGGGGTCAGCAGCCGCAATGGGCACCGCCGCCATACGGACAGCCGGAGCCCTACGGACAGCACGGGCCCTACGGCCAGCAGCCGCCGTACAACCAGCAGCAGCCCTACGGGAACTACGGTCCCGGCTACCGCCCTCCCCTTTACGTCGCGCCACCGAAGCCCGGTACGGTGCCCCTGCGTCCATTGATGTTCGGCGAGGTACTGGACGGTGCCTTCCAGGCCATCAGGCGCAATCCGAAGGCCATGCTCGGCGCATCCTTCCTGGCGCAGGCCCTGACGGCCATCGTTGTGGCGGTGTTTACCGCCCTGTCCGCCACGTCCGCCTTCTCCATCGAGGATCAGCTGGGCAGCGTTGACGGACCAGGTATTGACGGTTCCGCCGCCGGCCTCCTGCTGGGGCTTGCAGGCGGCAGCATTGTGGTGGTGCTGCTGGGCCTCTTCATCAGCGCCGTGCTCCAGGGCGCCATGGTGGTCCCGGTGGCCAGGTCCGTCCTCAACCGGCGCACCACGTTTGGCCAGATGTGGTCCCTGTCCCGTGCGCATGCCTGGGCCCTGGTCCGGCTCGCTGCCGTGTACCTGGGCGCCGTTGTGCTCGGTTTGGGCCTGATGCTGCTCCTGAGCTACCTGGTGGTGCAGGCCATGGACGGACCCGGTGCACTGCTGGTGCTGCCGTTGTGGCTGGTTGCCTTCCTGGCGGCCGTCTGGATCGGCGTCAAAGTCATGGTGGCGCCCGCGGCGATTGTTGTCGAGCAGATCGGCGCCTTCGAGGGTATCCGGCGTTCCTGGACCTTGACCACCTTCCACTGGTGGCGGCTCCTTGGCATCTCCCTGGTCGTTGCCATCCTGGTTTCCGTGATCGCACAGATCGTGACTTTTCCGGTGGGCATGCTCTCCGGAATGGTCACCGGTGTTGCCTTGCCCCACAGTGATCCCACGCAAGTTGCCGTCGCCGCAGTTATCACCGCCGTCCTCCTGGCGGTCGTCACCGCAGCGGTTGGTGCCGTGGGCTACGCCTACCAGACATCGGTGATGGCCCTTCTCTACCTTGATCTGCGCATGCGCCGCGAAGGGCTCGATATCACCTTGCACCGGCAGCTGGAAACAGGATCGGACCCGGACGGTGTTCCTGGCCGGGCGGCGGAGCCAGATGCTGGCCAGGGGTTCGGCGGAGCCGGGGCCGGGTATGGCCTCTGAGCCTCCGGTGCTGCCCGACGGGGATGTGGGCCGGCGCTGGGCGGAAGAGGAACTGGCAAAAGCTGACTATCAACGGCCGGCGGCCCGGTGGCTGGAGGAGGGCTGGCAGCGGATCCTTGACTGGTTCGGCCAGCTGGAGGGTCCTTCAGCTCCCTCCTCTCCGGTGGCCTTGGCACTGATAGTGGCAGCCGGCGTCGTAATCATCCTTGCTGCCGTGGTGCTGGTCCGGCCCCGTTTGAACGCGCGGCGGAAGGCACAGAAAGAGATGTACGACGCCGGCACCTCCGAAAGTGCGGAAGGCTACAGGCAGCGGGCGGCCGCCGCAGCCGCTGCCGGAAACCTGCGCGCCGCCGTCGTTGATCAGTTCCGTGCGCTGGTGAAGGCTGCCGAAGAGGACGAAGTGATTGATGCCCGGGCCGGGCGCACTGCGGACGAGGCAGCAGCCGAGCTGGGTTTGGCTTACCCCCTGTTTGCGGCCCGGCTGCGGCATGTCGCGGCCCTTTTCGACTCCGTCCTCTACGGACTTTCCGGAGCCGCTCCCGACGACTATGCAGCGGTGTCTGACCTGGATGAGGACCTCCGGAAAGAAGTGGCGCTCCGTGCGGAGCCGGAACAACTGGCCGCCCCAGGTGCACAGGCGCCGCTGTGACGCAGGAGACGCTCGTTCAAGACGACAGCGCGGCGCCACGTTCATCGGGTGGCAACCGGGCGCTGGACTGGGCCAGGAAGCACCGCGGGCTGGTCCTTGCCCTTCTGGTCCTGGTGCTGGCCCTGGTGATCATCGTGGCCAACGCGCTGGCCGCTCCCCCTGACGGCAGGGTACTGTCTGCCCGCAATCCCGGGCCCTCCGGCGCCCAGGCGGTGGCCCGGATCCTGGGCAACCACGGCGTGGCGGTGCACCCCGTTGATGACTTTTCCGCCGCCGTCGAAGTGCTGTCCCGCCATCCGGATTCCACCCTGTTCCTCTACGATGCAGGCTCCTATCTGGACAGCGGCCAGCTCCAGCGGCTGAAGGGGCTGGCCGGACGCGTTGTTGTCGTAGCTCCGCGGTTCGCCACCCTCCAGGATTTGGACGCGGGAATCCACCAGGCAGGAGTGGTTCCGGAGGGCACAGAAATCCTGGAATCGGGCTGCCCGGATGATGACGCTGTGGCGGCCGGCCCCATCCTGGCGCCGGATGCCTTCCTCTATAGCGGCGGCAGCACCTGTTACGGTACCGGGGCCGCTGATGGCCCGGAGACGGGGGTCATGGCCCGCAGCAGCACCGGGGACATCACGGTCCTTGGCAGCAGCCGGTTCCTCAGCAACGCAGACCTGGCCCAACAAGGCAACGCGGCGCTGGCCATCCGGAGCCTGGGGATTTCAGGCTCACTGGTGTGGTACCTGCCCGGTATCAGCGACTTCAACTCCCCCGGCTCCGAACGGACACTCAACGAACTGGCTCCACCGTGGGCGAACCTCCTGGGGCCCTGGCTTATTTTCGTTGCCGCTTTAGCCATGGTGTGGCGGGGCCGCCGTCTGGGACCGCTGGTGTTCGAACCGCTGCCCGTGGTGGTCCAAGCCGGAGAAACCGTGTACGGCCGCGCCCGGCTCTACCACAATGCGGGCGCCACGGACCTGGCCCGCAACAACCTCAGGGCCGGCACCCTGGCACGTCTGGCAAACCATTTCCGGATGCCGGCAGATGCCTCCGCCGACGACGTCGCGCGTCGAACCGCTGAATACCTGGACCGGCCATACGCCGAGGTCCTTGCGTTGCTGGACAAGACCCCCACCGGCGAAGCACGGCTGGTTCAATGGGCACAAGACCTGAACAAACTCGAGCAAGAGGTGGCAGAACGATGACTGAAGAGCTGATGCGGGCCCAAGGCATCCCCACCCCTGCGGGGCAGCAGGATCCGGATCCCGTGCGGCAGGCGTTCCACGATGTGCGCCGCGAGGTGGCCAAGGCAGTAGTTGGCCAGGACGCCACCGTGACCGGGATGCTCATTGCACTGCTCTCGCGCGGACATGTCCTGCTCGAAGGCGTGCCGGGAGTGGCCAAGACACTGCTGGTACGCAGCCTCTCGACTGCATTGGACCTGGACACCAAACGCGTCCAGTTCACTCCTGACCTGATGCCCGGGGACGTCACGGGTTCGCTGGTCTACGACACGCACACCTCGGAATTCAGCTTCCGGGAAGGCCCCGTCTTCACCAACATCCTGCTGGCCGACGAAATCAACAGGACTCCGCCCAAAACGCAGGCCTCGCTGCTGGAAGCGATGGAGGAACTGCAGGTCTCCGTGGACGGCGAATCCCGGGCCCTGCCAGCCCCGTTTATGGTTGCGGCCACCCAGAACCCTGTGGAATATGAGGGGACCTACCCGCTGCCGGAAGCCCAGTTGGACCGTTTCCTCCTTAAGCTCACCATGCCCCTGCCTGGCCGCACCGACGAAATTGAAGTCATCCGCCGGCACGCCGCGGGTTTTGACCCCCGGGACCTGCCCGCGGCCGGTGTGCGGGCGGTGGCAGGGGCTGGAGACCTGGCCCGGGCCCGCAAAGCTGTTGCCGCCGTCGATGTCTCCCCCGAGGTCCTTGGCTACATCGTGGACCTGGTCCGCGCTACCCGCGTCACGCCATCGTTCCAGCTGGGAGTCTCGCCCCGGGGGGCCACGGCACTGCTGAATACGTCGCGGGCCTGGGCCTGGCTTTCAGGGCGGAGCTTCGTAACCCCGGACGACGTCAAGGCCCTTGCCCTTCCGTGCCTGCGGCACCGGGTTGCCTTGGCCCCGGAGGCGCAAATGGACGGTGTCCGGGTGGACGACGTCCTGGGCGGCATCCTCGCAGCCGTTCCCGTTCCGCGCTGAACCGTGGCGGTCTCCGGGCGCGCTGTCCTGCTGGCGGCGCTGGCAACACTGGTATTGGTGCTGTTTCCGTCTTGGCTGACGTCAATGTGGCTTACCCTGGCCCTGGCTGTCCTGCTTGCCGCCGACCTTATGCTCGCCGCAAACCTCAAGGCCGTGGAGCCCCAATGTGTGGAGCCTGGCAACGTGGTGCTGGACGGGAGCACCACGAGCGTCCTGCGCATCAGGAACAACGGTGCACGCCGGCTTCGGGCCACGATCCGGGATGCCTGGCAGCCCTCCGCCGGCGCCCGGAATCCTGTACAGGACCTTGATGTGCCGGCCCGGGCCTCCCGCAGGATCACTGTTGAACTGCAGCCCACCCGGCGCGGTGACCTGCACACGCCGCACGCCACCATCCGGGCGTACGGCCCACTCCGGCTGGCGGCCCGGCAGCGCACGTACACGACTGCCGGAACGCTCCGCGTCCTGCCGCCTTTCCGTTCCCGGCGCCACCTGCCGTCCAAGCTGCGCCGGCTCCGTGAACTGGACGGCAGGGCCGCCGTGCAGATCCGCGGGGCCGGGACGGAGTTCGATTCGTTGCGGGACTACGTCCGCGGTGACGATGTCCGCTCGATTGACTGGCGCGCCACGGCCCGGCGTTCCGCGGTAGTCGTCCGCACCTGGCGCCCTGAGCGCGACCGGCGGGTCATCATCATGCTGGACACCTCACGGACCTCCGCCGTGCGGATCGGTGACGAACCGCGCCTGGACACGGGAATGGAGGCCGCGCTCCTGCTGGCCGTACTGGCCGAACGCGGCGGGGACCGTGTTGAGTTCTTCGCCTTCGACAGGCGCACCCGGGCTCGGGCAGGCTCCTCAGGAAAAGGCAACCTGCTGGGTTCACTGGTGCAGGCCATGGCACCCCTGCAAGCAGAACTGATCGAGCCCGACTGGGAATCGGTTCCCGGCCAGGTTCGCGCCCTGTCAGCGCACCGGTCACTTGTGGTGCTTTTGACAGCACTCGATGGCGGGGTACCCGAAGAAGGACTGATTCCGACGGCGGCGCGTCTCGCCAGGGACCACACAGTCGTGGTGGCGTCGGTCCGCGATCCGCTGTTCGATGCCCTGCTCACCAAACGAACCTCCGCTGCGGACGTGTTCCGGGCCGCGGCTGCCGAGAAAGCGCTGCTCGAGCGTCTTGCCGTGGCGCGCCAGTTGCGGCACGACGGCGTCGAAGTAGTGGACGCCGGGCCGGCGGACCTCCCGCCACAGCTCGCCGATACCTACATCCGATTGAAAGCGACGGGGCGCCTATGAACCACGCACCAGCCATCTACCCGGCAGTCCTGGGAGCTGACTTCCTGCGCCTGCAGCCGCAAGTGCAGGACTATTTTTCGCTGGCTCCGGGCCAGGGACACTATGGAGTTGGCGAGGGGACCTTCGAAGTGGTGGGCTGCCGCCAGGCCTGGCTCCGGCCAGCGCTCCGGATTATGGGCCGCGAGGAAGCCCTGTTTCCGGAGTATGGCGTGAACATCCCGTTCAGGATCGAAAACCACGCCCATCTGGACCCGTTCGGACGTTCCAGCCTCACTGCCCGCCGTGAAATCAGGTTTCCCGAACGGACCCGCGTATTCCAGGACACAACGTCCCTGGTGAAAGCATCTCCGCCGGATCCGGCCGGAGGTGACCGCCCGGCCGGAGCCTCCAGGCTGGTGGACTACCTCGGCCGGCACCGCAGGCTGGTCACGGACCTGGATCTGTTGGTCTCCCCTGAAGGCCGGTTGCGCGGAGTCTCCCGGGCGTCACGGCTGTTCCTCGGCGCCTTGCGGCTTCCGCTGCCTGGGGCCCTGGACGCCGCCGCATACGCAGAGCAGTGGTGGGACCCCTCGGCGGGCACGTCCGGCAGGCACCGGATCCACGTCAAGGTCATTCAACCGCAGGTGGGTGTGGTGCTGGTCTACGCAGGCAGCTTTGAGTACCGGCTCCGTCCCTACCGGACCGCCTCTGCCGCCGTTACGGACCCGCGCTACCTGCCCGGCTATGCCCTGCCGGAGCGATGGGAAAGCCGCAGCTAACCGAGCGCCAGCTGGTCCAGTTCATCAGCAGCCTGCACCAGGCGGGTCAGTACAGCCGTAGCCTGCTTCGGCTGGAGCCCTTCAAGTCCGGCCGACGGCGTCAGCCGCACCGCCGGGACCGATTCGGGAGTGAGCCCGAGCTGGCGCCACGGACGCCACACGGATTCCACGATGTCCGCAGTCGCAGGGAGGCTGGACCCGCCTACGTCTGCGGCACCGGCCCACAACCGCTTTCCTGATTCGATACCCGTGGCCAGATGCTCCCACTGCCGGGTGGTGAGGGCCTTGAGCGGCACGGCCACACCGTCAGCGCCGGCGGCAAAGATGATGTCGAACGGAGCCTCCACCTCGGGGACGGCCACCACCACTTCGGAGGCACCGGCGTCGTGCAGGGCCTTAACCACCAGGCGCAAAGACTCCGTGGCCTCCTGCCGGCCCAGCGAGCGCAGCGTCTGGTAACCGCTGGCGGTGGGGATGGTGCCGGCCAGGACCGCCGCAATGTCCGGTTCATCAACCTGTACCACCAGCCGGGCTGCAGGTACGGCGGCTGAAACCTTACGAAGGTGGCCTTCGACGCCGGCGGCCAGGGAAGCGGCGATGTCCCGCCGTGCGCCGTAGTCGAGCAGGGCGCGCTCGCCGTTGTGCAGGTACAGGCCGGCAGCCAGGCTCAGCGGACCCAGCAACTGAACCTTAAGGCTGGGAGCCTGGACATCTTCCTCACCGGCGAGATCGGCGAGGACGTTGATGTCCGTAGAGAGTGCCGAGGCGGCACGGCGCATGTCCTGGCCGGGCCGGTCAACCAGCCGCCAGCCGTGCGGCTGTACGTCCACGGCCAGTTCCATCAGCAGCGAGGCGGTACGGCCCACGGCGTCGGAACCAACTCCCCGGTCAGGAAGCTCGGGCAGGAACGGCAGGTGCGGGCCTCCCAGTTCGCCGCGGATGATCCGCATGGCCTCCACCGGGTCCTGTCCGGGCCATGGACCCAGCGCAGTGGCAGTGACCTGGCTCATTTCAGGCTGGACTGGTGGTCTTCGGCGATCGCTTCATGATGGCGGATAACTTCGCCGATGATGAAGTTGAGGAACTTCTCGGCGAACGCCGGATCCAGGTGTGCGTCCTCGGCAAGCCGGCGCAACCGCGCAATCTGGGCGGCTTCGCGGCCCGGATCGCCGGCCGGGAGCCGGTGTTTGGCCTTGAGGAAACCCACCTTCTGCGTGGCCTTGAATCGTTCGGCCAACAGGTAGACCAGCGTGGCATCAATGTTGTCGATGCTGGAACGGATGGACAGCAGCTCTGCCATGACCGAATCGTCCACCTGGCCGGCCAGTGAACTGGCTTCGGCATCGTACGGTTCGGTGTCCGGAAGGTCGTGATTGTGCTGCGTCATGGTCCAAGTCTAGGGGGCGGGACGGGAAAATCCCGACCCGCCCCCGCCATGTGGACGCGGCTGCCACAGGAGGGTCAGATGCCTAACAGCGCACGGTGTTGTTCACGCCGACGGGCCTGCTCTTCCGGGTCCGGAACCGGTAGCGAGGCGATCAGCCGCTTGGTGTAATCATGCTGCGGGGATCCCATCACCTGGCTTCCAATCCCCTGTTCCACAAGCCTGCCCTTGTACAGGACACCCACCCACTGGGAGAGGATATCCACCACTGCCAGGTCATGGCTGATGAACAGCGCGGCGAAACCAAACTCCTGTTGGATCTCCCTGAAGAGTTCCAGCACCTTCGCCTGCACCGAGACGTCAAGTGCCGACGTCGGCTCATCCGCAATCAGCAGCTTCGGGTTCAGTATGAGTGCCCTGGCCAGCGAGGCCCGCTGGCGCTGCCCGCCGGACAACTCATGCGGATAACGGTCAGCGTAGGAAGCCGGCAGCTGGACTGATTCGAGCAGTTCGCCCACACGCTTGCGGGCCTGGGCCGGGCTCGGACTGGTGTGGATGATCATCGGCTCCGCCACGCAGTCACCGATGGTCAGCTGGGGGTTGAATGACGCCGCAGGGTCCTGGAACACGAAGCCGATGTCCTTGCGGAGCGGCTTGAAGGTGCGCTCCTTGAGGTTCAGCATCTCGTAGCCCAGCACCTTCAGGCTGCCCCCGGTGGTCTTGTTCAGGCCGGCGATGGCGCGTCCTATGGTGGTTTTTCCCGATCCGGATTCACCCACCAGGCCAAAGACCTCACCCTCGGACAGCGTAAAGCTCACCCTGTCCACTGCCTTGAACGCCGGGGTTCCCAGCCGGCCGGGATACTCGATGGTGAGGTCCCGTGCCTCGACCAGGACCTTGGCTCCCTGATGGGCCCGTGTCACCAGGCCTTCGGACGCTGAGTTGCGCCCCAGGTGCGGAACAGCCGCCAGCAGACGCTTCGTGTAGTCCTGCTTCGGTTCCGCGAACAGCACCCGGGAAGGCGCCTCTTCGACGACGTCGCCCCGGTACATCACCACCACCCGGTCGGCGAGGTCGGCCACTACGCCCATGTTGTGGGTGATCAGCACAATGGAGGTGCCGTACTGGTCCCGCAGGTCCCGAAGCAGTTCCAGGATCTCCGCCTGCACGGTGACATCCAGCGCAGTGGTTGGTTCATCCGCAACGATCAGCCCGGGGTTCAAGGCCAGGGCAGCAGCGATGATGATGCGTTGCTTCTGGCCCCCGGAAAACTGATGCGGATAGTAATTGACCCGGTGCTCAGGATCGGGAATGCCCACCTTCCGGAGGGCCTCAACGGCCCTGGCCTTGGCTTCCCTGGCCGAAACCCGTTTACCGGCGCCCCCGGCGTGCGCACGGATGCCCTCGGCGATCTGCCACCCAACGGTAAAGACGGGGTTCAGTGCCGTGGAGGGTTCCTGGAAAACCATGGCAACGTCCCGGCCACGGATCTGGCGCAGCTTTGCGGCACTGACGCTGATGACATTGCTGCCATTGATCAGGACGGCGCCGCTGCTGGTGGCAGTCTCCGGCAGCAGGCCCAGGATGGTCTTGGCGGTGACGGTCTTGCCTGAACCGGACTCCCCCACAATGGCCACCACTTCCCCGGCGCGGACATCCAGGCTGACATCCTTAACGGCGTGGACATCACCGCCGTCGGTGGCAAAGGTGACCTTGAGGTGGCTCAGGCTCAGGACCTTGCCTGCCGGGTCCTGGGCGGGATGATCAATATTAACGCTCATGATTGTCCGCCTTCGGAAGATGTTGTTACCTGCGCAGCGCCGGGATTTTCCCTGGGGCTGTTCTTTCGGCCCCCACTGGCAGTTCTGCTGCGTGTTTTTCCGCCTGCGGCTTTGCGTCCGCGCAGCCGCGGATCGTTGAGGTCATTGATGCTCTCACCCACCAGCGTCAGGCCCACGACTGTCAGAACAATGGCCAGTCCCGGAAAGAGGCCGGTCCACCAGATACCGGACGTTGTGTCAGCGAGCGCCTTGTTCAGGTCAAAGCCCCACTCGGCAGCCGAACTTGGTTCGATGCCGAATCCAAGGAAGCCCAGGCCTGCGAGCGTCAGGATGGCCTCGGAGGCGTTCAGCGTGAAAATAAGCGGCAGGGTCCGCGTGGCGTTCCTGTAGATATGCCGGCCCATGATCCGCATGTTCGATGCGCCCACCACCTTCGCGGACTCCACGAAGGGCTCTGCCTTGAGCCTGATGGTCTCCGCCCGGATCACCCGGAAATACTGTGGGATGAACACCAGGGTGATAGCCGTTCCTGCGGCAAATATGCCGCCGATCAGGCTGGACTGCCCGCCGCTGATCACAATGGCCATCACGATGGCCACCAGCAGGGACGGGAAGGCATAAACGGCGTCGGCGATGACCACCAGGATGCGGTCCAGCCAGCCACCGATATAGCCGCTGACAAGTCCCAGGACAACGCCGATCACGATCGACATGGTCACCGCCACAACGATGACGAAGACTGCCGTTTGGGACCCCCAGACCACCCTGGAAAGGACGTCATATCCACTAACGGTGGTACCCAGGAGGTGCTTGCCTCCTGGTTCCTGCTGCGTGGGGAAGTTGCCATCGGCGTCGGAAAGCTGGGCGAAGCCGTAGGGTGCAAGCAGTGGAGCGAAGATGGCCGTCAGGACGAACGCCGAGGTGATGACCAGTCCGGCCACCAGCATTCCGCGTTGCAGGCCAACGCTCTTGTTGAAGTGCGAAATTACCGGCAGGCGCCTGTAAAAGGGCGCCCGCGGGTTGACTGTGGGTTCAATGCCCTGTGCAACACTCATCAGTACCTCACCCTCGGGTCGATCAGCGCGGCAATGATGTCCACAACGAAGTTGGTCAGGGCAACAATGATGGCCAGCAGCACCACAATGCCCTGGACGGCAACAAAGTCCCTGGCCGTCAGGTAATTGGCCAGCTGGAAGCCCAGGCCTTTCCATTCAAAGGTCTTTTCGGTCAGGACTGCACCGCCGAGCATGACGGCAATCTGCAGGCCCATGACCGTAATGATCGGGATGAGCGCCGGTTTGTAGGCATGTTTGGTCACCAACCGGAATTCGCTCACGCCACGGGAACGGCCTGCCTCTACATAGTCCTTGCCCAGCGTGCCGATCACGTTGGTACGGACGAGCCGGAGGAAAATCCCGGCGGTGAGCAGGCCCAGGGCAACAGCCGGGAGGATGGCGTGCGAAACGACGTCGCCCAGGGCAGCCATGTTGCCGCTGCGAATGGCGTCCAGCCAGTAGATTCCGGTTGGGGATTCCAGGGAGGTCAGTGCCAGTTCGCTGGAAGTTTTGGCCCGCCCGGCAACAGGAAGCCAGCCAAGCCACACCGAGAACGTCAGTTTCAGCAGCATGCCTGCGAAGAACACTGGAGTGGCGTAGCAGAGGATTGCGAAAACCCGGAGTACTGCATCTGGGGTCTTATCGCGCCGGTGGGCCGCGATCATGCCCAAGGGGATCCCCACCAGGAGCGCCACAAGCAGGGCGTTGATGGTCAGCTCCAGGGTGGCCGCCCCGTAGGTGGTCAGCATTTCCGAGACGGCACGGTTGTCAGTGATGGTGCGGCCAAAATTTCCAGTAGCAAGTTGTCCGAGGTACTCGAAGTACTGGATCAGGACCGGCCTGTCGTATCCGGCGCTGTGGATGCGTTCCTGGAGCTGCTCCTCGGGGAGCCGCCCGCCCATGGCAGCCGTAATGGGATCTCCCGTGATGCGCATCAGGAAAAACACCATGGTGACCAGGATGAAGATTGTAGGGAAGATCAGCAGGAACCGGATCAGGATGTACTGTCCCAGTCCGCCGCCGGATGATTTTTTGGAGGCCGGAAGTAATCCGTCCGCGTCGTTTGGCGGCGCCTCGATGAGTGTTGTCATTGGTACCTCAGGTTGTTGTGGCAGTCGCCCGCCGGCCCTGTAGGGTGCGGGCTCCGCAGCCACGCAAAGGGCGGGACGCCTCCGGGCGCCCCGCCCCCGCGTGCGGTCAGAACAGGATGGCAGGAACCCTTACTTGGACATCACGCCAAGGCGGGTCTTGAACGACGCATCCAGCGTCTTTTCGACACCCTTCACGTCCGTGCCCGCCACCATGACCTGGGCGCCCTGCAGCAGCGGAAGGGTGGACAGATCCTCGGCCACGGCTTCCTGGGCTTCACCGATCAGGGTTGCGCGCTCGGCCTTGTCCGTCGTCACGAGCTGCTTGTTGATGACCTCGGTGACTTCCGGGTTCTCGTAGTGGTTACCAAGGAAGTTGCCCGGGATGAAGAACGGGGTGAGGTAGTTGTCAGCATCCGAGTAGTCCGGGAACCAGCCGAGCTGGTACACGGGGTAGGCGTCAGCGCGGCGTTCCTTGGTGTAGGTGGTCCATTCCGTCGACTTCAGGTCCACAGTGAACAGGCCGGACTTTTCCAGTTGCTCCTTGACCAGCGCGTATTCGTCAGCGGCGGACGTGCCGTAACGGTCCGTGTACTGGAGCTTGAGGTCCACCACGGAGCTTACGCCGGCATCTGACAGGACCTTCTTGGCCTTATCGAGGCTGGGCTTGCCGTTGCCGTCGCCGTACAGGCTCTTGAGGGGCTCGGTGGCGCCTTCGAATCCCTGTGGAACATAGGAGTAGACAGGAGTGTAGGTGTCCTTGAAGACCTGCGAAGCAATGACATCCCGGTCCACCAGGTGTGCCACCGCCTGGCGCACGGCAAGTGCCTTGGCAGGATCGGCTTCGGGAGTCTTGGCACCAAAAGGCATGGTGTCGAAGTTGAAGACCATGTACCGCAGCTCCCCGCCCGGGCCCTTGTGGACCTTGACCTTGGAGTCCTTCTCGAGGTCCGCGACGTCAGTAGCCGTGAGGATACGGCCGGCGACGTCGATGTTCCCCTGCTGAACGTCCAGCTTGAGGTTGTTCGGATCTGCATAGTGCTTCAGGGTGGCGCCGCCGTTTTCAGCCGCACCAAGCATGCCTTTGTACTCGCTGTTGGGCTTGAAGCTGACCAGCTCGTTCTTCTGGTAGCTGTCAATGGTGTACTGCCCGGCAAAGGGCTTGGCTTCGATAATGGCGTCATCGTCCATGATCTTGTCAGCCGGGAAGACCTCTTCATCGACGATCGGCCCCGGGTTGGAAGCCAGGACGCCCGGGAACACCTGGTCATCTGCTGCCTTGAGGGTGAAGACGACGGTGGTGGGATCGGTGGCTTCCACCTTTTCCATGTTGGAGAGCAGCGATGCCGGGCCATTGGGATCGTTGATGGCCACCACGCGGTTGAACGAGAACACCACGTCAGAGGAATCGAGGGTGTTCCCGTTAGCGAATTTGAGGTCCGACTTGAGCTTTACCGTGTACTCGGTGGGGCTGGTGAAAGAGGCAGACTCGGCGATGTCTGGAGTGGCATCGGCCGTGCCCGGAGCGTAGTTCATCAGGAACGGGTAAATCTGGTTCATCACCATAAACGAGCCGCCGTCGTAGGAGCCCGCGGGGTCCAGGGTCACCACCTTGTCGGTGGTGCCGTAGGTGATGGTGCTGCCGGCGCCCTCCGTGGAGGTTCCCCCACCGCCGGATGGGCCCGTGCAGGCTGTCACGGCGAGGGCGGAAACACCTGCCAGCGCGATGGCGCCGTACAGGGATTTTTTGTGCTTAGTCATCCTTGAACTTTCTGTTCGATGAATAGGCGCTGGCCGTCAGGGTGTGTGGTCCCCAGGGACGGCAAGCGGATCTGATTCCCCGATTCAACCAGAAAGATTTTGGGTGAAACGATAAATTCGAGCGATTCCTGTGACTCGAGACACAAAATTTACACGAGCGGACTCTCAGTTGCCCGAATCAGCCCAGTTCTGCGCGCTGCAATGAGCGTGCAGCGTCAATCGTGGCCTGTCCCAGCACGCGGCTGCCCTGGTAGAGAACCACCGTCTGACCTGGCGCCACGCCCCGCAGCGGAGTGACCAGGCGGACCACGAGCTTGGCGGCCGGGAGGGTGCCGTCCTCCGCCTCGGAGCGTTCCATCCAGGCCGTGGCCGGAACCGGATCGCCATGCGCCCGGACCTGGGCGAAGCAGTCGAACACAGCGCCGGTTTCCACCTCGGCGATGGGAAGGCCGGCCCAGGAGACCTTGATGCCGCGGATCTCGTCAATGGCAAGCAGGGCTTCCGGGCCCACCACAACCTTGTTTTCCTTGGGACGGATCTCCAGGACGAAGCGCGGCTTGCCGTCAGCGGCGGGGGTCCCCAGCTTCAGGCCACGGCGCTGGCCTACGGTGAACGCGTTTGCTCCCGGGTGCTCCCCCACCTTGGCACCGGTCTCATCCACGATGTCGCCGGTGGTCATGTCGATCTTCTCTGCCAGCCACCCCGCGGTGTCTCCGTCCGGGATGAAGCAGATGTCATGGCTGTCCGGCTTGTTGGCAACCGACAGTCCGCGGCGCTCCGCTTCGGCGCGGACCTCGGCCTTGGAGGGAGTGTCTGCGAGCGGGAACATGGAGTGCTGCAGCTGCTCGTGCGTCAGGACACCCAGCACGTAGCTCTGGTCCTTGGCCCAGTCGGCGGCGCGGTGGAGTTCCGGGTTGCCGTCCGCGTCCTTGATGACCTTGGCGTAGTGGCCGGTGCACACGGCGTCGAAGCCCAGCGCAATAGCCTTTTCCAACAGCGCGGCGAACTTGATGCGCTCGTTGCAGCGCATGCAGGGGTTGGGAGTACGGCCTGCAGCGTATTCGTCGATGAAGTCCTGGACCACGTCTTCCTTGAAGCGTTCCGAGAAGTCCCACACGTAATACGGGATGCCCAGGACGTCGCAGGCACGCCAGGCGTCACGCGAGTCTTCAATGGTGCAGCAGCCGCGGCTGCCGGTGCGCAGGGTGCCAGGCATGCGGGACAGCGCAAGGTGGACCCCGACGACGTCGTGGCCCGCCTCCACGGCTCGTGCTGCGGCTACGGCGGAATCGACTCCGCCGCTCATGGCTGCTAAAACTCGCATGCTGGCTTTCTGCTGGGAAGAATGTGGATTTCAGGCCTCGACCTGCCTTACCATTCTAGGGCTTCACAGCACAAGCCGCGATGTGACATATGTCAGGCTCCGGTCCGGCCTACGGTGCCTGCCGTCTGGATCGAGGACTCATGCCCGGCCATTCCCGCCTGGCGGGCACGGGCATAGGCATTCGGTAAGGCCGCGAGCAGGGCCTTGACATCGGCTTCCGTTGAGGTGTGGCCAAGGGTAAACCGCTGCGCACCGCGGGCGGTCTGCTCATCCAGCCCCATGGCCAGCAGCACATGCGAGGGCCGCGGAACTCCGGCCGTACAGGCGGATCCCGTGGATGACTCCACACCCGCCAGGTCAAGCAGGAACAGCAGTGAATCGCCTTCGCAGCCAGGGAAGGTGAAGTGCGCATTGCCCGGCAGCCGGCCATCCCCGGGAGCCCCGCGCAGCACTGCCTCCGGCACCGCCGCCCGGACGCCGTCGATCAATTCGTCGCGCAGGGCGGCAATCCTCGCCGACTCCGTGGGCAGGGTGGCGGCAGCGGTCTGGGCCGCCGCAGCGAAGGCCGCAATCGATGCAGTATCAAGGGTGCCCGACCGTACGTCGCGTTCCTGCCCGCCGCCATGCTGCACGGGCGTGAGCTTGACGGCCCTTCCCAACAGCAGCGCACCCACTCCCACCGGCCCGCCGATCTTGTGCCCGGAAATGGACATCGCGTCCAGCCCGGACTCCCGGAAATCAAGGGCCACCGAGCCAAAGGCCTGTACGGCGTCCGAGTGGACAGGCACACCCGCTGCGTGCGCCAGTTCCACAACGCGGCCGATGGGCTGGATCGTCCCAACCTCATTGTTGGCCCACATCACGCTCACCAGGGCAATTGTTTGGGGGTCCCGCGCGAGTTCGGATTCCAGGACGTCCAGCCGTACGGCGCCATCGGCGTCCACGGGAAGCCAGGTGACTTCGGCGCCTTCGTGGCGCTCCAGCCATTCCACGGTGTCCAGTACTGCATGATGTTCGACGGCGGAGCAGAGGATGCGGCGGCGCGCAGGGTTTTCGCCGGACCGGGCCCAATACAGGCCTTTCACGGCGAGATTGTCCGATTCCGTTCCGCCGGAGGTAAAGATGACTTCGGAAGGGTGGGCCCCCGCAGCCGCGGCGATGGCCTCGCGGGCGTCTTCCACCGAACGGCGTGCGCGGCGGCCGGCTCCGTGAAGGGATGAGGGATTGCCGGTCCGGCTAAGTTCCCTCGTCAGGGCAGCCAGGGCCTCTGCGGACAGCGGAGTGGTGGCGGCATGATCCAGGTAAACGGGCACGGGTTAATTCTAGCCGCGTTCATTCCGGCTCATTTGTGGCGCGGATCCTGGCGCAGCATTGCCCGGGCGCATCGTTGCCCACCACGCGGTCCTCAGGTTCTCCGCATCCTGAAGCGGCGCCCGCCAGGAATGCTCCGTTCATGGCGCAGACTACCGATGGGTGGCCATCCGCCAGCCGGCGGAACGGGCAGTTGGTGAGGATGTAGCCGCCGTCCCCATCCGGTTCGGGCCCGTATCCCTCGGCGGCAAGAAACCCATCAAAACGCGCGCTTCCGGCCGACCGTGCCATGCCTGCGGAGCGGGCGACGTCCTGCAGTGAATCGCCAACCTGGCGGCCGGTTGCCGCGGACTGTTCGATCGCGGCGGCCATCAGCTCGCCGGCCAGGTCATAGTTCCGGTCCGGAACGAACGCGCCCACCTCCGATGCGGCCTTGCGGTACATCTTGGCGGGCCGGCCGGAGCCGGGACCGGCTTTCCCCGGCGGCTTGAGGAATTCAACGGCCAGAAGGCCGTCCTGCACCAGCCGGTCGAGGTGGAATGACGCCGTACTCCTGGGCACTCCGAGGGCCAATGCCGCCTCATCGCGGCCAACCGCCACGGGCGATGCCGCAACGAATTCAAACAACTGGCGGCGTTTTCGATCCGCCAGTGAGGTAATCGACGCGATCCGCTGGAGCAACGGCTGCCTGGCCATCCACATCCTCCGCTCTAAAAACAATTTTCATTGCTTTAACAGTTCCGGCTTTCTAAAATAATGATACCTACTTTTAGAAGGAGACCGCCATGAAAACCCTTCACGCAGCACCCACAGCCGGCACCGCCCCGGCCGTGGAGCAAAGCCGCCAGGCTTTCCTCTTGCTGCGTACCGTCTTTACCGTTGCCCCGATCGTCTTCGGGCTGGATAAGTTCACCAATATCCTGACCGACTGGACGATCTACCTTGCACCCATCGCCACGTCCGTGGTGCCACTGCCAGCGCAGACATTGATGTACATCGTGGGTGTTGTGGAAATAGTTGCCGGCATTGCGGTGGCCCTGCGGCCCCGCTTTGGATCGGCGCTGGTAGCCCTGTGGCTTCTCGGCATCATCATCAACCTGCTGCTCCTGGGCGGCTTTTACGATATTGCGCTCAGGGACTTCGGATTGCTCGTAGGTGCACTTGCCCTGAACCGCTTGTCCCCTGCAGGGATGTGGCGGACCCGCCACTGAAACCAGCGCCGGGGCCGCGCCACATCATCAGCCCGGAGGGACCACCAGGAGCCGTTGCTGGACGTCCGTCCGGGCAGAGGCGAGGGCACCGGCGTCGTTACAGGTAATGGAAACGTAAATGCTGGATCCGGCCGTGCCGAACAGGCGGGCCAGCAGGGCTGTGGGCCTGGCGGCACCGGCCGGCGGACGCTCAAGCTGGAGAACCTCGACGGCGGGTCCCGGCTTGTCGGCGTCGCCGCCCCAGCGCAGCGAAAAGGTAGACAGGTACTCGGGAAGAATCGTGGGGTCCAGGTATTTGAAGAGCGCCACAGTGGACGCGTGGTCGTCAGTGGAAACGAGCGGCCACTGGTTGGCCCGGGAGGTGGCGGCCACCAGGCAACCGTCCGCCCGCTGATACTGGGATCCGCCTGCCACGTTGTCCTTGACCACTGTCCAGCCCGGCGCTTCCTTCAGCCCGTCGGACAATCCCACCGGTACACCCTTGGCCAGTGTGCCCCCGGCGCTGAACGGCATATCCGCGGCAGCGACGGCGGCGGCATCGTGTCCTGGGGTGATGGTCGGCGTCGCAAGTCCCGGAGAAGAAACCACAGGAACCGGTGCAGCAGGGTCCCGGACGTCGACCGAACAGCCCGAAAGCGCCAGGGCAACAGCACTGCCAAGGCCGGCCAGGCGCACCGCTGCAGCTGGAAGGGTGCGCCCACTCCTCAGCGTTGCCGCCCACGTCCGGTTGTTGGTCTTGTCCACGTTCACTTCCGCTGGTCCGGGCCGGTCGGTGCGCCGGCCCCTGCAAGATTCTAGACGCGTTTCCCGGGAACCGGAGGCTGCCGCGCATTCGTTGAGCCACCAGGACCGCTACTATGGGCCCTGCCCTCCCGGCCGCCGGCGGGGCCACTGGAACAGAAGGGTACTTGCTTGGCCGAGAGCAGCAGCTCGCACTACCAGGTCCTCCGGATTGCCGTCACCGCCACGGAAAAGGAGGTCAAGCTGGCGTATCGGAAGGCCGCACGGCTGGCCCACCCGGACCACGGGGGCGATGCCGCGGAGTTCCGCCGGATCACGCAGGCGTACGAAACCCTGATCGACCCAGCACGCCGCCGCGCCTACGACCGTTCCTACGCACGCGGCACCGCGGGCCGGGCTTCCGGACAAGGAGCGGACCAGGACTCAGGCGAGGCGCACTTCGATGCTCCGGCCGCCGGCAGCCACGCCTCCGCCACCATCCACCGGCCGGCGGCGTCGCGCAACACCGCCGGGGACGCGCCTGTGTACTGGCCGCCCTATCCCGAACCAGGTGTTCCGAACGCGGAAACCCCGCTCATTCCCTGGGCGGAGGCCAACCGGCAGATCCACGGTATGCCGCGCAAACGCGGGATCTTCGGCGCCGAAGCGCGGATCCAGCGGGAGCTGCAGACGGTCCAGCTCATCGACCGCCAGGTGCTCTCCGCCATCCCCGCGGCCCGGCTGGTCAACGGCCTTCTGTCCCCTGCGGACAACAGCCACATCGACCACGCCGTGCTGTCCGGTTACCGGCTGGCCCTGGTGGGTTCGATGCTGCTCCCCAAAGGCGCCTACGCCTGGGACGGACAGACCCTCAACCATGGAGGACGTTCGGTGGCCCCGCCGCAGCTTGCCCATACCGTGCGTGCCATGCAGGAGGTTTTCCCCGAACTGAACGTCACAGGCTGGACGGTGGTCCTCAGTCCCGGAGGAAACCCCCACGAACCGGTCATCGACCAGCATCGCCGAAGCCCGGCAACAGCGTCGGCCATCAAGGTGGTTAACGCGGCAGGCCTGGGCCGCGGACTCAAGGAGTTCCTCTCCTCCGGCCCGGCGCCCAACACTGTCAACGTTCCGGTACTGGCCCGGTTGCTGCGCGGCATGCACTAGGAACAGCCGGCGGGATTCCCGGATCAGGCGGTTTAGGATTGGACGGTGTTCCGCATCCTCTTCCACACCCCAGAAATCCCCGGCAATACGGGAAACGCCATCCGGCTCGCCGCCATTACGGGCGCCGAACTTCACCTGGTGGAGCCCCTGGGCTTTGACTTCTCTGACGCCAAGCTGCGCCGCGCAGGCCTGGACTATCACGACCTCGCGGTAGTCACGGTCCACAAGAACATCGAGGATGCCTGGGCGCACCTGCAGCCCGAACGCGTCTACGCATTCACGTCCGACGGCGAAGCCTCCTATACGGACATCGCGTACCTGCCCGGAGACGTCCTGATGTTCGGCCAGGAATCAACGGGCCTCCCGGAGGAACTCAAGAAGGACCCGCACATCACTTCCACGGTCCGCCTGCCCATGCTTCCGGCGCTGCGTTCCCTGAACCTGGCCAATGCGGCCTCGATCGCCGTTTATGAGGCCTGGCGCCAGCACGGATTCGCCGGCGCCAAGCTGTAGCAAGGCAGTCCCGGTCTGGTGCCCGGGACCTAGAAGCCGGCGATGGTTGCCGGACCGTTGACCTGCACCACGTGGAAAGCCTCAGCTCCCGCCCCCTCAGGCAGGCCCGCCCGCTGTCCGTTCCGGAGCAGTGTGTCCCGCACAACCGCTTCCATCGCGTCAACGTCCGGGTGCTGGGAGACATGGACGTGGATGGCCTTGAGCTTGATGTCCGTAAACGCTGAGACGTCCACGAAATGGTTCTCGCGTTCCTCGGGCCCGGCAAACATCCAAAGCCACGGAACCTTGTACGCGTCCAGGCCTGCTGCCGCGAGTTCCGGGTACGCAAAGGGGTTCTCCACGGCCGGGTAGATGGCCCGGGTTACTGCCTCGCCCGCGGCGAGGTGGTCCGGGTGGCTCTTCTGCAGGCGGTTCCAGTTCCGCTCGGGGTGCAGGGAGAGTACGACGTCGGGCCTCACCTGGCGGATCAGCTTCACCACTCCCCTGATCACGTCGTGCGAAGGTTCGAGGTAGCCGTCACGGTGGTGGAGGTAGTAAATGTCCGTGACTCCCGCGAGCGCAGCTGCTTCCTGCTGTTCGGCGGCGCGAAGGGCGGGTACGCCGTCCCTGTCGTTGGCATCGAAACCGCCGGCATCGCCGTCGGTCATGATGCAGTAGCTCACTTTGACTCCGGCGGCCGTCCACGCTGCCACGGTTCCGGCGGCGCCGAAGTCGATGTCGTCCGGATGTGCGGCGAAACAGAGCACCCGTTCAACCCGGTCCGTGGCCGGGTTGAACGGGCTCCGTGCCGAAGGGGCACCCATTGGTTCTGCGGACAACTAGGAGCCCTGTCGTTTCCGGATTTCCTGGGCGGCCTGCGGGAGCACCTTGTGGAGGTCGCCGATGATGCCGAAGTCGGCGATCTCGAACACCGGCGATTCGGCGTCCTTATTGACGGCCACGATCACCTTTGCCGTCTGCATGCCGGCCTTCTGCTGGATGGCGCCGGAAATTCCCGCCGAGATGTAGAGCTCCGGCGAAACAGTCTTCCCGGTCTGGCCCACCTGGGCATCATGGCTGATCCAGCCGGCATCCGTAGCCGCGCGGGACGCTCCCACGGCTGCACCGAGGGCGTCGGCCAGCTCCTCCACCGGACCAAAGTCGCCATCCACGCCGCGGCCACCGGCCACGACGATCCGTGCGTCGGCGAGGTCCGGGCGTCCGCTCGCCGTCTTGGGGCTCCGGGACGTGATCCGGGCTGCGCCTGCCAGGGCCTCTGCGGGGATCTCCACTGTGTGGCTCTCCGGAGCGGCCGGCGAAGCTGCCGGTTCCGGCGTCACCGAGTTGGCCTTGACGGTGAGGACGGCGATGGACGTGGTGGCACGTGAAGTGGTGTTGTAGGAGCCGGCGAGGACCGACTTGTGAGCCGTTCCGTCAGGGCTGACGGACACCACGTCAGTGATGACGCCGGCGTTGAGCCGGATGCCTGCGCGCGCGGCGATCTCCTTGGCCTCCGAGGTGTTCTCCAGGAGGACTGTTCCCGCACCGGCGGCAGAGGCCGCCGCGGCGACGAACGCTGCCTTGGGCCCCACCAGGAAGTCATTCAGGGTCTCGGCAGCCGGGCGGAAGACCGCGGTGGCACCATAGCTGCCCAGTTGGCCCTCGACGTCGGAGGTGATGCTGCCGTTGACGGCGGCCACGGGCTCCCCCAGGCTCGCGGCGATGGTCAGCAGCTCCAGGCTGCCCTTTTTCAGGGAGTCGCCAGGGTTGTCGATGAATACAAGTACCTTTGCCATAATTCGCAGTTCCCCTTAGAGCAGCTTCTGGGCGGCCAGGAAGTCCACCAGCTTGATGCCGGCGTCGCCTTCGTCCGTGATGATGGTTCCCGCGGTGCGGGGCGGGCGGGATGCCGCGGAATCCACGGAAGTCCAGGATCCGGCGTGGCCTACCTGCGCGGGATCGACGCCAATGTCCGACAGGGTAAGGGTGGTAATGGTCTTCCGCTTGGCCGCGATGATGCCCTTGAAGTTGGGATACCGGGGCTCGTTGATCTGGTCCGTCACGGAAACTACTGCCGGCAGGGACGCCTCGACCGTATCCGTGGAGGAATCGCCATCGCGGCGGGCCACCAGGGTGTTCCCCTGCACGTCCACCGAAGCAGCAAAGGTGACTTGCGGCAGCGCAAGTCGTTCAGCCAGCTGTGCCGGGACCAACGACGTTTCGCCATCCGTGGAGGCCATGCCCGTAAGGACCAGGTCCACGTTCCCCTCGGCCGACAGGTGGCGGATGGCTGCGGCCAGGGCCAGGGACGTCGCCGCTGCGTCGGAGCCTGCCAGGGAGTCGTCCACCAGGTGGACGCCCTCGGTGGCGCCCATCTGCAGCGACTTCTTGACGGCATTAACCGCACCGGCAGGCCCCATGCTCAGGGCGATAACCTGGTTGCCGGCCTTGCTGCCGCCGCGGGCCTCCGTCAGTTGCAGGGCGGTTTCCAGGGCGTATTCATCCAGTTCAGACAGAATGCTCTCCGCACGGTCCATTGTGTGGCCCTCGCCGGTGAGGTGTCGGTCGAACTGGGCGTCCGGTACATGCTTGACCAGGACAACGATCTTCAATGTATCTCCCACTGTTTCTACAGCAGCCTTCCATGCTTGCGGTAGCCAGCCCCACTGGGGCGTAGCCATGGACTGCCCGGGTCACGGGTAGCTCCTAGCTAACCACAAAGCCCGGCCATGTTCGCGCCCGCGTTAACGTCCGTGTCCTGGCCGCGCTTGCCCCGGAACTTCTGTATGACGGACGACGGCGGCAACCCCCTTTCCGAAAGGAGGTTGCCGCCGTCGGGCCGTCCGTGCTGCCTAGGCCGGCGCAGTGCCGAGGGTCACCTCGAGTGTCTGCTCCTTGCCGTTACGCAGCACTGTCACCTTGACCTTTGAGCCGCCTGCCTGTTCGCGGACGGCCGCCGTGAGCTGGTTCGGTTCGCTGATGGTCAGATCGTTGAACCGGGTGATGACGTCACCCACCTTGATACCGGCGTTCTCAGCTGCCGAACCGCTCTCCACCGTGGCCACTTCGGCGCCCACGGAGAACTCCGAGGACCTGGAGGATGCCGTCTTTCCCTTGACGCTGACGCCGAGCTGACCGTGGCTGGCGGTGCCGTTGTCCACGATTTCCTGGGCGATCCGCTTGGCGTGGTTGATCGGGATACTGAAGCCGACGCCGATGTTCCCGGCGGTGGTGGAGGCGTCCGATCCCGCCGAGGCGATGGCGACGTTCACACCAATGACTTCGCCCTTGGCGTTCACCAGCGCGCCGCCGGAGTTACCGGGGTTGATGGCGGCATCTGTCTGGATGACGTTGATCGAAATGGAGCTGCTGGCCGCATTCGGGGTGCCACCACCCGGAGGGGCGAACTGGAAGCCCTCACCATTGTTGTTCTCGGCTTCGTCGCCGTCTTCGGGAGCTGCGGCCGAGGCAACGCTGATGGTCCGGTTGAGCGTGGACACAATGCCGTCCGTGACCGTACCGGTCAGGCCAAGCGGAGAGCCGATGGCAATGGCGGTGTCGCCCACGTTGAGCGCACCGGAATCACCCAACGTGGCAGGAGTCAGTCCGGAGGGATCCTCCGCCTTGATGACCGCCAGGTCGGAGAGCGGATCCGTTCCAACCAGGGTTGCGGCAATGACGCGGCCGTCAGAAGTGCGGATTTCGAGGTGCGCGTCCGCAGTGGCGCCGTCAAGCGTCACCACATGGGTATTGGTCAGGATGTGCCCCTCGTCGTCCAGGATGATGCCGGATCCTGTACCACCCGAATTTCCGCTGGAGGCGCTGATGGTCACTACGCTGGGCGTCGCCTTGACGGCTGCCGCGGTGATCTCGTTGACGCTGTCAGTGTTGTTCACGATCACGGTCTCCGGCTGGGAGCTGGTGCTGACCGGAGACCCGCCATCGTCAAAACCGTTCCCGATACCAACAGCTGCGACGCCGCCGCCCACCAGGCCTGCTGCCAGGATGCTGGCCACAAGCGTTCCTACGCCAAAGCTGGCCTTGCGCCTGGGCTGGGTGTAGGCCGGACCGAAGCTGCTTCCCGGCTGGTGCTGGGCGCCCTGGTGTGGGGCACTCTGGTGTGGTGCGGCCTGGTGCTGGGCCGGCTGCTGCGGGGCGCCGTAGGGCTGGTGGGAACCGTAATAGCCGGGCTGCGGGTCAGCACGGTGCGCGGAATCCGGGGCAGCGGAACCATATGCGTATTCCTGTGCCGGTGCGGCGGCTGGCGGCGTGGGCCCGCCCGTCCGCTCCAGGGGAACGGTGGCGTTCGTGTTGGCGGATGCAGTGTCTATGGGTTCCGTGTTGTGGGACCCATCGTCCGACGGTTCCTGGCCCTGCCTCGGGTGCTCAGTCATTGGAATTCCTCTCGTGCTCGTCTGCCATTAACTATGGACCCCATCGCTGGGATCGGGGCGGGCATTTGCTGGGAGCTTCCTGAAAGGATTTCAGTCCGGGGAGGCCATTTGCGCCGGAATCTGCGGGTTTCGCTGGTGGCATATTCGGCGCTGTGGACGCCATATCCGGGGCACCATAGAATCAAATTGAATGCCTCAGCGACCTGCGGCTATACACCTGCGTGGGGGCGCTGATGGATTCTGCGACGACCGATTCGTCCCGAATCGGTGTCTGGCGTGCTGAAGGGTTGCACATGCGGTCAAAGTTCAAAGGTATTCTCTCCGTCGTTGGCCTCACCGGCCTGCTGACGATCCCGGCCACAGCGGCCTGGGCCGAGGACCCCGTCACCCTGGATCCAGTAACCAAAATCGTTGATTCCGCAGGTGTCCTGGGTGACCGCGAGGATGAGGTCGAAGCGGCCATCAAAACGCTCGGCACAGAGCACGCCATGGTGCTGCACGTGGTTTTCGTGGACCGCTTCGAGAACCCCACTGACCGGGAAGCCTGGACCGACGAAGTCGCGGATAAGGCGGGCTTGGGGCCCAACGCCTTAATCTTCGCTGTTGCCACCGACGCCAGGCAGTACACCCTGAACAAGGGCGGAACCAAGCTCACCACGGAGCAAATAGAGACGATCAAGAGCAGCGCCATCACGCCGCAGTTGAGCGAGCTGGACTATGCGCAGGCAGCAATCGATGCCGCCGCGGCTGTTGGCAACGCGGCCGGCGGCGGCAAGGGAACCGTCAATGACTCCGGTGAAGGTGCCGGCGCGGGCGTTCTGGTTGGCGTGGGGGCCGTTGTTGCCGCAGGCGGCGCGGGGACGTACCTCTACATGCGCAACCGCCGGAAGAAAGCCGAACAGGCCGCCCAGGGCGGCGATTACGGCACCGAGGGCCAGAAACTGGACCCGTTGGCAGGCCTTAGCGTGGATGAGCTCCGCAAGAAGAGCGGATCCCTGCTGATCGAAGCGGACAACGCCATAACCTCCAGTGAGCAGGAGCTCGGCTTCGCGCAGGCACAATACGGCGATGCCGCCGTCGGGAATTTCACCAAGGCATTGCATGAGGCCAAGGCGCACATGAGCGAATCCTTCAAGCTGCAGCAGCAGCTGGATGACCACATCCCTGACACCGAGGAACAGCAGCGCAGTTGGCTGGGCGAGATCATCCGCCGCTCCGAGGCGGCGCTGGCTTCCCTTGAGGAGCAGAAAGCGGACTTCGATTCCCTCCGGGAGCTGGAGAAGAACGCCCCCCAGGCGCTGGCCAACGTCGAGGACGGGCTGCAGAAGGCTGAGTCCAAGGTTTCCGGCGCCGAGGAGTCGTTGGGGTCGTTGCGCACCAAGTATGCCGACAGCGCCCTGGTGCAGGTTGCAGACAACATCAGCCAGGCGAAGGAGCGCATCGAGTTCGTCCGGAACGCCACGGCCACCGGGCGCGAAAAGCTTGCTGCCGGTGAGGCAGGACTGGCGGCTGTCGCCGTCCGGGCCGCCGAAGAAGGACTCCACCAGACCAACGTGCTCCTGGACGCCATCACCAAGGTGTCCGGCAGCCTCGACGAAGCCCGCCGTGGCCTCGAATCAGCAGTCGTTGACACCTCGCAGGACCTGGCTCAGGCAAAGGCGATGATCCAGTCCGGCGCCCATCCAGAGCTGGCCGGCCCGGTGGCTGGGGTTGAGGCTGCCCTTGCGCAGGTAAAGACCGAGATCAGCGGAGGGAAGATTGATCCGCTGGCCACGCTGCAGCGCGTCGAGACCGCCCATCAGACCCTGGACCAGGCACTCACGGGAATCCGCGACAACCAGGAACAGGCCCGGCGCGCGCAGGCTTCCCTCCAGCAGGCCATCATGGCTGCGCAGGCCCAGATCAGCGCCACGTCGGACTACATCACAGCCCGCCGCGGCGGTGTGGGCACGGAGGCCAGGACCCGGCTGGCCGAATCCCAGCGCAACCTTGACTACTCCATCTCCATCTCGCGGAATGACCCGGTCACCGCACTGACCTATGCCCAGCAGGCCCACGCCCTCGCGGCGCAGGCCGCGCAGCTGGCACAGGCCGACGTCGACAGCTTTGGCTACGGCAACCAGGGGTACGTCAACCAGGGCTTCGGCGGCGGAATGTTCGGTGGCAACCGCGGCGGTGGCGGCGGCCTGGGCGGCGCCATCCTGGGCGGAATCCTGATCAACTCGATCCTTGGCGGCGGCGGTGGCTGGGGCGGTGGCCACAGCAGCGGCGGCGATTCAGGCGGCTGGGGCGGCGGCGGAGACATCGGCGGCGGCTGGGGCGGAGACTCCGGAGGCGGCGGCGACTTCTAGCGCAGGCCGGCACCACAAGACTAGGCGCTGTGCGGGATGACCGCCCGGCGGGTAGAAGCGGTACAACAACTGATCACTGACTTCAGTGGCCATCACTGAGCAGGACGAAAGGCAACACTATGGTTAAGCAGTCCATCTTCGGCCGCATTGCACAGCTCGCGAAGGCGAACATCAACTCCTTGCTGGACAACGCCGAGGATCCGCAGAAGATGCTGGACCAGATGGTCCGCGACTACACCAACAACATCGCCGAGGCAGAGTCGGCCGTAGCGCAGACCATCGGCAACCTCCGCATGCTCCAGGACGACTACAACGAAGACGTCAAGAACGCACAGGACTGGGGCAACAAGGCCCTGGCGGCCTCACGCAAGGCCGATGAACTCCGTGCCGGTGGCAACGCCGCTGACGCCCAGAAGTTCGACAACCTCGCCAAGGTGGCCCTGCAACGCCAGATGTCCGCGGAGAACGAAGCCAGGGCCGCTGAACCCAACATCGCCTCCCAGGAAGAGGTTGTTGACAAGCTCAAGACCGGCCTGGACCAGATGAAGGGCAAGCTGAACCAGCTCACCAGCAAGCGCAACGAGCTGGTGGCCCGTTCCAAGACAGCGGCCGCCCAGTCCCAGGTCCACGATGCCATCAAGAGCATCGACATCCTGGACCCCACCAGCGAGGTGGGCCGCTTCGAGGAAAAGATCCGCCGCGAAGAAGCAAAGGTCCGCGGCCAGCAGGAGCTCGCCGCATCAAGCCTGGACGCACAGTTCAACCAGCTCGAAGACCTCGGCGAACAGGTGGAAATCGAGGCGCGCCTGGCCGCCCTGAAGAACGGCGGAGCCAAGCCGGCCATCGGAGCCTCCGGGACCGCCGGCGCGGCGCAGGCCAGCGGCTCAACCGTTGACGAAGCAGACTTCGACAAGCTCTAAGCCTGCAGGGGCCGTACACGGCACAGATGCATAAAAGAGGATCGGGATTCGTTACGAATCCCGATCCTCTTTTTTGTGCAGGTGCGGTAGTCCTTTGCCGCGCTCCCCTAGCGGCTGGTTCCCGCGCTCCGTTAGCGGCTGACCTTGCCCATCAGCGAGGCAATCGGGCGCAGGAAAATCGGCCGGGCGAGGAACCATGCAGCCGCCATCGCAGCCACTGACGCAAGGAACAACCAGAAGCCCAGCCAGCCCTCGCCGTCCGTGCCGGCGTACATGTGGTTGAGGTTCCGGAGGGCTCCGGTGGCCAGGACGAGGAAGACGTGGACCACGATGAACGCCACGAAGTAGATCATCACCGGGAAGTGGATGGCGCGTGCAAGTTCAATGGGGTAGGCCTTGTTCAGGCTCTTGGCGCTAGCCGGCCATGCCGCTGACATCCGCAGGCCGGTGATGAACGCGAGCGGGGCGGCGATGAAGACTGTTACGAAGTACGCCAGGAGCTGCAGGGCGTTGTAATTGATCCAGCCGTTCTCCGTGGGCCAGTTCAGGGACGCATACTGCAAAGCAGCTGACAAGGCGTTGGGGAACACGTCCCAGCTGGTGGGGACAATCCTCATCCACTGGCCCGTGGCGAACAGAAGGATCGCGAAAACCACGCCGTTGATGATCCAGAGGGCGTCCAGAAGCAGGTGGAACCACAGCTCGAGGGTGATCGTGGTGGGTGGCCGCTTGGTCCGCAGGAATCCCCTGTTGTTACGGGTCCACCGGCCGCTGGGGCGTGTGGTGGTCCGGACCTGCCATCCTGAGCGGATGATCAGCAGCAGGAAGAAGCCATTCAGGAAATGCTGCCAGCCCAGCCAGGCCGGGAACCCCACCGGAGCACCTTCAGGAAGGTTGCTGTGACCGGGGTAGTCGCGCAGGAACGCAGCCACGGCGTCCAGGCCGACCAGCCACTTTGCAAGCAGGACCAGCAGGACCAGTGCCGCGAGCACAGCGGGCACGCCCCAATAGAGCCGGGACCTGCGGCCGGATGTGGATTTGCTGCTCAGGGTGCCCGGCTTCTTCGCGGGTGTGGACATCAAAGCATTCCTCTCAAGAACGGCCCACCAAGCTGCTAACCGGGCGGGTCCCTGCCAATGAGAATACTAGGAAGCCGGTGATGGGCTAAAAGAATGGCCCCGCCGGGCGTAATGCCTGACAGGACCATTCATTCTTGTTGCGGGGACAGGATTTGAACCTGTGACCTCTGGGTTATGAGCCCAGCGAGCTACCGAACTGCTCCACCCCGCGTCGCTCGAACAACACTACCCTAGTTTCGCGGTCCGCCTGACCACGTGCTGCTCCTGGGCAGATTCGACCACCTTCCAAGGCGGACAACAAAAAGGCCTGGAAGCTGTTTCCAGTTTCCAGGCCTTTTCCTTCAGTTGCGGGGACAGGATTTGAACCTGTGACCTCTGGGTTATGAGCCCAGCGAGCTACCGAACTGCTCCACCCCGCGTCGCACAAACAACTCTACCAACAGGTAAAGGGAGGGCCAAATCGAAACGTCGTGATCTCCGTCTCTGCGCGCGGCCTGGCGAGACCCCTTGAACGTACGACGGCGGCCCCGCCAGTCAGTAGCTGATTGTCGGGGCCGCCGCGATCCGTGTGCTGCAGGGAGTATGCGGTCAGCTTCCGGCTGGCGCACTTTCCGTGGGCGTGGGCGTGGCTGTAGGCGATGCTGCGGGAGCCGCGGGGGCTTCCTCGGCAGCTGCTGCTTCCAGCCTGGCTTCGGCCTCGAGGGCACGTGTCAGGGCCTCCGAAAGCCGCTTCTGCTGTTCGCCGTAAGCTGCGAAGTCACCACCGGCCAGTGCCGTCTGTCCGGCCTGGATGGCTGCGTTTGCTTCTTCCAGCGCCACCTTCAGGTCTGCCCGGGCATCATCAGTCGCTCCACCCGGTGCCGAAGGATCAGCAGGTGTCTGGCCGTTGTTGTCCGAGTCACCGGCGGCCGCGCCGGAGTCACCGCCGAAGAGCTGGTTGAGGGCCTCATCCAGGGTCGGGGCGAATCCGATCTTGTCGCCGAACGCCACCAGCACGCGCTGCAGCGTGGGGTAGGACGTCTCACCCGTGGACTGCAGGTATACGGGCTGGACGTACAGGAATCCGCCACCAACAGGCAGGGTCAGCAGGTTGCCGTTCAGTACATCCGAAGCACCCTGGCGCAACAGGTTCAGCGCCTGGGAAACAGTGGGATCGGAGTTGAACTTGTTCTGCGCCTGGCCCGGACCGGGCACCTGGGTTTCCGGCGGGATCTGCAGCAGCCGCAGCTTGCCATAGCCCTCCGCCTTGACGCCCGCCTCCCTGCCGGCGTCGGAGTCCGCTGCAAGGAACCCGTAAAGGATGTTCCGGGCGCTGCCCTCCCCGCCGGTCTGCGGGATAAAGCCGGAAGTCAGCTGGAACGCAGGAGCCTCCTGGTCCGGCATCTGCAGCGACATGTAGAACGGCGGCTGCTTAATCGGGTTCTGGGGAGTGCTCTCCACGGTGGGATCGGCAGGAACGCTCCAGACGTCGTCGCCCTTAAACAGGCTGACCGGGTCCGTCACGTGGTACTTGCCAAGCAGCTCACGCTGGACCTTGAACAGGTCTTCCGGGTAGCGGACATGGCTCATGACGTCCGCCGTCATCTCGGAATAAGGCTTGACGCTGGTCGGGAAAACGTTCTGCCAGGCCTTCAGGACGGGATCCTGGTCATCCCAGGCAAAGAGTTCCACAGTGCCGTCGTAGGCATCCACCGTGGCCTTGACCGAATTCCTGATGTAGTTAACGGTGCTGTTGGGAAGTGCCGCACTCCGGCCGGCCGTGGTCTGCGAGTCTGCAGTGGCCGCGGAAAGCTGGGCCTGCTCCGAATACGGGAAGTATTGGCTGGTGGTGTAGCCATCCACGATCCACTTGATGCGGCCGTCAACGATCGCCGGGTAGGCGTTTCCATCCACCGTGAGGTACGGGGCTACCTTTTCTACGCGTTCGCGGGGCGTGCGGTCATAAAGAATCTGCGATTCCGGGTTCACGCCGTCGGAGAGCAACAGGTCAGTGGACTGGAACTTGATCGCATAGAGGACCTTGTTGAAGAAGCTGCCGACGTTCGGGCCACCGTCACCGGTGAAGGTGTACTGGGTGTCCTGCTGGCCTGCTTCACCGGAGGGCCGGTCCTGCTCACGGTTGGGGGCCCCTTCAGGTGCGCCAACCACCGAGTAGTCAGTGGTGTTTTCGCCGAAATAAACGCGCGGCTGGTACGTGGAATCGTTGCCCAGCACGCCGTTCGTGGGGATCCCGGACTGCAGGAAATCAGGCTTGCCGTCAGCGGTGAACTTGTTGCCCTTGGCAGCCACCACACCATAGCCGTGGGTGTAGACCACGTGCTGGTTCAGCCAGGACGTAGTGCCCAGCCCGGCAGTATTGAGCTCACGGACAGCGATGACGGTGTCCTGGACCTTGCCGTCCACTTCATAGCGGTCCACGTTCAGCGCTTCGGGGAAGTCGTAGTACGGGCGGTACTGCTCCAACTGGCTGAAGGCATCTGAGATCAGGTTCGGGTCCAGGAGGCGGATGTTCGCCGTGGTCTGTGCGTCCTGCGCCAAGGCACCCGATTCGGCGGTGGTGGTGGCGTTATAGCGCTCCACCTGGATCTGGTCCAGGCCGTACGCGGCCCGCGTCATCTCGATGTTTCGGCCAATGTATTTCTCTTCGAGCGTCTGCTCAGACGGCGTCACCTGGAACTGCTGGATGACCCACGGGTACACGCCGCCTGCCAGGATGGACGTGATGATCAGCATTGCCGTTCCGATGATGGGAAGGCGCCACTTGCCGATCACGGCCGCAACGATGAACAGCACGGCAACAAGGATGGCTGCCACTGCCAGGATGGCCTTGGTGGGAATCACGGCGTGGACGTCGGTGTACAACGCACCTGCCCATTTACCGCTGTTGCCCTGCACCGTGGCAAACCGGTCCAGCCAGAAATTGATGCCCAGGAGCACCAGGAAAGCGGCGCCGGCCACTGCGATGTGGATCTGGGCTGCGCGGCTGGTGAAGACCCCGCGTTCCATCAGCCGGATGCTGCCATACAGGTAGTGCGTGAGCAGCCCGGCGATGCCGGCCACGACCACAACACTGATCAGGAACCCGGTAATAAAGCCAAAGAACGGCAGCGTCATGAGGTAGAAGCTGATGTCCATGTTGAACTCAGGATCGGTCTTGCCGAACGGTTCCTGGTTGAAGAACAGCAGGACGCGCTGCCATTGGCTGGCGGCGGCACTGCCGGCGAACAGGCCAAAAACGATGGGCACACCGAGCATGACTACCCGGCGGACCGGCTCAAGCTGTGCCTGGTAGCGGTTGAGGCTGTCCCGTACCTCCGAATCCGGGGCATACACCGGGCGGGAACGGTAGGCGATCCGGACCGCGAAGAAGACAGCGGTGAACATCAGCGCAAAGCCGGTCGCGAAGATGCCGATCCGGGCCAGGTTCTGAGTCAGGAAGACTTCCACGAAGCCCAACTGGCGGTACCACAGGACGTCGGTCCAGACGTTGGCGAAGAAGATAAAACCGACGACGATGACGGCAACGACAATCAGCGTGGGCGTCAGTGCGCCGCGTCTGGCAGCGGGTCTTCCGGGCGGGGGTGTTGCAGCAGGACGGGACAAACTCGATACCTCATAGCTGGTTGTCTATTTACAGTTGAGCGTGCGGTGGAACAACCGCTGACTGCCGGTACATCGGGGAAGGGCAACAGCCGTCATCAATGGCACGAGCGGCGGCACAGCATAGTTCCGGCCCCAGTCTAGTTGCTGGCGCAGGAAGGCAAATTCTCCACACCGGTGCCCGAGGCGGCCGCTTCAACTGCCTGCCGCGCGTCCTTCAGCGTTTCCACCCTGACCACCTGGAGCCCTGCAGGGATCTGCCCGGCCGCTTCATCGCAGTTTCCGGCGGGAGCAAGGAACATGGTTGCCCCGCTGGCCTTCGCACCGATCATCTTTTGGCCGATGCCGCCGATCGAGCCAACCTTGCCTTCCGGGGTAATCGTGCCGGTACCGGCGATATGTTTTCCACCGGTCAGGCTGCCGGGCGTGATGGTGTCCACGATGCCGAGGGCGAACATCAGCCCGGCGCTGGGCCCACCCACACGCTCCAGCGAAATGGTGACCGAGACCGGGAAGGTATAGCGGTACTTGAGCAGCACACCCAAAACGTAATTGCCGGCGTCGTTCTTAACAGGCGTGACGGCCACCGTGACAGGACTGCCGTCCCGTTCGACGACGAGGGTTGCCTCGGCGCCGGCTCCTGCGGCGAGCTCCTCCTGAATGACCGGAAGTGACGTCACGTCTTTCCCGTTGATACTCAGGAAGACATCGTCCTCCTCCAGCTTGCCGGCGGACGGTGAACCGTCGGAGAACCCTGCCGCCTGCAACTGCTGTTCAAACGGAATCCGGAGCTCGTTCAAGGCGGCAGCGACGGCATTCTCCTGGGAAGATGCCATGGCTGCGGCACTTTCCTGCTCGGATTCCTCGCTGGTCACCTCCGTGGGATAGATCAGTTCCTCGGGGTACACGGCCTTGTTGGGATCCAGCCAGGCCGAAAACGCTCCAAGGACAGACACCGGGCCGTTGGGGCCGCCGTCCACATACACAGTGGTGAGATCCAGCCTGCCGTCAGCCGGGAAGGACTCATGTCCGCTGACGCTGATCACGGGACTGCCGCCGTCCGTGGCCAGCGTGTTGAAGGTTGGTCCGGGCGACTCCACGACGTAGGGAACCGGCAAGGTGCCGACGGCGATGCCCAGCACCAGCGCCACCAGGCCGGACATCAGCATGGCGGCAAATCCCCGATCCCTGACGGACGCCGGACCGTTTCCGTGGGTGGGGCCGGCCGGTGATGCCGCCCTGCGGCGTCCATGGCCGCCGGGGCCGCCCGTGCCTTCAGTGGGCTCCCCTCCGGGGTGGTCTCCACGCGTGATCGTCATGCCATTACCTCTCTTCGCCGCAGGGCCAGCCGACGGCGGCAGGACCATCCCGTGCCTCGGGTACTGCCCGGCAACGTTCTACTTCCGCGTCAAGCGTACGTGCTCGGACCGCTTCGTTCTTTGCCATCAGCGAACGGGCTGCATTTCCACAGACAGCGGTACCGGCTGCGGGGTACCGTGAAGATGATCAACAGGCACCTCTAGGATCGGCAGGACCATGACCTCCAACCCCCTCAATCCATCTGACGGTGATGACAAGCCCAAGGATCCGCTGGCAGAAATGCTGCAGAACCTGATGGGCGGTAAAGGCATGGAGAACATCGACGCCGCGGAGATCGCCCGCGCTGCAGGACTGCCGGACGACCCCAACCTCCTGGCCCAGATGTTCTCCCAGGTACAGGCCATGATGAGCGCCCCGTCGGAGGGCCCCGTCAACTGGCAGCTTGCGCATGAGAATGCCCGCCGAGTGGCCGCCACTGGCTCGGACCCATCCGTTACTTCCCAGCAATCGCGCGAGGTGGACGAGGCCCTGCGGCTTGCCGAATTGTGGCTGGATCAGGTTACCGGGCTGCCTGCCACCGGACTGATCGGCCGGGCGTGGTCCCGGGCCGAATGGGTGGAAGCAACCCTTGGCACCTGGAAGCGGCTCACTGAGCCCGTGGCCAACAGCATCGCCAACGCCCTGTCGTCGGCCATGACCCAACAGATGCCCGAGGAAATGAAGTCCATGATGGGCGGCGCCTCCTCCATGCTGCAAAACATGGGCGGCGCCATCTTCGGCATGCAGCTGGGCCAGGCCATTGGCGCGCTCTCCGCTGAGGTCGTCAGCTCCACGGACATCGGCGTTCCACTGGCAGACCTGGAAATGGCGCTGCTGCCCTCGAACGTGGCCAAATTCGGTGCAGGGCTGAGCATTCCCGAGAACGACATCCGCCTGTTCCTGGCTGTCCGCGAAGCCGCGCACGCCAGGTTGTTCGTCCAGGTGCCATGGCTCCGGGGCCACCTGCTGGGTGCCATCGAGGCCTATGCCCGCGGGATCCACATCGACATGTCCCGCATCGAAGAGCTGGCCCGCGACCTGGACCCGGGAAACCCCGAAGGCATCCAGGAGGCACTGAGCCAGGGCGTCTTTATGCCCCAGCGCACCCCGGCGCAGGAACAGGCACTGGAAAAGCTGGAGACCGCACTGGCGCTGGTGGAAGGCTGGGTGGACGAGCTCACTGCCGCGGCTACCGAAAACGTCCTGCCCTCCTCCGCAGCCCTGCGTGAAACTGTGCGCCGCCGCCGCGCAACCGGCGGCCCGGCCGAACATGCCTTCGCGTCACTGGTTGGCCTCGAACTGCGCCCCCGCCGCCTTCGCGAGGCCGCCACCCTGTGGGCAACCCTCAAGGAAGAACGCGGAATCGAAGGCCGGGATGCCATCTGGCACCACCCGGACCTCCTCCCCACTGCTGAAGACCTCGACGACCCCAAGGGCTTCAGCTCGCGGCGCGCCCTGGCCGAGGCCAGCGATACCGAGGTCGACGATGCCCTGCAGAAACTGCTGAGCGGCGGCTTTGATACGCCGCAGCCGGACAGCAGCACCGGGGGCCAGGACGGTACCCCTGACGACAATGGAAATACTGCCGAAGGCGACGGCGGAACCGGGACGGACGACTCCGGAGAAGGTCCCGCTGGCGGAAAGCCCTAACCGGCCCCGCAATCTCTGTCCTGGACGGGCCCGCCTTCGGTGGGCCCGTCCTCGGTTTCTCCTTCGGCCGTCGCCTGGTCCATGCCGCGCGCCGTAGCGAAAGAGACGCCTTCCAGGAAGGCCTTGGCTCGTTCGGTGTGGGGGTAGGCTTCCAGCAGTTTCCAGAACGCCGCGTTATGGCCGGCAACCAGCAGGTGCGCCAATTCATGCAGCAGGACGTAGTCGATCACCCACTGCGGCATGGGCTGGAGCTTGTGCGAGAGGCGGATGGTCCCCTCCGATGGAGTGGCGGAACCCCAGCGTGAATTCTGGTTCCGTACCCAGCGCACGGACGTTGGAACTGCCCGCCCGCCCAGATAGGCCTGTGACAGTCCGGCTGCGTGTTCAGCCAGGGCAGCATCGTTGGGTGCCCGGCGCGAACCTTTGCCCGAGGTGGGCTTCCTTCCCTGCCGATGGAGTTTCTCCACCATCCGGGTAACCCACTCGGTTTCCTGAGTCCTGTTGAAATGTGCAGGAATGGCAACCACTGCCTGGCCGTCTTCCCAAAACGCGGCCACTGTGCGCGTTCGCCGCGACGACCGGCGCACCACCACCGCGGCACCATCCTCAAGGGTCCGCAGGGTATCCCCCGCCGGCGCCGCTCCCCTGCGCGGGCTCACTCCGCAGTGCTTTCAGCCAGGATGTCCAGCACTGCCTGGCCGTATTTTTCCAGCTTGGACGGGCCAACTCCGGGCAGAGTGGCAAGTTGCTCAACACTGGTGGGCTTGGCCTCTGCGATGGCAGTCAGGGTGGCGTCCGTGAACACCACGAACGCCGGCACGTCCGCAGCCAGGGCAGTGGCCTTCCGCCACTGCCGCAGGTCATCAAAAGTCTGTTCCTCGTAGCTGGGCGGACACTGGCTGCACCGGCCTACCTTCCGCTCCGCGCCGGTGGCCAGCATGCTGCCGCACACGCGGCACATGGCCGGCGCCGCCGCCTTGCGCCGCGGTACCTGAGGCAGGGAACGCGCTGAACTGCCGGCTACGGAGTCGGGACGGAGCCCGTCCAGGAACCGGGAAGGCTTCCGGTTGGCCCTGCCGCCGGGCGTTCGCGCGGTGGACCAGGAAAGCGACAGGAACTCCCGCGCCCTGGTGATTCCCACATAGAGCAGCCGGCGTTCCTCATCTACGCTCTCCGGCGTGTCCGCGAAAGAGATGGGCATCAAGCCCTCGCTCAGTCCCACCAGGAAAACCGCGTCCCATTCGAGTCCCTTGGCGGCGTGCAGCGAGGCCAGGGTGACGCCCTGGACGGTGGGCGCATGCTGGGCGAGCGAGCGTTCCTGCAGTTCGTTGACGAAATCCGCCAGTCCGAACTCCGGGCCGCGTGCCAGCACCAGTTCATCCGCCAGCGCAACCAGTGCAGCCAGCGACTCCCACCGCTCCCGGGAGGCCCCTCCGCTGTGGGGTGCTGCGTCCGTGTAGCCCAGTGAAGCCACAATGTCCCGGACCAGCTGGCCCAGGGGTTCGGGCGCCCCGGATTCGGCAACAGCACGCGTGGCAGCGCGAAGCTGCAGGATGGCGTCCCGGACTTCCTTGCGGGCAAAGAAACGCTCGCCGCCGCGCAGCTGGTAGCCAATCCCGGCAGATGCCAACGCCTGCTCATAAGCGGCTGACTGCCCGTTGGTCCGGAACAGGACGGCGATCTCGCTGGCGAGGGTACCGGCGTCGAGCAGTGCCTGGATCTTTTGTGCCACGGCGGCGGCCTCGGCCTCATCGTCAGTGCACTCCATGAACTTTGGCTCCGGCCCCTGCGGGCGCTGCGCCACCAGCTGCAGGGGTGTGGCCCAGGCGGCATCAGCCACCGGGCCACCGCTGCGCCGGCCGGCCAGGAGGTTGTTGGCCAGCTTCACCACCTGGGGCGTTGACCGGTAGTCGCGGATCAGCTTGACGACGGCGGCATCCGGATATTTGGTTTTGAAGCCCAGCAGGTGCTGCGGAGAAGCGCCGGTAAACGAGTAGATGGTCTGCGAGGCGTCTCCCACGACGCAGAGTTCGTCCCGTCCGCCGAGCCACAGGTCCAGCAGGCGCTGTTGCAGCGGAGAAACGTCCTGGTATTCATCCACCACAAAATGGCGGTACTGCTCCCGCACCGTGGCCGCTACCTTGGCATCTTCCTGGAGTATGCCGACAGTAATCAGCAAAACGTCCTCGAAGTCGATGATGTTGCGGTCCGTTTTGACGTCCTCGTAAGCCTGGAAGACCCGGGCCACGGCGGTGAGGTCGAACCCGCCAGGGGTGCCGCGGTCCTGGGCTTTCTCAAGGTAGTTCGCCGGAGTGAGCATTGATACCTTGGCCCACTCGATCTCCGAAGCGAGGTCGCGGATGGACGCGCGGTCCGTGGTGAGCCTGAGCCGGCGGGCGGCCTCGGCAATCACGGGGGCCTTGTGGTCCAACAGGTTGGGCAACTGGCCGCCCACGGCCTGCGGCCAGAAAAACTGGAGCTGCCGCAAGGCTGCGGCATGGAACGTCCGGGCCTGGACGTTGCCCACGCCAAGGTCCCGCAGCCGGCTCCGCATTTCCGCTGCGGCCCGTGCCGTGAACGTCACGGCCAGCAGCCGTTGCGGGGACAGCACGCCGGAGTGCACACCATACGCGATGCGGTGCGTGATGGCGCGGGTCTTCCCCGTTCCGGCGCCGGCCAGGACGCAGAGCGGGCCACGCAACGTGGTGGCAACTTCCCGCTGCTCGGCGTCGAGCCCGCCAAGGATGCGTTCCTCGAGGGAGGCGGTACTGTCAATGCTCTCTGTGGTCACTCTGCTGCTCTGCTGTCGGTGCGGGGATGGATGGGATGGTGCCGTCCTGCGGGGCGCCGCTCACACGACGGCGGCCGGTTCCTGAACCGGGCCGCCATACCAGTGCTCAATAAGGGCCCTGGCAATGGAAAGCCTGGAAGGGATGATGATCTCCCCGGAAAGCACGGCGGACTGGAGTTCCGCACGGGTGAACCAACGGGCCCGGGTGACCTCCACGCCGTCGGGAGTTGCTATGGGATCCTCCGTGGCTGCGGTAAACCCCAACATCAATGATGCCGGAAACGGCCACGGCTGGGAGCCAAGGTACTGGCAGGCGGTGACCCGGACTCCCACTTCCTCCCGGATTTCCCGAACAACGGCCTGTTCCAGGGACTCCCCCGGTTCAACGAATCCGGCAAGGGTGGAGTGCATTTTGTTGTCCATGGCTCCACCGCCGCCCAGGAGCAGCCGGCCGTCCGGCCCCACCACAGTGACGATGATCGCAGGATCGGTACGCGGGTAGTGCTCTGAATTATCCGCCGGACAACGGCGGACCCATCCGCCCGCTTCAACATTGGTGGGCGTGCCGCAGCGCGGACAATGGGTGTGCCCGGCATGCCAGTTGGCAATGGCGCTGGCCTCCACGAACAGGGCGGCGTGCAATGCGTTCAGCCGCGCAGCAACCGCGCGGAAGCCGAGCCATTCCGAATCCCCCGGCGCCCCCGTGAACTCCGCAGGCAAGGCGGTTGGCACCACAACAAGGACAATCTCAGTCCCGGCAGGTATGTCAGCCCCCTCAACGGCAGAGCCGAGGTAAATGAGGTATTGCGCGGGAAGGCCGGCGTCCGAGAGCCGCGCCAGCAGCTCCGGTGCAGGTAACAGGAGCAGGCCGTCAGCAGAGACCAGAGCATCCCTGCCCGCCAGGACCATGGCCAGGGCTCCCGGCCGCATGGCGGTCTCCGCGGCCATGCCCGGCTTCATACGCTCAACGGATCCACGGTTGATGAGCGCCGGCGGCACGGGAAGCACTGTTTCCACCAGGTGGCTGGCACTCACTTGCTGCGCCGCCGGCGCCTGGAAGGGCGCCGCAGACTCTGTTCGACTCATGCCTCCACCGTACTGACTCGCACCGACAATTCACATTCCCGCAGCGGCTGTCCCCGGCCCGGATTCGAGGCGACTTTTGGCGCGGATCTTGAGACTCGCCGTCGCACCTCAGTAACTTGGGGGCCAGCCAATCTACCGTGGAACGGTGAGAAGAAAACCTATCGAACTGGCAGCAGTGGCCACCGCAGCGGTTCCGGGGCTGACGCCCACCGCTGTCAGCGCCGCGCCCGACGACGCCGCCGACTTCGATTCCGCGCTCCTGCTGGACTCCGAGGGGAAGCGCTGGAAGGTCCGCTCACCGCGGCATCCCGAGGCCAGCGCCCGCCTCGAGACCGAGTTCCTGGTGCTCCGCGCCTTCGCTCCTGCCATCCGCGCCGAACTCCCGTTCCTCATGCCCACGGTGGCCGGGAAGGTGCGCCTCGGCGCGCTCAGCACCTTCGTCTACTCACACCTCAACGGCACCACGCGGACCGTGGAGGACCTGACCTCGGGCAAGGGCGCGCTGGCACGCGAAGTCGGATCCACGCTGGCTGCCATCCACGACCTTCCGCAGTCGCTAGTCAACAACGCGGACCTGCCCAGCTACACCCCCAACGAGTTCCGGCAACGGCGGCTGAACGAACTGGACCAGGCCGCCACCACCGGCAAGATTCCCGGCGTCCTGCTGCTGCGCTGGGAACATGCGCTCGAGGACGTGTCCCTGTGGCGCTTCAACCCGTCTGTGGTGCACGGCGACCTCCATGAAGACAACCTGCTGATCGACAATGACCGCGTCACCGCCGTCACCGGCTGGACCGACCTGCGGATCGGCGATCCCGCCGACGATTTCGCCTGGCTCGTGGCCTCCAACGAGCAGGACTTCATCGAGACAGTGCTCAACAGCTACACCTACGCCCGCCGCGACGTGCCCGACCCCCACCTTCTGCGCCGGGCTGCGCTGTCCGCCGAATTCGCCCTTGCCCAGTACCTGGTCAAGGCCGTGGCGTCCGGGGATCCCGCCATGACTACCGAGGCCGAGGACATGCTGAAGACACTTGCGGACGACATCACCGAACACGGCGGCCAGCCGATCGGTGTTGAACCGTTGCCTGCCGCGGCTGTCGGCAAGGACGCCGTAAAGGAAGCCAAGCAAGCCACCGGAGAAGACACTGGAGCGGACGACGGCGGCAGGGAGTCGGTGCGCCCGGAACCGTCCGATTCCAAACCGCTGAATTTGGAACCTTCCGGGAAAGTCGCCGCCGTCACTGTTGCACCGGTGGCCGCCACTCCCCTTCCAGCAGTGCACGTGATGCCGATTCCTGATGATGAGGCTCCGGCTGACGGGGCTCCGGCTGACGGGGCTACGGATTCGAGCCAAGCAAAGCGTTCACCGGCCGAGGACACCTCAACGGCGGCCATCAGCATCGTCCCCGGCGGACCTGCCGCAACCAGCTAATCCCCCGGGCCGAAAGCCTCCGCCAGGATGCCTTCGAGTTCCGCCGCCGTCCCCAGATCGTGCGGCCGGACCACCGCGTCATCGGCAACGTAGAAGAACGCCGCACTGACGTCCTCCAACGGTACGCCCTGGAGCCGCGACCATGCCAGACGGTACACGGCAAGCTGGACCGCCTTGTTTTTCAGGTGCTGCGGGGACGGCCTTCGGCCTGTTTTCCAGTCGACAAGTTCCCAGCGGCCCGAGGCATCCCGGAAGACAGCATCAACCCGTCCGCGAACGACGACGGGACCCACCCGGGTTTCCAACGGCACTTCCACGTGGGTGGGAACCCTCCCCGCCCATTCGGAGCGCAGGAACGCGGCCTGGAGCTCCTCCAGGCCAAGCCCGGCGTCAACGTCGCCGTCGGCCCACGGCGTTTCCCCAAGGTCCAGCATGCCCGCGCTGCCGAAGTGCTCCTCCACCCAGGAGTGGAAAGCGGTACCCTTCCGGGCCGACATTCCGGGCTCCCGGGGAACGGGCCTCCTCAGCCGCGCCAGGACGGCGTCGGAATCTTCACCCAGTTCCACCAGCGTGGAGGCGGAAATGTGGGCCGGGAGGTGGATGAGGCGGCTGCGGTCATCGGCGGAACGCCGTTCCAGCAGCAGGGCAGCCTCCTCCGCCCAGCGCGCGGCGTTGCCCCGAAGCGCGGCGGCCGGGCTGCCGAGCGATGGTTCCCCTGGCTTGGGCCCACCGGCCAGCAAGTCTCCTGAGGCGGGCCCCCGGCGAACGGCTTCTGCCGCGGCTTCCATGGCATCACGGCGTCCGCGGAACAGCCGGAGCCGTTTTCCGGTCCGCGGATCAACCGGGCCTTCCAGGGGATCGTAGGGCCATTGCGCCGTTTCAATGTCGCGGGTCAGCGGACTTTCGTCCGGGAGGGAGCCCTCCTCCACCGACCAGCGGTGCACCGAAGCCGCGCCGTTTTCAACCAGGGGCTCCAACTCCGCCAGGAAGCGTGACATTTCCGCACGCCCGGAGCGCGAACCCACCCACGCGGCACTGGAAAGCCACAGCACATGCTTGGCCCGGGTGTAGGCAACGTAGGCCAGACGGCGTTCCTCCGCCTCGGCATGGGCCTGGACGTCAGCCTTGAACATTGCCTCGGAATCCAGCCAGCCCTTTTGGTCCGGCTGGTCCAGGTCCCACTGCGGGAGGTCGGCGCGGTCGCCACGCAACGGCCACGGCAGCGCCGCAGAGCCGCTGCTCCACCGCGAATCCCGATCGCTGGGGAAAGCCCCCGCGTTGAGGCCGGGGACAAAGACCACGTCCCATTCCAGGCCTTTGGAGGCATGGACCGTCAACAGCTGTACTGCCTCGTGATTAACTTCCGACGGCGCCCCGTCCAGTCCGTTTTCCTCGGCCGCGGCGGCTTCTAGCCAGGAAAGGAACGCCAGGATGTCCACCCGCTGGGCCGTCTGCAGGAAACCGGCAGCGGCGTCCTGGAACGCGTCAAGGTTGCGGCGTGCCTGGTGGATGGTGATGCCTGGTTTCGCGGCCACCTCGATGTCCAGCAGCATGGCGCGTTCCACTTCACCAAGCAGCGTGGTGAGGTCATCGCCCAGGTGCCGCCGGAGCTGGCGCAGCTCGTTGGACAACCGTGCCAGCCGTTCCCGTGCTTCGGGGGTCAGCGAACGCCCCTGGCCGGATACCCAGCCTTCCTGCGGCAGCCAGTCGAGGGCTTCCACGAGGCTGGATCCGTCCGAGATGTCGCTCTCCAATGGCCCGGCACTGCCGGCGTCATCCCCTCCGCCCGTGCTGCCTTCCCCCGGCCCGCGCCGTTGCTGCTCCCGGCGGTGGGCCAGGAATGAGGACCAGTCGCGGAAGGCCATCAGGTCTGCAGGACCGATCCGCCACCTGGCACCGGCCAGCAGCCTCATGAGCGAATCCGAACGGCCCGGATCGGCCAGGACACGGAGCGTGGAGACGAGGTCAATGATCTCCGGGGTGTCCAGCAGCCCGCCCAGCCCAACGATCTCGTAGGCGATGCCGCGGGCCTCGAAGGCCTTCCCGATGCATTCCATTTGTGCCCGCCGGCGGCAGAGCACCGCAATTGCCGGAGGTTCCGGATCCACGGATCCGTCAAAGTCCGTGACCTTGTACCGGAGGACATCCTCTGCGAGCGCTGTGGCCTCGTCCTCGTCCGAGCCAAACCGGCCAAGCACAACACGGCCCTCGACGGCGAACGGGCTGGGTTGCAGCGACGGTACCGTGGGCTGGGCGGCATTGGGCCGGGCTATTGTGGACGACTCCGCCGTGGCTTGCCGGACAGCGGGGCCCCCACTCAGCGGAGCAGCGATCGCATTGGCCGCCGCCAGGATGTTGCGGCCGTTCCGCCACGCCGTGGTGAGGTACGAGGTAGGCGCCGGCGCGAGTCCGCCATCTGACCGGCGTACCGGAAACTCCTGGACGAAGTGGAACAGCTGGCCCGCGGACGCGCCCCGGAAGCCATAAATCGACTGGTTGGGATCCCCCACGGCCGTGACGGCGTGCCCTGCCCCAAACAACCGCGAAAACAGCACCAGCTGGGCGTGGGAGGTGTCCTGGAACTCGTCCAGCAGGACCACCTTGTAGCGTTTCCGTTCGAAATCCCCTGCCTGTGGCACCTCCTGCGCAACCCGGGCGGCCAAGGCCACAAGATCACCGAAGTCCAGAGCTCCACGGTTCCGCTTGGCCGCGTTGTACCGTGCCACCATGTCCGCCACGCTGGCGCGGGTCCGCAGGCGGCGGGCAATGGTCTGCGCCGCCTGCGTGGGATTCTTCTTCGCCTGTGCGCTAAAGGGCAGGCCGTCGAATTCAGCCACGCGTTGCAGGATCCACTGCTCCACCTCCCGCGGCTCCTGGAGATGTTCGGAGCACTCCCCCGCAAGCTGGATGACGGCGCTGACCAGCGTGGACTTGGCAGCGGTGAAGTGCGAGTACTCGCCGTCGAACGCTTCCACGACTTCGCTGGCGAGCTGCCAGGCCTGGGCGGCACCCAACAGCACCACGTCCCGTTCCACCCCGAGCCGCAGCCCGTGGTCCGAGACAATGCTGCTGGCGTACGAGTGGTAGGTGGACACCTTGGGCTCAAGACCGTCAGCGTCAAGCAGCCCGGCGGGAAAAAGTCCGTGTCCGGCGTCTTCCGCGGCGACCCGCTGCAGTGCGGCGAGCTTGGCGCGGATCCGGCTGGCCAGCTCTCCGGCAGCCTTGCGCGTAAAGGTCACCCCCAGCACTTCCTCCGGGCGGCACCAGCCATTGGCCACGAGCCAGACGACGCGGTCTGCCATGGTGGCAGTCTTTCCGGAGCCTGCGCCGGCAATGACCAGCCGCGGTTCCAGTGAGGAGGAAATAATCCCCGACTGCTCTTCCGTGGGAACGTTCTTCTCACCCAGCAGGGCAGATAACTCCGCAGGCGTAAAACGGGGCAGCGGCAGTTCCCCGGGAGGAGCGTCCGCCGCACTCCCTTGCGCCCCATTCTGCAGCGCCGGCACTGACGTAAGGTCTGACGTCGTCATTCCGTCACCTGCCTTCCCCGGGCACACAGCGGACACACCTCGGGAAGCCTGCAGCCGTGTCCCCCGAAGCTGCCCTTGGAAGGATCGTGCCGGGCCTCGAACTCACTGCCGGACATCACCACCGCGGCCTCATTGACCATGTCCACGGCCCAGTTCCCATCCTCCGGGACCGGTTCCTGGTGTTGGGTGGACAACCCTTTGGCCGTGGTGCCCAGCTGCGCCAGGACTGCGCCGCCGCTGCCTGGATCCTCCGTGGGCGCAGCAAAGCCGCCTGCCAGGACTGCAGCCTGGTAAGCGCCCAGTTGGGGATGCCGGGCGACGTCTGCCTTGCCCGGCTGGCTCTTGCCGGTCTTGAGGTCCACTACCACCAGCCGGCCCTGGGAGTCGATCTCCAGGCGGTCCACTTGGCCGCGCAGCACGGCGTGGCGGAAGCCGCTGTCCCCTTCAACGGCGCCGGCCTTCACCGGGACATCCGTCAGCTCAACGGAGAAATCCTGCTCGACGCCGAGCAGGGTACGCCCTTCGCTCCGCGATACAAGGACGTACTCGGCCAGTTTCCGCACCATGGTTTCAGCCCGCTTGAAATCGAGCTTTCCTTCCCAGTTGTCCTTCATGCCAAGGGACGGCCAGCGCCGGACCAGTTCCTCCACGTAGCGCGTTCCGGTGGCGTCCGGAAGGTCCTGGGCAATGGCATGGACCAGCGTGCCGAGGCTTCGTGCAAAGTCTGTTGCTGCTTCACCGCCTGCGGCCTGGACAAACCAGCCCAAGGGCGATTTCTGCACCGCCTCCACCTTGGACGGTGAGACATGGACGGTTCCGCCCGGCGGCACCACAGGTTCGGAGGTACTCAAGGGCAGGAGTCCCCACCAGCTGTCCGGATGCGCTCCCGGTACGGGCGGCTCCTGGAACGCCAGATGCGACAGTACCCTGACAGCCTCCGAGGATTCTTCCGGCGCGGCCGGGCCCAACTGGGCATACTGCCGCAGCTCGGCCACCAGCGAGCGCAGCGTGAGCGGACGCTGGACATGCGTCAGCGGCCTGCTGTGCTGCCCGGATTCCAGCGGGCACACGTAATCCAGGAAGGAGGACGGTTGCTCATCTTCGGAGGACACAGCGGTGCAGATCAACAGTTCCTGCGCGCGCGAAACGGCTGTTGAGAAACTCCGGAGTTCGTCATAGCGGATGTCCCGCGCCCGGCTGAGGGGGTCCCGCTGGAGGGCATATTCAACGCCGTGCTCAACGGCGTCCGCGTAGAGGGTGCTGCCCAGCAGTTCCCCCCGAAGCCGGGTGTTCGGCCACACGCCTTCCTGCAGCCCGGCGACCATCACCACCGGCCATTCCCGCCCGGCCGCACTGGCCGGCGTCAGGAGTTCAACAGCATCATCCCGCTGCGCCCTGGCTGCCAGCGTGTCCATGGGCAGCTCCTGGTTCAGCAGGTAGTCCAGGAACTGTTCCGGGCCGGATCCGGGCAGCTGGTCCACGTAGCGCTCCGCCATATGGAACAACGCCATCATGGCGTCCAGGTCACGGTCCGCACGGGCACCATTCGAACCGCCGGCCAGGGCCGCCTCGGTCCAGGACGATGCCAGGCCTGCGGCATTCCAGAGGGCCCACAGCACTGTTTCGGCGTTGGCTCCGGGCTGCTCAACGGCTGTCCGGCCTGCCTGGATCATACGAGCGGTCCGCCGGGCTGCGCGGGCATCCAGGCCGAGAGTGTGCAGTGCACCGGGTTCAAGCAGGGCCTCCACCAGCAGGGCATCGCTGGAGCGGCCGCCTCCGCCCAGCAGTTCCTCGCGCCGCAACGCCTGGCGCAACCGCCGCAATTCCAGCGGTGTTGCCCCACCGATCCTGGAGGTCAGCAATGCCACGGCGATCTCAGGGGTCAGCGATTCAGGCCGCAAGGCAATACCGAACGCCTCAAGGAGCGGCCGGACGGCAACTTCGTCGCGCACCGCGGATTCGGCCACCGGAACACGCACGGGAATGCCCTGCCCCGAAAGATACCGCTGAAGCTGTCCCAACTGCCCGCCGGTGCGGACGATCACAGCGATCTCCCCCAGGCCGCGCCGTCCGTGGATGTGTTCTTCAAGGATCCGCTGCGCAACATACCGGAGTTCGTGGACCGGCGAAGCCACCAGATGCGCTTCCACCGTGCCAGTCTCCGGATTCGTGGCAGTTCCAGGCACGGCGTCTCCAGGCACGGCGTCTCCAGGTACAGCGTCTCCAGGCATAGGATCCAGCCGGCGCGCCTGCTGCCCGCCTGCCCGCTGGGCAATCCGACCTGCCACGTCCAGCCACGCCTTTGCGACGGCGGGACGGTGCCGGTGCGTGAACGCCAGGGGTCGCTGCAGCACCCCACCCGGGCCGGCCAGCAAGGACGGAAGCTCAGCAACGAGATCCGGCCGCGCCCCGCGGAAACCCTGCACCACGGTATCCGGAGAGCTGGTCACGAAGCAGTCTTTTCCGGCAGCGATATCCGCCAGCAGTTCAAACACGGCCGGGTTGGCTTCCTGGACGTCATCAACCATGATCAGCTGCAACCGGTCCCGTTCGGCGGCAAGGAATTCCGGGGAGTCCTGGAAAATCCGGCGGGCAGCGGTGATGATGCCGGCGGGATCGAAAGCCTCCGGCATGCGCAGGTCCAGCACGTCCCGGTACTCGGCGTAGAGGGCCGCGGCAGCGATCCAGTCGGGCCTGCCGCACCGCCGGCCCAGGCCGGCAAGGTCAGATGCCGTCAGCCCGGACTCAATCACCCTGTCAAAAAGCTGGCGGACCTCCTGGCGGAAGCCCCTGGTGACCAGTGCTGCACCCAGGTCCTCCGGCCATGGCAGTTCCAGCCCCGGCTGGGCATGGCCTTCCAGGAGTTCCTTGATAATGAGGTCCTGCTCAGGGCCGGACAGGAGACGCGGTGCCCTGGGAAGCTGGATCACGCCCTCCGCTTTGGCCCTGCGTATCAGGTCAAATGCGTAGGACGCCCAGGTGCGTGCCGGCGTCGTGCCTAAACTCCTGTCCAGCCGGGCCGTAAAGCTGTCCCTGAGGCTGTCAGCGGATTTTCGGTCAGGCGCGAGGATGAGGACCCTGTCAGGATCCACACCATCCTGCTCCACGCGGCGAACGGCAGCTTCCACCAGGACCGTTGACTTTCCTGTTCCCGGGCCGCCCGGCACCAGCACCGGGCCGCTGCCCTGCGGTACCGCAACAGCTGCAGCCTGGTCCGCCGAAAGCACCGGCGCCTGGGCTGCGGCAAGGCGCGGCGGCAGGAGCTGCAGGCCTGCGGCGGGTACGTCCGATCGGATACCGGCAAGCAGGGGCGCAGTGGCAGTTGTGGTCACCCAGTCATTCCATCATCGGGCACTGACATTTCCCGAAACGGCGTTGGCGAGTCCCGCAGCCAAGGCCTCGATCCTGTCGAAGTCGGCGTCCGAAGGCTGCCAGCGGGCCGTGCGGAAATCCACCCGCCAGCTGGCATCACCTGACCGCAGGAACCCCTCTGGGTCACCCCGCAGCGGCGTACCTTCGCTGAGGTGGCGGTGGAGCGCATCGGTTTCGTGCCCGGGCGGGGCTGCGCCACTGGCCCGGAGCACCCGCCACCAACCCACGCTGCTGCCGTGATGGCTCATCACTGCGCCCACCTGCCTGGGACCGCCGGTGCCCAGGAGTTCGGCGATGTCACCATAACTGACGGCCGAGCCCGGGGGGATCATCCGCACCAGTTCCAGGACCGCCTCCACGTACTCCGACCGCATCCCTCCACAGTAATGGGCAACCCGCCGTCGAAATCCAAAGCAGTGTCGGCGCCCGCCGGTACGGTGGGCCCATGAGCAGTTGGAACAACCTCCCCCGCGCAGCGTTTGACCTCGAAACCACCGGCCGGAACTCGCGCTCCGCCCGGATCGTCACGGCATCCATTACGGTCGTGGACGGTGGCGGCAACGTCGTCAGGGAGCATGAATGGCTCGCGGATCCCGGGGTGGAAATTCCCACGGAAGCCAGCGATATCCACGGGGTCACCACCGCCATGGCGCGTCAGGACGGCAGGCCGGCCGCGGAAGTCACCGCCGAGGTCGCGCAGGTCCTGCAGGAACTGTTCGACGCCGGAACCCCGGTCATTGCCTTCAACGCCAGTTACGACTTCACTGTCCTCGCCGCGGAATCAGCCCGTTACGGCGTGCCGCAGCTTTCCCGGTTTCCGGTCCTTGATCCGTTCATCATGAACAAGCAGGTGGACCGGTTCCGCAAGGGCAAGCGGACGCTGACGGCGCTGTGTGAGGAATACGGAGTGGGGCTGGACAACGCCCACACGTCCGCTGCCGACGCCCTGGCCACCCTTCGGGTACTGGACGCCATGGCCGGTAAGTTCCCCACCCTCCAAATGCCCGCCAGCAAGCTGCACCGGCTCCAGGTGGACTGGGCCCAGTCGCAGGCCGCCGATTTCCAGGACTACCTGCGCAGGAGCAAGCCCGCGGCCGTCATCGAGGGCAGCTGGCCGGTACTGCCGCCGGAGGACGCCACCCGCGGAGCCTTCTGACAGGCCCCCACGGTAACTGCAACGCTACTGGGTAGCCCCTGTGGTGAGGATCATAGGCCTCCGGGATGGGCGGCGGTCATTTCCGGCGTGGAATGTTTTACAGCCACCCCGCGTGACTACTGACTGGACGGCAAAAGTCCTGTAAGGGCGAATTTCCTTCGCTTCCCGGGCCCAAGGTCCGAACATGACACGAAAATGACTCACATTCAGGTGCCCTGACATAATTAAGTTCAAAAGCGCGCTTGTGCTATGCCCTGCCCTGCCCGCGGCCAACCTCCTGAGGATAAATGATCACAGTTACTGACCTGCGCAAGGTCTACCGCCAGGGGAAGAAGGAAGTGGTGGCGCTGGATGGCGTCACCCTGTCCGTCCCCAAAGGCTCCATCCACGGAATCATCGGCCACTCCGGTGCCGGCAAATCCACCCTGGTCCGCTGCCTGACCCTGCTGGATCGCCCCACGTCCGGGTCCGTCAGCATCGACGGCACTGAGCTCAGTTCCGTCAAGGACTCCCAGATCCGTGCAGCCCGACGCCGGATCGGCATGGTTTTCCAGCATGCCAACCTCATGGATTCCCGCACCGCGGCAGGTAACGTTGCGCATCCCCTGGAGTTGGTGGGAACGCCGAAGGACAAGATCCGGGCGAAAGTCACAGAACTGCTCTCCCTGGTAGGCCTCGAAGGGTTTGAAGGCGCCTACCCTTCGCAGCTTTCCGGAGGCCAGCGCCAGCGCGTGGGCATTGCCCGCGCCCTGGCCGCGGACCCGGACGTCCTGTTGTGCGATGAACCGACGTCCGCACTGGACCCGGCAACCACAGACGAAATCCTGGACCTCATCCAGGACCTCACCCGGCGCCTCAAGCTCACGGTGCTCATCATCACGCACGAAATGAACGTCGTAAAGCGCGTGTGCGACTCAGTATCCCTGCTGTCCAAGGGCCGCATCATCGAACACGGGGCACTCGAAGACGTGGCCGGAGACCTTGAAAGCAGGCTGGCCAAGGCGCTCCTGCCCCTGCCTCCGGCCGAGCCGCTCAAGGGCGCTTTGCAGGGCGGACCCGTCCTGGAGATCCTGTTTGCGGGCGACAGCGCCAAGGAACCCGTCCTGACGGGCGTCGCACGCCATTTCGACATCGACCTCAACGTCCTCGCCGGAAGTGTGGAAACCCTTGGCGGGCAGCAGTTCGGCCACTTGAGGGTCCAGTTGGCCGACGACGCCGATGCAGCGGCCGTGCTGGCCTACCTCCATGAACGTGGAATCGGTGCGAAGGTGGCGGATCCCGCCGCGGCCGTCGATGACGCCGACATCAACGACATCACGGCAAGGAACCCATGAACGAGATCTTCAGCAACCCGGTCCTCGCCAAGGCCCTTCCCGAAGCCATCGTGGAAACACTACAGATGGTGGGAATTTCGGCCTTTTTCACGGTCCTGATAGGCCTGCCCCTCGGCGTATTCCTGCACGTCACGGCTCCGGGCGGACTCCGGCCCATGCCCGTTACCAACCGGATCATGAGCGACGTCATCGTCAACATCACCCGGTCCATTCCTTTTGCGATCCTCATGGTGGCGCTGATTCCGCTCGCCCGCCTGCTGACGGGGACCAGCCTCGGACCGATCGCCGCGTCCGTTTCCCTCTCCATCGGAACCATCCCCTTCTTCGCCCGCCTGGTGGAAACTGCGCTGCGGGACGTCCATCACGGAAAGATCGACGCCGCACAGGTCATGGGCTCCACCCGGATGCAAGTCATCAACAAGGTGATGCTGCACGAGTCCCTTCCGGCACTGGTAGCCGCCACCACCACCACGGTGGTCACGCTGGTGGGCTACTCCGCCATGGCAGGCCTGGTAGGCGGCGGCGGACTGGGAAAGCTCGCCTATAACTACGGCTTCCAGCGGTTCGACGTCACGGTCATGATCGTGACCATCGTGCTGATCATCGTTCTTGTCCAGGTCATCCAGCTGGCAGGCGAGCGCATCGCCCGCAGCCTTGACCACCGCTAAACCAAAACCTGCAGTACTTCGAAAGGAACGCATCGATGCGTAAATCACTCTCCCTCCTGGCTACGGGAATCGTCACCGCGCTGGCCCTGACGGCCTGCGGCGCGTCCTCGGGCACCAGCGAGGAAGTCACCACCCTTGATCCGAACAACCCTGTCACCCTGTCGGTGGGCGCCAGCCCGGTGCCGCAGGCCAAGATCCTCGAATTCATCAATGAGGACCTGGCACCCAAGGCCGGCCTGAAGCTGGACATCAAGGAGATCGAGGACTACCAGACGCCCAACACCGCGCTGAGTGACGGCTCCCTGGACACCAACTACTACCAGCACCTGCCCTGGTACGAAGACCAGGTCAAGACCAAGGGCTACAAGTTCGGCCACGGCGAAGGCGTCCACATTGAGCCGTACGCTGCGTTCTCCGAGAAGGTCCAGGACATCAAGGACATCCAGGACGGCGCGAAAATCGCCATCACCAACGACCCCTCCAACCAGGTCCGGGCCCTCCGGGTGCTCGAAGTTGCAGGACTGGTCAAGGACATCAAGGATGACTCCTCGGTGCTGACCCTCACGGATGAGCAGAACCCGAAGAAGCTGGAGTTCTCCGAGAACCAGCCTGAACTGCTGATCAACGACCTCAAGGACCCCTCCGTGGACCTGGCCCTGATCAACGGCAACTTCATCCTCAAGGCGGGCCTGAGCACCAAGGACGCCCTCGCCGTCGAATCCGTGGAGAACAACCCGTACGCCAATTTCCTGGCATGGCGCGAAGACTCCGAAGATGACGTCCGCATCCAGAAGCTGGAAGAGCTGCTGCACTCCCCCGAGGTCAAGGCGTTCATCGAAAAGGAATGGCCGAACGGTGACGTGACCGTCGCCTTCTAGGACCGGCAACCAAAAAACCCCGGCTTCCGTATGAGATCCGCCCCGTACTCGGGGTGGATCCTTCCGGAAGCCGGGGTTTTTTGTGCTGGGCGTTTTTTGTGCCGTGCGTTTTTGTGCCGTGCGTTTTTTGTGCTGGGCGCCCGCTCGGGAGCTAGGCGGTGGCGGCCGCAGCAGCACGGGCCGCGGCGGGCAGGGCGTCGAAGATCCGGTTCATGGCGTCGTCGTCGTGGGCCGCAGACAGGAACCAGGCTTCGAAGACCGACGGCGGCAGGTACACCCCGGATTCGAGCATGGAGTGGAAGAACGGGGCGTAGCGGAAGGACTCCTGCTTCTGCGCGTCGTCGTAATTGTGGACGCCCGCCGCCGAGGTACCGAAGGCAACGGAGAAGAGGTTCCCCGCACGCTGGATCGAGTGATCGACGCCGGCACCGTCAAGGGCCGCCGACAGCGCCGTGGAAAGTTCCAGCGAACGCCGGTCGATGTGCGCGTAGACCTCGGGTGTGGCGTTGCTCAGGGTGGCCACGCCGGCAGCCATTGCCACAGGGTTACCGGACAGGGTCCCTGCCTGGTAGACGGGGCCCACGGGCGCCAGGTAATCCATGACGTCGGCACGGCCGCCCAGGGCCGCCGTCGGCATTCCGCCGCCAATGACCTTGCCAAACGTCATGAGGTCCGGCGCCCAGGGTTCAGCCGTTTCAGCGGAACCGCCGGTGAGTCCCCAGTATCCCGAGTAGCCGGTGCGGAAGCCGGTCAGTACCTCATCAAGGATCAGGAGGGCGCCGTGCTCGCGCGTGATGCGGGACAGGCCCTGGTTGAAACCGGCAGCCGGGGTGACAACGCCCATGTTGGCGGGCGCGGCTTCCGTGATGACGGCGGCAATGTTCTGGCCGTGGATGGCGAAGGCGGCTTCGACGGCGGCGAGATCGTTGTACGGCAGCACCAGCGTTTCGGCAGCCGTTGCCTCCGTGACGCCTGCGGTTCCCGGCAGCGCCAGCGTGGCCAGTCCGGAGCCTGCTGCGGCCAGGAGTCCGTCGAGGTGGCCGTGGTAGCAGCCCGCGAACTTGATGATCAGGTTACGTCCCGTAAAGCCGCGCGCCAGGCGGACGGCCGTCATGGTTGCCTCGGTGCCGGTGGACACCATGCGGAGCCGTTCGACGGCGGACACCCGCTCCTGCACGATCGCCGCAAGGTTTGCCTCGTCCGGGGTGGACGCGCCGAAGGACAGTCCCCTGTCCACGGCGGCGTGGACAGCGTCAAGCACTGCCGGGTGGGCGTGGCCCAGCAGCGCCGGACCCCACGAGCACACCAGGTCAACGTATTCGTGCCCGTCGGCGTCGGTAAGGTAGGGGCCCTTGGCGGAGACCATAAACCGCGGCGTTCCGCCCACTGATCCGAAGGCGCGAACGGGTGAGTTCACGCCGCCGGGCATCAGTTGGCGGGCGCGGTCAAAGAGTGCCTCGTTGCGAGGGTTGCTGGAAGTCATGGTTCCTATTCTTTCAGTTATCCGGCAAGCAGTTCGGCCACCTTGGGCGCCACCGCGGTGCCCATCAGCTCGATGGAGCGCATCATGGCCGAGTGCGGCAAGGGGCCGCTGCTGTACTTGAGGTCGAAGCGGTCCACCTTGAGGTTGCGCTTGAGCAGGGCGATCTTCCGGGCCACCGTTTCCGGGGATCCGACGTAGAGTGCGCCTTCCTGGGAGCAGAGTGCGTCGAACTCACCGCGCCCGGCGGGGCCCCATCCGCGTTCAGCGCCCAGTTTGTTCCGCAGCGCCAGCCAGTGCGGGTAGAGCTCCTCGCGGGCCTGTTCGTCTGTTTCCGCGACATGCCCGGGTGAGTGCGTGGCTACCTGCTGCATGGGGTGGCCATATTTTTCCATGGCTTCCCGGTAGAGGTCCGCCAACGGTGCGAAGCCGCGGGGCTGGCCGCCGATAATCGCGAAGATGATGGGGTAGCCGTACTGGGCGCAGCGCAGCACCGACTCGGGAGTTCCGCCTACGCCAATCCATGTGGGCAGCAGGTGGTGCTCCAGCGGCGGGTAGGCCATCAGTCCGCTAAGGGCCGGCCGGGTGGTGCCTTCCCAGTGAATGGGTTTCTGGGCGCGGACCTTGTCGAAGAGTTCAAGTTTTTCCTCAAACAGGGTCTCGTAATCGGCCAGGTCCAGCCCGAACAGGGGGAACGATTCGACGAAGGAACCCCGTCCCAGCATGACTTCGGCCCGTCCGTTGGACAGCGCGTCCACGGTCGCGAAACGCTGGAAAACCCTGATGGGGTCATCTGAGCTGAGTACGGTGACTGCCGAACCAAGTTTGATCCGGGTGGTCCGGGCAGCCGCCGCGGCCAGGAAAACTTCCGGCGCGGAGATCGCGTAATCCTTCCGGTGGTGTTCGCCCACTCCAAAGGCGTGAAGCCCGACGGCGTCAGCCAGTTGCGCCTGTTCCAGCACCTGCCGCAGCACCTGGGCATGCGGTTGCGGGGTCCCGTCGTCGTTGAGGCCAACGTCCCCAAAGGTGTTCAGCCCCAGCAGGATCTGGTCAGGACCGATCGGTGAGGTGGGTGTGGGCGGAACTGTCACTGAGTTCATCGGGACTCCTTGGGTTGCATCGGTTCCTGCGGCTTCTACGATTCCTTCAGCCAGCCTGCGAGCTCGGCTGCCCAGTAAGTGAGGACCATGTCTGCGCCGGCCCTCCGGATCCCCAGGACGGATTCGGCGATGGCGGCCCGACGGTCGATCCAGCCGTTGGCGGCGGCTGCTTCGATCATCGCGTACTCGCCGGAGATCTGGTAGGCCGCAACGGGAACGGGGCTCATGCCTGCCACGTCCGCCACGATGTCCAGGTAGCTCATGGCCGGCTTGACCATCACGATGTCCGCGCCTTCGGCCAGGTCCAGTTCCACTTCGCGGATGGCTTCGCGGCGGTTACCTGCATCCATCTGGTAGGTCCGGCGGTCGCCCTTGAGCTGCGAGTCCACGGCTTCACGGAACGGTCCGTAGAAGGCGGACGCGTACTTGGCGGCGTAGGCCACCACTGAGGTGTTGACGTGGCCGGCGGCGTCCAGCGCGGCGCGGATCGCGCCAATCTGGCCGTCCATCATGCCGGATGGGCCCAGCATGTGGGCGCCGGCGTCGGCCTGCGCCACTGCCATCTTTGCGTAGATCTCCACGGTGCGGTCGTTGTCCACGTAACCATCGGCGTCGAGCACTCCGCAGTGTCCGTGGTCGGTGAACTCGTCCAGGCAGACGTCACTCATGATCACCAGCTCGTCGCCCACCTCCGCCCGGACGTCGCGGATTGCCTTGTTCAGGACGCCCTCCGGGTCAAGCGATGCCGTGCCCTCAGCGTCCCGGACGGCAGGAATCCCGAACAGCATGATGCCGCCCAGCCCGAGTTCCACAGCTTCCGCTGCGGCGCGCTTCAGGGTGTCGGTGGTGTGCTGGAGCACGCCGGGCATGGACTGGATGGGGTTGGGTTCCGTGAGCCCTTCCCTGATGAAGGCCGGGAGGATCAGCTCTGCCGGCGCCAGCCGGGTTTCCGCGGTGAGCCTGCGCATGGCTGGGGTGGTGCGGAGCCGGCGTGGCCGTTGCTGCAAGAAACTCATGCCTCATCCTTCATTCGGGGTCCCTGGCCTGTCCAGGTGTTCATTGATGTACTTGTCATGGTTGCTGCGTGGCGTTAACGGCGTGTTCGACGGCGGCTGCCACACTGCGCGGGCCGGGGTCCGCTGCCACGGCCGCGACGGTAAGGCCCAGTTCCAGCGCTTCTGCGTGGCTGGCGGGACCGATCGCCACCAGCGGGCATCCGTCCAGCGAAACGGCAAGCTCAACGAGCCGGCGCACCTGGCTGGGTGAGGCCGCCACGATGGCGTTGATCCGTCCTGCCGCCACCTCTGAACGGGCGGCGTCCGGGGAAAGCACTCCCCCGTCAGCAGCGACGGCCTCATACAACGCCGTGGCCGGATCTGCCGGGTATGGAACAGTCCGGTACGCAACCACCTGGTGGACATCCCAGCGGCGCTTCTTGAGCCCGGTATGGAGCGTTTCGCCGGCGATGTCCGCCTGCGGCAGCAATATCCCTGCGGCGCCGGCCGCAGGGTGACCGGGCCATTCCGCCAGCAGGCCCGACGCCGACTGCCGTGCGGGAACAAGGTGTACCGGGACCCCGGCCCGTTTCAGGGCCGCGGCTGTGCCTGCTCCTACTGCCGCCACACGGGTGTGTGCAGGGATGCACTCCCGGAGCGCGGTTTGCTCCCGGCCGCATGCGTCAGCCAGTGCGTCCACCGTGGTGGGGCTGGTGACTACCAGCCATGCATATTGACCCTCGGCCAGTCCGGTAAGGCCCCGCGACAGGACTGCGGCGTCGGGGGCACGTTCAAAATCAATAAGGGGCAGGAAGGCGACGGCTGCACCGGCCTCCTCGAGCACTCCCCGAAGGGCGGCTGAACGGTCCGGCCGCCGGGTCACCAGCAGCCGGACTCCGGCCAGCGAAGGTCCGGATGCCCGTTCCCTGCGTGCCCGCACAATTTCCTGCCGCTCCATGGAATGGCTCAGGAGGAAGCCGACAGGTCCGCGATGTCTGCCGCACCGGCTGCCAGCAGGACTTCGGCAAGCTCGATCCCCAGCAGGGTTGCGCCCACTTCGGTCAGGCCATCCGTTGCCCGCTTGTCCCGGACCGTGGCGCTGCCGTCGACGGCGCACACTGCCGCCTCGAGGTACAATATGCTGCCCTTGCGGTACGCATAGGCTCCCACGGGTGCGGCGCAGCCGGCCTCAAGCCGTGCCAGGAGCGCGCGCTCGGCCGTGACGGCCAGGCGGGTGTCCTGGTCGTCCAGGGCAGCCAGTGCCTGTGCCAGGACGGCCGGCGCGGAGCCGGAGGCCTGCGGAGAATCAGCAGTGCGGCATTCGATGGCCAGTGATCCCTGCCCTGCGGCCGGAAGCATCACGTCCGTTTCCAGGTATTCACTCACGGTGTCCAACCGGCCGATCCGCTCCAGGCCTGCAGCGGCCAGCACCACGGCGTCCAGGTCACCGCTCTTGCCGGGAACGACGTCGGCAGCAGCGTTGCCGGGCAGGCCCGCCACCCTGCCCAGCCGGGTATCCACGTTGCCACGGATATCAATGACGTTCAGGTCCGGGCGCGCGGCCCGCAGCTGCGCTGCCCTTCGCGGAGAACCCGTGCCCACAGAGGCGCCCTGGGGAAGATCGGCAAGCTTCAGTCCGTCCCGTGCGCACAGCACGTCGCGGACATCCACACGCTTGGGAGTGGCCGCGAGGCTCAGCCCGGCGGCGGGACCCGTTGGCAGGTCCTTCAGCGAGTGCACGGCGACGTCGCAATCACCGCGGAGCAACGCGTCCCGCAGCGCGGCGACGAAAACGCCGGTTCCACCCATCTGGGACAGTGAACCGGTCAGGACATCGCCTTCGGTCCGGACATGGACCAGTTCCACGGGGAACCCGCCCACGGCGGCAAGCTGGTCAGCAGTTTGCTGGGTCTGGGTGAGGGCAAGCTTGCTGGCCCTGGTGCCGATCCTGACAGTCATTAGGAGTCCTGGGGGTAGGGATCATGGCCGGCGCCTACGGAGGTATCGGCACCGGCGATGGTTGGCTTTTCGCCGCGGAAGTTGGCGCAGCAGCCGGGACGGCAGACGTCGTACCAGGGGCCGAGGTCCGTCAGCGCGGGGCGGTTGGTGATGGTGTTTTCCGTGGTGCGTTCGCACACGAGGTCAACCAGTCCGTCCACGAATTTCGCATGGGTCCCGGGGGTGGGAACGCGGATGGCCGTCAGTCCAAGCCGGCCGCAGGTGTCCATGGCCTCGGTGTCGAGGTCCCAGACAACTTCCATGTGGTCGCTGACGAAGCCCAGCGGGACGATCACTGCACCCTTGACACCCTGTCCGGCCAGTTCCTCGATGGCGTCGTTGATGTCCGGTTCAAGCCAGGGCACGTGCGGCGCCCCGGAGCGCGACTGGTACACCAGGGACCACGGTGCGGTGAGCCCGGAGGCCGCTTCCACACGCCGCATGATTTCCGTGGCGGCGGCGAGGTGCTGGGCCACGTAGGCGGAGTCCTGCTCGAACGGGCGGGGTTCGTCGTCGGAACGTCCGGATGCCTCTGCGTCGCGGGTGGGAATCGAGTGCGTGGCGAACAGGATCTGCACCGGAGCGTCGGCAGCTCCGGCCTCGGCGAGCCGGGACCGGACGTCGGCGAGTCCCGCCGCCGTGCCTTCGATGAACGGCTCAACAAAACCCGGGTGGTCGAAGTACTGGCGGACCTTGTCCACCTCGAGACGTCCGTCCAGGCCCGATTCGGTCAGTGCCATGCCGATGTCTTCGCGGTACTGGCGGCAGCTGGAGTACGACGAGTAGGCACTGGTGGTGACCATGAGGAGGCGGCGATGGCCGGCGTCGTACGCTTCCTGGAGGACTTCCGGCAGGTACGGTGCCCAGTTCCGGTTGCCCCAGAGAACAGGAAGGTCGATGCCGCGTGCGGCAAGCCTGGCCTCGAGGGCAGCCTTCAGGTCCCGGTTCTGCTGGTTGATGGGGCTGATGCCGCCGTTGGCGCGGTAATGCGTGGAGACTTCCTCAAGCCGCTCATCCGGGATGCCCCGGCCGCGGGTCACATTGCGCAGGAAGGGAATAACGTCTTCCTGGCCCTCCGGCCCGCCGAAGGAAGCGAGCAGGATCGCATCGTAGGACTTCGGAGCCATCCGGCCGCGCTCCGTCACCGGGTTGACGGCGTACTGGTGCCCGGCAGGCGTGGCTCCGTCGGTGGATTCGGCCGGACTCAGGGGGCTCATGCAAGGACCTCTGCGACTTCGGCGGCGGAGATCCGGCGGCCGGTGTAGAACGGGATTTCCTCGCGGACGTGGTTGCGCGCCTCGGTGGAACGCAGGTGGCGCATGAGGTCTACCAGGTCGACCAGTTCAGGTGCCTCCAGCCCGAGGATCCATTCCCAGTCGCCCAGGGCGAAGGAGGACACGGTGTTGGAGATGACCTGCGGGAAGTCACGGCCCAGCATGCCGTGGTCGCGGAGCATCTTGCCACGCTCGTCTTCGGGCAGCAGGTACCACTCGTAGGAGCGGACGAACGGGTAGACGCAGAGCCATTCGGCCGGTTCCACACCGCGGGAGAACGCGGGGGTGTGGTTCTTGGCGAACTCGGCCTCGCGGTGGACGCCCATGGCAGACCAGACAATGCTGGTTCCGGCGAACAGCTTGCTGCGGCGGATGTCGCGGATGGCCTGCTGAAGGGCTTCCGGGCGGGGACCGTGCAGCCAGACCATTACGTCGGCATCGGCGCGCATGGCTGAAACGTCATAGCTGCCGCGGTGCACTACTCCGGTGGCGGCCAGCCGCACCAACAGGGCTTCGAAGTCCTCGGCCGCTTCGCCGCTGCGCAGGACGTCGGCGTCCCGCTTGAAAACGGTCCAGAGGGTGAAGAACTGCTCGGCTGAATTCTCGGTTTTAGTGACAGATTCGGCAGAAGTGTGGCTCATGCCTACCAGTTTGCCCCTTCGCAGAAGCTAAGTCGAAACCGGGGACTTCTACAGGACGTAGAAGTGTTATATTTCACAAAATTTAGGGTCCGGCGGGTCTCAGCGCGGCTGGATCTCCCTGCCCATCTGGCGCATGGTGTCAGCAACCACGGCGGCCAGGCCGTTTCCAGCCACCCACCCGCCAACCACCTTCAGGCCCTCGGCTTCCGCGCAGATCCGGCGTACCTCGGCCACCCGCTGCCGGTGACCGACTGCCGCAAACGGCAAAGCCCCTGCCCACCGCACCACATCCCAGCCGCGGACCTGGTCCTTGCTGAGCGGAACCTCCAGCAGCGCTGAGGCATCCCGCAAAGCCGTTTCAAAGAGGGCGTGGTCGGCTTGGGTGCCGGCCGTTGGTTCGGCGATGCTGCTCCGGTCACCGTTTACCGCAGCCGGGCCCTGTTCCGCCGCGTCCTGCACGCCGTCCCTGCGTCCGTACGACAACCGCACCACGTGCTTCCCCGGACCTGCCTGGTCCAGGAGCCACTGCCACTTGCCGGTGGCGTGTGTCAGCGCCTTTGCCTGCACTCCCCCGGCTCCCGGTGCCACCAGGATGCCTGTGCCCCGCGGCCGGGCGTCCAGGGCGGCGTTCTCCACCACCAGTGTCACCAGCCGGACATCCGGTCCCGCCGCAGGACGGTATTGAGCGAGTGCGGGGACGGCTGTTGACAGAAGTTCGACGGCGGCAGGTCCGTCGAGTGCCATCACCAGCTGGTCGCCTTCGTAGACGGAGTCGCCCGCCGTCGCAATCCAGTGGCCCTGGCCGTGCCGGCGGACGGACGTGACCCTGCGGGCGGGAAGGAGGGCAACGCCCAGGGTTTCGAGGTCTGCCACGAGGGCGCCCACCAGGGTGTGCATGCCTCCGGTCAGTCCGGCGACAGCGGAACCTGCCTTCGCAGTCCTGGTGCCGTTGGCACCGCGCAGGGCCGCGACAGCGGCTGCGAGGGATCCGTGCTCGCGGAGGCCTGCGCGCAGACCGGGCGCAACCATGTCCACGTCAAGCAAAGCCGGATCTGCCGAATGCACCCCGCCCACTACGGGGTCCACCAGGCGTTTCAGAACGCGGCTGCCCATTCGGGCGCGAACCAGGTTCGCCACATCCGTGACCTCGCCGCCGGATCCGAAGGACCGGGGCAGGATCTTGTCCAGCGAGGCGCGCAGGGCCCCGGCCAGGCCAAGGCTCCGGCGGACTTCCGGGTCCCAGGGGTTTGCCGGGATTCCCAGCACGCCTGTCCTGGGCAGCTCGCGTGGACCGTCCGGCAGAAGGACCCAGGCGCCGCCGGGCAGGGGCTGTGTGATGCGGCCGGCAATACCCAGTTCGGCAGCCAGGTCCGCTACCGCGGGGGACCTGGTGGCAAAGGACTCCGCCCCACTGTCCAGCGTCAGGCCGGCCACCGCGTGGCTGCCAACGCAGCCTCCCCAGCGGCGGGTGGCTTCCAGGACAGTCGTTTCATGACCGGCCAGTGCCAGCTCCCGCGCCGCCACCAGGCCTGAGATGCCGCCGCCGATCACCAGTGCCCGCATGGCCTACTCCGGGGAAATGGAGTGGATCAGCTCAACAACCCGGGTCAGGACCGTGGGATCCGTTTCCGGCGGAACACCATGGCCCAGGTTGAGCACGTGGCCCGGGGCTCCGGCACCGGCAGCGATGACCTCGCGGACGTGCGCCTCAAGGACTTCCCAGGGAGCCGGCAACAGTGCAGGATCGATATTCCCCTGCAGCGGTACCTTGCCGCCCAGCCTGCGGTTGGCTTCATCAAGTGGCAACCGGTAGTCCACGCCCATCACGTCCACGCCGACGTCGTGCATGGCCACCAGCAGCTCCGAGGTACCGGTGCCGAAGTGCACCAGCGGGGCACCCAGCCCACGTACGTGGTCAAGGGCGCGGGAAGATGCGGGCGCCACGAACCTGGAGTAATCAGCCAGGCCCAGGGATCCTGCCCAGGAATCAAACAGCTGCCCGGCGGAGGCGCCGGCTTCCAGCTGGGCTCGCAGGAAAAGCCCGGAGGCGTCGGCCGCCCAGGTAGCCAGGGCCTGCCAGGTTTCGGGGTCCGCGTGCATCATGGTGCGCGGTCCCAGGTGGTCCCGGGATGGCTTGCCCTCCACCATGTAGGCAGCCAGCGTAAACGGGGCTCCGGCAAAACCGATCAGCGGGGTGCTGCCCAGCTCGGCCACCGTCAGGCGGACTGCTTCACGGATGGGCTCCAGGGCCTCCCAGGTGAGCTGCGGGAGGGCCGCGACGTCGGCAGCCGTCCGGACGGGGTGGTCAAGGACCGGGCCCACGCCGGGAACGATGTCCACGCCGACGCCCGCCAGCTTGAGCGGAATGACGATGTCGGAGAAGAAGATGCCGGCGTCGACGTCGTGCCGGCGCACGGGCTGCAGTGTGATTTCCGCCGCAAGTTCGGGCCGAAGGCAGGAGTCCAGCATGCCAATGCCTTCACGGACCTTGAGGTACTCCGGCAGCGAACGGCCGGCCTGCCGCATGAACCACACGGGCCGGCGGGACGGCTTGCCGCCCCGGTACGCAGTGATCAGGGGAGAATTTGCCGTGCGGCCATCCATCAGCGGGTGTGCGGCGTCAAGGGTGCCGGCACGTGTCACGGCGGGGCTGGAAGTCATGCTTCGATTGTGGCACGTCCGGCCAGTTGTTCTACACGCCACCGAAAAAGCTATGATTGTTCTGCTGTGGTTCTTTTTTCATTGGTGGCTACACACGCCGACATCGATCTTGAGACCGTTGCTCAGCTGAGCAACGGTGCTTCAGGGATCGCCACATCCGCCCTTGCCGGAGCGCCGGAAGTGACGGGTGCCGTTGTGCTGGCCACCTGCAACCGCTACGAAATTTACGGCGAGGCATCCCACCCAGATGATGTCGAGGCGGCCCGGGCGGCGCTCGTTGCCCAGGTCAGCGAAGTCAGTGGCCTCAATGAGCAGCTGGTTTCCCGCTCCTTTGACACGCGCATGGGCAGCGACGTCACCAAGCACCTCTTCGCGGTAAGTTCCGGCCTTGATTCCGCGGTTGTCGGCGAACGTGAGATCGCGGGCCAGGTCCGCCGCGCCCTCATCACCGCCCAGCATGAAGGCACCGCAAGTTCCGGGCTGGTCCGTCTTTTCCAGGCGGCCTCAAAAACCGCCAAGGACGTCGGCGCCCAGACCGCTCTCGGCTCGCGTGGCCTGTCCATTGTGTCAGTGGCACTGGATCTTGCCACCGACTTGTCCGAGAATCCCGACTGGAGCACCAAGAAGGTTGTCCTGTTCGGCACCGGAGCCTATGCCGGCGCCACCATGGCCCTGCTGCGTGAACGCGGCTGCACTGACATTTCCGTCTTCTCCTCATCCGGCCGCGCTCCCGGCTTCGTCGCCAGCCGCGGCGGCACCGCCCTGGACAGCACGTCGCTGCGTCCGGCCGTTGCGGCCGCCGATGTCATGATCGGCTGCAGCGGCTCCGATTCCCGTGTTGAGGCGACGGAACTCGCGGAGGTGCGCGCCAACTCGCCGCAGCCCCTGATCGCGATCGACCTCGCACTGACCCATGACTTTGATCCAGCAGTTGGCGAGCTTGACGGCGTCGAACTGCTCACGCTTGAGTCCGTCAGGCTGGCAGCACCCGATGAACAGGCCGAAGCGCTCTCCCGGGCCGGCAGCATTGTTTCCGAGGCTGCACGGGCCTTTGAGCAGGAACGGGACGCCCGGGCTGCCGACTCCGCGATCGTGGCGCTCCGCCGGCACACCATGAACGTGCTGGATACGGAAATGGAAAAGGTCCGGGCCCGCCATGGCTGCACGGCCGCTGCGGAGGAAGTGGAGTTCGCGCTTCGCCGCATGGTCAAGCAGCTGCTTCATGTCCCCACAGTCCGCGCCCGTGAGCTTGCGGCAAAGGGCCAGCAGGACGATTACGTGGCTGCGCTGGAAACCCTGTATGGAATCACCGTGGACCAGCCTGCCTCTGCCCCGGAAGCTGCTGAATGCCCCGTGGACCACTCGGCGGCCGCAGACGCACATGCTGCCGCGCCGCATGAGGCCGGCCGGCTTCGCGGCACGGCCTAACCTCCGCGCCGCCCGTCAGTAAAGCCAGTCAGTAAACAGGCTTGTCCGGCTCCACGTCCCTCACCCAGGCAAGAATGCCGCCGTCCAGGTGGCTCACCCGCTCGTAGCCTGCCTTGCGCGCCGCTGCGAGGACGTTCGCGGACCGGGTTCCGGCCTTGCAGTGGAACACAATGTCACGGTCCTGGGGCAGTTCGGCCCAGGCTTCCCCGGCCAGGATCCGGCCCTGCGGGATCAGCACGGAGCCATCGATGCTGACGATGTCGTGTTCGCCGGTTTCGCGGACATCCACGAGTTCGAAATCCTTCAGACCGGCCTTGCGTGCGGCGAGCATGGTGGCCAGCTGCGTGGCTGTCACGGTGTGGCCGCTGTCCGTCTGCGTCGCAGGTTCTATGCCGCAGAAGGCCTCGTAGTCCGTCAGTTCGGTGACCCGCTGGGCCTCGGGGTCGCGTTCCACGCGGATCTCGCGCCAGCTTCCGCCGAGTGCATCAAAGAGTGCCACCCGGCCCAGCAGGGAACGTCCGACGCCGGTGATCAGCTTGATTGCCTCGGTGACCATCAGGGATCCAACAGCGGCGCACAGCATGCCGAACACGCCGCCCTCACCGCAGGAGGGGACAGAACCTGCCGGCGGCGCTTCGGGGTACAGGTCGCGGTAGCTGGGCCCATGCTTCTCCCAGAACACGCTGACCTGCCCGTCGAAGCGGAAGATTGAACCCCACACGTACGGTTTGCCCAGGATGGCAGCGGCATCGTTCACCAGGTACCGGGTTGCGAAGTTGTCCGCCCCGTCCAGGATGAGGTCGTAGTCGGCAAACAAGTCCAGTGCGTTGCCCGAATCCAGCCGGACGTTGTGCAGGCGCACGTCCACCAGGGGGTTCAGGGAGGCGATGGCGTCCCTTGCTGATTCGGTCTTGGGCCGGCCAACGTCCTCAACGCCGTGGATCACCTGGCGCTGGAGGTTGCTGGGGTCCACTGTGTCATCGTCCACGATTCCGATGGTTCCCACGCCGGCCGCCGCGAGGTACAACAGCGCGGGCGAACCCAGGCCGCCTGCCCCGATGACCAGGACCCGGGCGTTCTTCAGCCGGCGCTGGCCAATACTGCCGATTTCGGGAATGATCAGGTGCCGGGAATACCGCTCCACCTCATCAGTGGTCAGCCCGGCGGAAGGTTCCACCAACGGATCGAGCTGTACGGCGGTTGCAGATGACGGGATTGTCGAAGCCATACTTCAATGTATGCCCCCGGATACCGGCAGGTCATATTACTGCGAAGTAAAGTGGTCATAACAGCAAGTGAAAGCAGGGCACAGTGGGCAATCCAGCACCCGTTGAGCGGGCACGAACCGATCATGGACCCGTAGCAGCCACAACCGGTGCGCCGGCCGTCAGCCAGGGCAAGCCTGCAGGCCAGCGTTCCGCCCGGCTTCCCCGGGATGAGCGCCGGGCGCAGCTGCTGACGGCCGCGCTGGAGGTCTTCGTAGCCAACGGCTACCACGGTGCCGCCATGGACGAAATCGCGGAGACCGCCCAGGTGAGCAAGCCGGTCCTGTATCAGCATTTTCCGTCCAAGCGGGAACTGTATATTGCCCTGCTGGAGAGCCATCTGGCGTCGTTGACCGAACTGATGCTCAGCGCCCTGAATTCCACCCATGACAACAAGGAACGCGTGCAGGCGGTGATGCGGGCCTACTTCCAGTTCATTGCGGCGGACGATCAGGCGCACCGGCTGGTCTTTGAATCGGACCTGATCAACGATCCCGACGTCAGTTCCCGGCTGGAGACCTTCAATAAAACATTTGCCGACGCCGTGGCCGGGGTGATCGCCGAGGACACCAAGCTGCCGGAGCTTGAGGCGCAGCTGCTGGGCCGCGGGTTGACTGGCATGGCGCAGGTCAGTGCCCGCTATTGGCTGGAAACTGACGGTGACCTGGACCTCGAAGTGGCCAGCGATCTCATCTACCGTTTAGCTTGGCGCGGAATCTCTCGTTTCCCCAAGGAGACCTAGAGTACAACTGGAGGTTGCAGTTGAACGCTGCAGCATCTTTGCAAGACATTGTTGAAAGACTGAACCTTTGATCGGCTGGGAGGCCTCGCTGTGGAAGTAAAGATCGGCATTCAGAACGTCGGCCGGGAAATTGTGCTGGAGTCCGCGCAGGACGCTGATGCCGTAGCCAAGCTCGTCGCAGACGCCATCGGCCAGAAGAATGAACTGCGCCTGACGGACGACAAGGGCCGCGTGATCATTGTTCCCGCCAGCGTCCTTGGTTACGTGGAAATCGGCGCCGAGGAACAGCGCCGGGTGGGCTTCGGCCAGCTCTAGTTCTGTTCGACCGACTCCCGTTCCGTAGAAGGACCGCTCCGGCTCAAGCCGGGGCGGTCCGGTTGTAGGCAGCTTTATCCAAGGAGGATTTATGCTTTCGCTGGTGATCGTGGTCCTGGTCCTCGTGGCCGCCGGCTTCATTGTGTGGGCGAACGACAAACGCCATACGAAGTACGGTATGGTCCTTCCCGCCGGGGTTGCCGTGGCAATCGGGGTCCTGGCGTGGATCATCTGCATTATGGCCGGATTCTCCTACCGGCCGGGGCTGACCTGGCTGCCGTGGATCCTACCCATGGTGGTAGGTTCCCTGGCAGCCGTGGCTGCGGCCATCTACCTGGGCCGCACGCGTCACGTTCATGACATCCACCGGCTGACGCAGATCCTGCGCCGCAGCTAATCCCGTCAGAGGAACTCGGCGCGGCCTTCCATCGCAGAGGAAGCGAGAGCGTGCTCGCGGCGCGGAATACGCCCTGCCAGCCGGGCAAGCCTGCCGGCCTGGACCGCGTGCCTGAAGGCAGTTGCCATCAACACCGGATCCTGCGCGCGGGTCACGGCTGTGGCCAGGAGGACGGCGTCGCAGCCCAGTTCCATGGCCAGGGCTGCGTCCGAGGCCGTGCCGATTCCGGCGTCAAGTACCACCGGCACTGACGCCCTGGAAACTATCAGCTCGATGTTGTGCGGGTTCAGGATGCCCAGGCCTGTCCCGATCGGGGACCCCAGCGGCATCACGGCCACTGCGCCAAGGTTTTCCAGGCGCAGTGCCAGGACGGGATCGTCATTGGTGTAGGCAAACACCTTGAATCCGCGGTTGACCAGCTGCTCCGTAGCCTCCACAAGCTCCACGGCATCCGGGAGCAAGGTGTGCTCATCCGCGATCACCTCAAGCTTGACCCAGTCCGTTTCCAGCGCCTCGCGGGCGAGCTCCGCCGTGAGGACGGCATCGCGTGCCGTGAAGCAGCCTGCTGTGTTGGGCAGCACCCTGATCCCCTGGTCCGCCAGGAGCTGGAAGAGGGACCCGGTTTCCGCCGGCGAATACCTGCGCATGGCAACGGTGGTCAGTTCCGTTCCGGACGCCACCAGCGCCGCCCCCAGGCCGTCCAGGCTGGGCGCCCCGCCGGTCCCCATGATCAGGCGGGAACCGAGTTCGACGCTGTCAATCACCAGCGGCGCCAGGGCCGCCGTCGTAGCCGGTCCACTTACTTGTCCGGTCATCTGTTCAGACATTCCTAGCCTCCTTGTACAGCAGTAACAATTTCGATGTCGTCGCCGTCGGCGAGCGCCGTGGCAGCCCATTGGCTGCGCGGAACTACCGCGGCATTGCGCGCTACGGCAACGCCCAGCTTCCTTCCGTCGGTGGCCTGTCCGTTGGCCGCCAGCGGACGGCCGGTAAGCCCGGTAACCAGTGCGCTCAGCGTGGTGCCGGGATCCAGCGGGTGGTCTTTGCCGTTAAGGGTAATGTTCATCGTGATTCCTGGTGTTCGAGTGGGAAATGTCGGGAAGGCCGCGCAGCAACGGGTGGTGGGCGATCCCCTGAAAAGCGGTCGGGGCGGAATGCCGCCCAGCGTGGATCCGGTTCGCCGTCCGCCAGTTCACGGCAGATCCGGGCGGCCACAGGAGCGAGCAACACGCCGTGGCGGAAGAACCCGGTCGAAATGATCAGTCCCGGGATGTCCCCCGCCGCCGATCCGACCCTGCCCAGGAGAGGGGCGTTGTCTGCAGTCGCGGGCCGGGCGCGGGCGGTTGCTTCCAGAAGTTCCAGTTCCGCCACGGCCGGAACCAACTGCTGGGCATCCCGGAGGAGCTGGTAGACGCCGCCGGCGGAGACTGCGGTCCATGCCATGGGAGTTGCCGTGCCGGAGGCGGTTCCGCCGCTGCCGGTTCCTGCGAGCCGGTCTTCGCGCTGCGTGGCTCCGATAACCACCGTTCCGTCGGTGCGCGGAACGATGTAGACCGGGACGCCATGGACAAGGCCCCGGATGGTTGCCGTGAGCAGCGGACGCAGGTGCTCCGGGACACGCAACCGCAGGATGTCGCCGTGGACCGGCCTCAGCGGCAGCGCCAGGCCTTCCGGCAGGCCGGCCAGGTCGCCGGCCTGGAGACCGTTGGCCACAATCGTTTCCGCAGCCAGTACCTCTCCGCCGCCGGACAGGCGCACTCCGGCGATCCTGCCGCCGTCGTGTATCAGGGCTGCTGCCCTGTCCGGCAGGGCAAAACCGTGCAGGGCACCTTCGACGGCGGTACCGCCTCCCTGGTGCCGGCCCAGCGCTTCGCGAAGCGCGGCGACCAGCAGCCGGGGATCCACCTGGTGGTCACCCGGCGTGTCCAGGGCACAGGAAATACCCGGGCTCAATAACGGCTCACGGCTGCGCGCTTCCCTGATGGTCAGCGGTTCCACACCCAGGCCGCGCTCCACCTGGACCCGGCGCAGGTCAAGGAGCGCGGTGCGGTCCGCAGCACTGGCACCGACCGTGAGCGTCGGCGTCGTCCGGTATCCCGTAGCGGAAGCGGCATTTTGGGCCAGGACCTTCACAAACCCGGGCCAGAGTCCGGCGGATTCCACCATCAGGTCAAGGAGTTCCTCTTCCTGGTAGTGGTATTCGCTGACGGCGGCCAGCATCCCGGCTGCGGCCCAGCTTGCCCCGGTTCCGGGGGCGTCATCGATCAGCACCACCTTGCGGCCGGTGCGTTGGAGTTCCCAGGCTATGGAGTGGCCGATCACTCCTCCGCCGATTACGGCGGCATCGGCACGAACCGTTTGGGCCTGTGGGCCTGAAGCAACCATCCGTGGAATCCTTCCCTACGCCGGTATTAGCCGGATCAGGTCAAGCGGTCGGCTCTGAAGCCCTCTCAGCCTGCCGTCTCCGTGACGGTCATATTGGCTCCCGCAGTACCACACCAGCTTAGAGGAATTAGGCTGGATCCATGACAGCCCGCCCGGACCTCAGTTCTGCCCGCCTCTACCTCTGCACCGACGCCCGCCTCGACCGGGGGGACTTCAAAACCTTCGTTGACGCCGCGTACGCGGGCGGAGTGGACATTATCCAGCTGCGCGACAAGACGATTGAGGCCGCCCAGGAACTGGAACTCCTGGAGGTGGTCCGCGAGGCCGCAGAGCGTCACGAACGGTTGTGGGCGGTAAATGACCGCGCGGACATTGCGCTGCTGTCCGGCGCCCCCGTATTCCACGTGGGCCAGAAGGACCTGCCCACAGCGAAGGTGCGCACCGTGCTCGGACCGGCTCCGGTGGTTGGCCGGTCCTCGCACACGCCCCAGCAGGTGGACGCTGCCCTTGCGGACGCCCGCACCGGCAACCTGGACTACTTCTGCGTCGGCCCCGTTTGGGCCACCCCCACCAAGCCGGGGCGCGCCGCCGTCGGTCTGGATCTGGTGCGCCACGCAGCTGCGGCCGCCGGCACGCCTGGTTCGCCTGAGGTGCCGTGGTTCGCCATCGGCGGGATCGACCACAGCAACGTCCGGCAGGTGGTGGAGGCCGGAGCGCGCCGCATCGTAGTAGTGCGGGCCATCACCGATGCCGCCGATCCCGCCGAAGCCGCTGCCGGGCTGCTGTCTGCCCTCGACGCCCGTTAGCTGGCGGGCGGGCGGTCCGGGACTAACGGCCGGATTCGGGCTACGCTGAATTTCGTGTCTTACCATCGCCTGGGACCCAACGTCCACGACCGGAACAACGCCCTTGCGGACGCGCTGAGCGCGCTGCGGACGGAACTGGAGCTGCCCGGTCCCTTCCCGGATGACGCGCTCAAGGACGCTACAACCGCCGTCGAAAACCACCAGCTGCCTGAACTGGACCTGACCGACGTCGAATTTGTCACCATTGACCCGGCGTCCTCTACGGACCTGGACCAGGCCCTGTACATCGAGCGCGACGGCGACGGCTACAAGGTGCTGTACGCGATCGCGGATGTTCCCTCCTTTGTGACGCCGGGCGGGCCACTCGATGCCGAAACGCGTCGCCGGGGCCAGACGTTCTATGCACCTGACGGCCGGATCCCGCTCCACCCCGAAATCATCAGCGAGCAGGCAGGCAGCCTCCTCGCAGACCAGCTGTGCTCGGCATACGTGTGGGAATTCCGGCTGGCTGCGGACGCCGTCGTCGAATCCACGCGGGTCAACCGGGCCGCCGTGCGCAGCAGGGCAAAACTGAGCTACGCGGGAGTCCAGGCTGACCTGGACTCCGGCACGGCCGCTCCCATGCTGGAACTGCTGAAGGAAGTGGGCCTGAAGCGTGTTGACCTGGAACGGGCCCGCGGCGGTGCCAGCCTGAACATGCCGGAGCAGGAGATCGTGCAGCTGCCCGACGGCGGCTACCGGATTGCCGCGGCACCGCAGCTTCCTGTTGAGGACTGGAACGCCCAGATTTCCCTCATGACCGGGATGGCCGCGGCCTCCCTCATGGTGGCCGGCAAGGTGGGCATCCTCCGGACCATGCCGGCGCCGGATGAGCGGTCCCTGCGCCATTTCAAGCGGCAGACCACAGCGCTGGGCAAGCCCTGGGATGACGCCCTCAGCTACGGCGAATACCTGCGTACGCTTGACCCCACCGAGCCCCGCCAACTGGCCATCCTGCACTCTGCCGGGATGCTGTTCCGCGGCGCGGGATACACAACGTTCGACGGCGCCGTCCCCGCCGATTCGGTGCAGTCCGCCATTGGTGCGCCGTACGCCCACACCACCGCTCCCCTCCGCAGGCTGGTGGACCGCTTTGTGCTGGTCATCTGTGAGGCCCTGAGCAATGGGCGGGACGTGCCGGTCTGGGCCAGGGAAGCATTGGCCCAGCTGCCGGCCATTATGGCTTCCTCGGACCAGCTGGCCGGAAGGATGGAGCGCATGGCGCTGGACACCGTTGAAGCAGCCCTGCTGGTCAACCATGTTGGCCAGGAATTCGAGGCCACTGTCATCTCCGGTTCAAAGCCGGCCAAACCAAACGGCAACAGCACGAATGGCAACTCCAACGGCAACGGGAAGTCCAACGGCAACGGCGGGCCGTCCGGGACCATCCAGATCGCGGAGCCTGCGGTCACCGCCCGATGCTCCGGGGAGCTGGAGTCCGGCACTGTGGTCCGGGTGCGGCTGCTGAGCGCCGATATCGCCACCCGGCACGTCCACTTCGAACTGGTGGACTGACCCTTTTGCCCGTTCCTTTCACGCTCCTGCGCGCGTCGCGTCCCGGCCCGTCCGGTAATCCGTGGCCTTGCAGCTAGACTGAAGGGGTAGAAATGGATGCCCGGTCGTTGATTTTGCAGAAATTCAAATTCAACAAGCCCGCCCCTACGCGATCTTGAGACACACCCGTTGGTCACCAGTGCCAGCATCAGATAGCCCGCGATCGGCTTCCACTGGAATTGCCTGCGCGTCAGAGCATGCTCCGGAATGGCCTTCCCGGCCGTGCCGTTGAGCAGGCCGCGCAGCCCAAATGAATAAGGAAACTCCACTGTGAGTGAATTGCACACGCACCAGCTTTTGACTGACGAGTCCGGCGTCGAATCGATTGAACCGGAAGAAACCATCATTTCGGACGAAAAACCGCACGAGATCGAAGAGAAAACGTTCGCCGACTTCAACGTCCGCGCAGACATCGTCGAATCCCTCGCCGATGCCGGAATCACCCACCCTTTCCCCATCCAGGCAATGACGCTTCCCGTAGCGCTCACCGGCCACGACATCATCGGCCAGGCCAAGACCGGTACCGGCAAGACCCTCGGCTTCGGCATTCCCGCCCTGCAGCGCGTACTGGGCCGTGACGATGCCGGCTTTGACAAGCTCCCCGTCCCGGGCGCCCCGCAGGCGCTGGTGATCGTCCCCACCCGCGAGCTGGCCGTCCAGGTGGCCAACGATCTCCAGACCGCGTCCCGCAAGCGCAACGCCCGCATCGCCACCATCTACGGCGGCCGCGCCTACGAGCCGCAGATCGAGTCACTGCAGAAGGGCGTCGAGGTAGTGGTGGGCACTCCCGGCCGCCTGATCGACCTCTACAAGCAGAAGCACCTCAACCTCAAGAACGTCAAGATGGTCATCCTCGACGAGGCCGACGAAATGCTTGACCTCGGCTTCCTGCCGGACGTCGAAACCCTGATTGCCGGCACGCCTGCCGTCCGCCAGACGCTGCTGTTTTCCGCCACCATGCCCGGCCCGGTCATCGCCATGGCCCGCCGCTACATGACGCAGCCCACGCACATCAGGGCGGCTGATCCGGATGACGAGGGCCTGACCAAGCGGGACATCCGCCAGCTCATCTACCGTGCCCACAGCATGGACAAGATTGAGGTGGTTTCCCGCATCCTCCAGGCACGGGGCCGCGGCCGTACCATCATCTTCACCAAAACCAAGCGCACCGCTGCCAAGGTGGCCGAGGAACTGGTGGACCGCGGCTTCGCCGCCGCCGCCATCCACGGCGACCTCGGCCAGGGTGCCCGCGAACAGGCGCTGCGCGCCTTCCGCAACAACAAGGTGGACGTCCTGGTGGCCACCGACGTTGCCGCCCGCGGTATCGACGTCGACGATGTCACCCACGTCATCAACTACCAGTGCGTCGAGGACGAAAAGATCTACCTGCACCGCGTTGGCCGCACCGGCCGAGCCGGCAACAAGGGCACCGCCGTCACCTTCGTGGACTGGGATGACATGCCGCGTTGGGGCCTCATCAACAAGGCCCTGGGCCTGAGTGTTCCCGAGCCCGTGGAAACCTACTCCTCCTCGCCGCACCTGTACGAGGAACTGGACATTCCCGAGGGCACCAAGGGCCGCCTCCCCCGCGATAAGCGCGTCCTTGCCGGTGTTGACGCAGAGGTCCTGGAGGACCTGGGCGAGACCGGAAAGAAGAACCCGCGCTCCGGATCCGGCAACCGCGGCGGCGACCGGGACCGCAACCGCGGCGGGGACCGCGAACGCGCCGGCCGCGACAGCAGCCGTGGCAGGAGCCGCGACCGTGACGGCGAAGCCGGGGGACGCCGCCGTCGTACGTCCACTGACAGCACCCCTGCGGAAGGAAACGCAGCACCTGCCGCGGACTCGGTAGCAAAGGCCGACGCCGAGCAGCCCTCGCGTGCCCGCCGCAGCCGGACCCGTACCCGGCGCCGCAACGGTGAAGTGGTCAGTGGCACCGACTCGAACGGTGCCGGCCAGAGCAGCACCGGGGCGCCGTAGCCCGTATGGCCGAATCCGTCTGGGCGCCGGACGGCAGCAACCTGGTGGTTCACGCGGACAACGCTGAATTCCTCCCCACGCTGCCGGACGGCGCCTTCACACTCATTTATGTGGACCCGCCGTTCAACACCGGCCGGGTGCAGCGGCGCCAGGAAACCAAGATGGTGTACTCGGTGGAGGGCGACGGCGACCGCGTCGGCTTCAAAGGCCGTTCCTACAGCACCATCAAGGGCGCCCTGCACCGCTACGACGACGCCTTCAGCGACTACTGGTCCTTCCTGGAACCGCGGCTGGTGGAGGCCTGGCGTCTGCTGGCCGACGACGGCACGCTGTACCTGCACCTGGACTACCGCGAGGTGCATTACGCCAAGGTGATGCTGGATGCCATCTTCGGCCGCGAGTGCTTCCTCAACGAGATCATCTGGGCGTACGACTACGGCGCACGGGCCAGGAACCGCTGGCCCACCAAGCACGACAACATCCTCGTGTACGTGAAGAATCCGGCGAAGTACCACTTCGACAACGCCGAGGTGGACCGCGAGCCGTACATGGCACCGGGGCTGGTGACGCCGGCCAAGCGTGAGCTCGGGAAGCTGCCCACAGACGTCTGGTGGCACACGATTGTTTCGCCCACGGGCAAGGAAAAAACCGGCTACCCCACCCAGAAGCCCGAAGGCCTGGTGCGGCGGGTTGTATCCGCCTCAAGCCGGCCTGATGACTGGTGCCTGGACTTCTTCGCAGGTTCCGGGACTCTCGGCGCGGTGGCGGCGAAACTGGGCCGCAAGTTCGTCTGTGTGGACCAGAACCAGCCCGCCATTGACGTGATGACCAAGCGGTTGGGTGCCCACGCGGAAGTCCTGTCCTTCCCACCCAACTAACCAGCAGATAACGTCGTGACGAGCGCTCATTACGACGTTATCTGCCACCCAGATGGGCCGGTTGGTTAGTGCGGAGCCCCCGTGCAGCCCTCTATCAGCTGAATCCCGTGATCGCCCTGCCGGTTCATCAACACGGAGCCGTGGGAGTCGCAGATCGCGTTGACCAGCAGCGCGTAGCCTCCGCCATTCTGGTAGTTTCCGCCTTCGCCCGGCAGGTCGGGGATGGTACCGGGCGGCACAAAGACCCAGGACTCCTGGGCGCCGGGGAAGACGCTGGGCAGCCACGCCCAGTTTCCCTTGATCACCGGCCCGTTCGTACATTCCGCTCCGCAGTCAGCGGCGGGCCTGCTGACATTGGCGCAATCCAGGGCGTTGGCGGCCACCGGAACAAACAAGAATGCGGCTGTGAGGCCGGCCGCGGCGAGTTACTTTCTGAACATGGTTTTCTCTCCGTCTAACCGTGAATGGTTGGTGCATGACGACGAGACCTGGGTTCTGGCTGAGGCGGCGTGAGGTGCCGCTCCCCAGCACACGCAAGATTACTCAGTTCCAAGCTTTCGTCAAGACGCCGGAGGAAACATGCGTCCGGACAGCGTCAGGACCAGCTCTGGACGAATGAGTGAACGGCGTCCGCGATCATCTGCACGGCGATGGCAGACAGCAGCAACCCGGCGATCCTGGTGACCAGTTCAACACCGTTCTCGCCCAGGACGCGCTGGACCACCCCTGCGAAGCGCATGGCCAGGTAGAGGGAGGCGAGGGTGGCGGCGATGCCGAGTCCAACGGCGAGGAACTGCGGCGGCGTAGAGGATTGCTGTACAAAAACCATCACGGCCACAATGGCGCCGGGTCCTGCCATCAAGGGGGTACCCAGCGGAACAAACGCGACGTTCTTGTACTTGGCTGCTTTCTCCTCGCCGCTGGTTGAGCCGGTCAGCAGCTGCAGGGCGATGAGCACCAGCAGCAGGCCGCCGGCACCCTGGAGCGCAGCGAGCGAGATGTGCATGTAGTTCAGGATGGACTGGCCGAAGATCGCAAAGGCCACGATCACGCCGGTGGCCACCAGAAGTGCCTGGAGGGCGGAGCGGTTGCGGTCCTTCGCCGGCATCTGGGCCGTGAGGGACATAAAGATCGGGACCGTTCCGGGCGGATCCATAATCACAAACAGGGTGACGACGACGGACGCCAGGAGTTGCAGGTCGATCCACTCCATCAGCGGATCACCTGCGTCCCCGTGCCCATGGCTTCAATGCGGGCGAAGACCTCCGGATCAGTGGTGTTCTCGCCCAGGAGGTTGGGCTTGCCCGTTCCGTGGTAATCGGAGGAGCCGGTGATCAGCAGGTCGTGGCGGGCCGCGAGCCTGCGGAGGAACTCCCTGCCTTCCTCCGGATTGTCCCGGTGGTCGATCTCCAACCCGGCCAGGCCGGCGTCGATCATTTCCATGTAGGTCTTCTCCCCCACAATCCGTCCCCGCGCTGATGCCACGGGGTGGGCAAACACGGGCACGCCGCCTGCGGCACGGACAAGTTCGACGGCGAGCGCCGGCTCAGGTGCGTAGTGCTGGATGAAGTAGCGGGAACGGGATGTCAGGATCGAGGTGAAGGCCTCGGTGCGGTCGCTCACCACTCCGGCTGCCACCAGTGCGTCCGCAATGTGCGGCCGGCCCATGGTGGCCCCCGGTGCAACGTGGTGGATCACGTCGTCCCAGGTCAGTGGGTAGTCCTCGGCGAGCAGGGACACCATACGCTCCGCCCGGGTCAGGCGGGCGTCCTTGGCTTTGGTGATCTCTTCAAGCAGCCCGGGGTGCGTGGGATCGTGAAGATAGCTCAGCAGGTGGACGCTGATTCCCTGCTCTGTGCGGCAGGAGACTTCCATGCCGGGGACCAGGGCGATTCCCTCCCGGACGGCCGCCAGCGAGGCCTCAGCCCAGCCGTCAGTGGAGTCATGGTCTGTCAGGGCCACCACGTCAAGGCCCGCCCTGGCCGCGGATGCCATAACGTCCGCGGGCGTCTCAGTGCCGTCGGACACATTCGAATGTGCATGCAGGTCGATCTTCACCAGCCAAGCCTAATTGACCCCGTGCCCCCGCTGTTGGCCACAGCCGGAGCGGTGGTGAGACGATGGGACCGTGAATGACGCAGAAAACATCCAACTCTCCGCTTCCCAGCCCCTGGAAGAGCGTGTCAACAACCGCTCCCAGCGGCCCAACTCCCCCGCCTTCAAGGCCTTTATGGCCAGCAACTGGGCACCTGCAGACACCACCCTGCCGCCCCGCGATGCCGTGGCAGACCACGCAGCGCGGCGTCGTCTGGCCATTTCGAAGCTGTTCAAGGGTGAACGGCTTGTCATCCCTGCCGGCCCGCTCAAGGTCCGGTCCAACGACTGCGACTACCGGTTCCGTCCCCATTCCGGATTCGCGCACCTCACGGGCCTGGGCCTTGACCACGAGCCGGACGCCGTCCTGATCCTGGAACCGGTCGCCGAAGGGACGGGTGACGACGGCGGCAACCACCACGCCACGCTCTACTTCCGTCCGCTCGCAGGCCGGGACACCGAGCAGTTCTACGCAGATTCCCGTTCCGGTGAATTCTGGATCGGCCCCCGACCCACGCTGGCCGAATTCGAAGCCCGGCTGGGCCTGCCCACCGCCCACATTGATGGCCTGGAACTGGCTATCACCAAGGACGTTGGCGCCCCGGAAATCGGCGGCATCTCCATCCGCCTGGTCCGCAAGGTGGATGAGAACATCGACGCCCTGGTGGACACCGCCCGGTACAACACCGCCCGCGACCCCGAAAACCTGGACCTTGAAGCACTCGATGCGCTTGATGAAAAGCTGCCCGAGGCGCTGTCAGAGCTGCGCCTGCACAAAGACCAGTGGGAAATTGAACAGATGCAGATTGCCGTCAACGCCACCGTGGAAGGATTCGCCGACGTCGTCCGTGCCCTTCCGCGGGCACTGACACACCCGCGCGGCGAGCGTGTGGTGGAGGGCGCCTTCTTCGCCCGGGCCCGGGAAGAGGGCAACGAGCTCGGCTACGACACCATCGCCGCCTCCGGCAACAACGCCACCATCCTCCACTGGACACGGAACACGGGCCAGGTCAACGCAGGCGAACTCCTCCTGCTGGACGCCGGCGTCGAAGCTGATTCGCTGTACACGGCGGACGTCACCCGCACCCTGCCGGCCACCGGAACCTTTACCGATGTCCAGCGCAAGGTGTACCAGGCGGTCCTCGACGCCGCAGACGCCGGGTTCGCCGCGGCCCGCCCCGGCGCACTGTTCCGCGACATCCACACGGCAGCCACCACCGTCCTGGCCGAACGCCTGGCCGAATGGGGACTGCTGCCCGTCTCCGTCGAGGAAGCAATCAGCCCGGACGGCCAGCAGCACCGGCGCTGGATGCCCCACGGCACCAGCCACCACCTTGGCCTTGACGTGCACGACTGCGCCCAGGCAAAGCGTGAGCTCTACCTGGACGGTGTCCTGGCCGAAGGCATGGTGTTCACCATTGAGCCCGGCCTGTACTTCAAGGAAGAGGACCTCGCCATCCCCGAGGAATACCGTGGCATCGGCGTCCGGATCGAGGACGACGTCCTGATGACCGCTGACGGTCCCCTCAACCTCAGCGCGGCCCTTCCCCGCACGCCGGAGGACGTCGAGGACTGGATGGCCGGCATCCTGCGCGACGCCGACGCCGCCAGCTGAACGTACCCGCCGCCCTCCCAACTGGCTGGCAGATAACGTCGTTATGAACGCTCATGACGACGTTATCTGCCAGCTACCTGGGGATTGGGGGCAACAAAAAAGGGACGGCCTGCGCCGTCCCTTTTTTGTTGCCGTACTTGCGGGGCCTTACTGCTGGCGGGGTGTCCCGTCGCCGTTGCCTTCGGAGCCCTCACGGGCATCGCTTTGGGGTTTGCCGTGCTCTTCCGCCGGCTTGTCCTCGGTGACCCGGATGCCGTACTGCGGACGGCCATCCGGAAGGTCCGGGTAGCGTACTGCGGACCGTGGCTGCTGGGCCGGCTGCTGGGGCTCACCGGCGGGAACAGCTCCTGCCGGCGGCTGCTGGGCCTGGGGCTGTCCCTGTTGCTGGCCGTAGGGGTCCGCCCAGCCGGAAGGACGTTCGGGGGCCTGCCCCGGAGCCTGCCCCGGCTGCTGCCAGGGTTGCTGTCCGGGCTGTTGCCACGGCTGCGCGGGGTAGGGCCGGTTTCCTCCGGCATCAGCGCTGTTCATGGGAAGCTGCTGCAGGAGCCGGCGGGCTTCGTGGGCCGCTTCCGGGGAAACCACCACGTTGTAGCTGGTGGCCACGACCTGGCTGGTGGACGTAAAGTCACGCTTCCCGCGCTGCATGGCGTAGGTGACGATGCCGAACAGCATAAAGAAGGCCGCACCCATCAGCACCGAGGTCATGATGGAAAAATAGCCCGGAGATGTGGAGAAGAAGGACAGCAGCACGCCGACGAAGAGGCCGAACCACATGCCGCTCAATGCGCCGGAGAGCGCCACACGCGGATAGCTCAGGCGGCCGGTGACGCGCTCCACCATTTTGAGGTCGTTGCCCACGATGGAGACCATCTGCACCGGAAACTGCTGGTCCGCGAGGTAGTCGACTGCCTTTTGGGCGTCCAGGTAGGACGTGTAGGTGCCTACGGTGTCGCCTGTGGGAACGGTCCGGAACTCGTCAGGGCCGGCGGGCCCCCCGGCCCTGGGAGTACCAAAGATGTTTGCCATGGTCCCATTCTTGCCCATCCACCTGAGTGTCTGCTGCAGATTCAGCTAAAAGAGAGCAGACTCGGTAGCCTGTAGAAGTGAGCACCAATGTTTCGCGCGTGTTTGTTGCGCGCCTCCTCGGACTGGACGTCTTTGACCCGCTCGGCGACCGCCTGGGCCGGTTGAGGGACGTTGTGGTGCTCTCCCGCGGAACCCGTGGGGCGCCGCATGTGGTGGGCATCGTCGTCGAAGTTCCCGGCAAGAAGCGCGTGTTCGTGCCGATGACCCGCATTACGTCGATCGACCAGACACAAATCATCTGCACCGGCCTGGTGAACCTTCGCCGCTTTGAGCAGCGGGGCGCCGAAATGTTGGTGGTGGCTGAGCTGTTCGATCGCCGCGTGACCCTCACTGATGGCAGCGGCGACGCCACCATCGAAGACATCGCCATGGACCAGCAGCGATCCCGGGACTGGTTTGTCAGCAAACTCTTTGTCCGGCGCGGCCACTCTCTGTCACCGCTCAGCAGGCTCCGGCGGAACGAAACACTCATCATCGATTGGGCCGACGCCGTCCACGGACCCCGCACCGAACCGCAGGGTGCTACCCAGTTCGTTGCCACCCACGAGGACCTGAAACCCGCTGACTTCGCCGAAGCCCTGCAGGAAATGAGCGACAAACGGCGCTTTGAGGTGGCCAGCGAGCTCCAGGACGAACGGCTGGCAGATGTCCTCCAGGAGCTGCCGGAGGACGACCAGGTGGAAATCCTCTCCGCCCTGGACGTTGAACGCGCCGCCGACGTCCTTGAGGAGATGGACCCGGATGACGCCGCGGACCTCCTGGCCGAACTCCCCAGCGCCCAGGCGGAAGAACTGCTGCAGCTTATGGAGCCTGAAGGTGCCGAGGACGTCCGCCGCCTGCTCGAATACGACGAAGACACCGCTGGCGGCCTGATGACTCCGGTGCCGGTGATCCTGCCTCCGGAAGCGACGGTGGCCGAAGCCCTGGCCCACGTGCGGCGCGAGGAGCTCTCCCCTGCCCTGGCGTCGTCGATCTTCATTGCCCGCCCGCCGCTGGAAACGCCTACCGGCCGGTTCCTTGGTGTGGTCCATATCCAGCAGCTGCTCCGCTACCCCCCGCCAGAGCCCCTGGGCAACCTGGTGGACAAGAACCTGGAGCCGGTATCAGACCACGCCCACATCAGCGAAGTCGCACGCAACCTGGCCACGTACAACCTCAACTCGCTTCCCGTCGTCGATGAAGACGGGCACCTTGTGGGGGCGGTGACTGTTGATGACGTCCTGGATCACTTGTTGCCTGATGACTGGCGCGCCCACGAGGGTGAAACGCCTATAAGGAAGCTCGGAGGACGCATTGGCTGAACCGAACCCGTTTAAGGGGTCCCACGACTCCCAGCGCCACCAGAAGTCCCGGTCGGGAGGCCTCGACACGCCGCTCAGCGGCCGCCAGCGGCTGCTGCCCAAGCTCTCCCCCAACCCTGACGCGTTCGGACACGCCACGGAGGGCTTTGCGCGTTTTATGGGCACGCCTCAGTTCCTCTTCTACATGACGGTGTTTTGCCTGTTCTGGCTGGTCTGGAACACACTGGCCCCGGCCAGCTGGCAGTTCGATTCAAGGGACCTCGGCTTCACGCTGCTCACTTTGATGCTCTCGCTGCAGGCCTCCTATGCCGCGCCCCTGCTGCTGCTCGCGCAGAACCGGCAGGATGACCGCGACCGCGTCTCGCTCCAGCAGGACCGGCAGCGGGCCGAACGCAATCTTGCAGATACCGAATACCTCACCCGGGAGCTCGCCTCGCTGCGCATCGCGCTGCGGGAAGTTGCGACGCGTGACTACGTGCGGGCCGAGCTGCGTTCCCTCCTGGAGGACCTCCTTGAAGCCCAGGAGGAACAACACCACCACGATCCCTCGCACAGCACCGGCCAGGATCCGTCGCGGGACAAAGCGAAGGACCGGAGCAAGGACAAGCGGGAACGCCGCAGTCCCCGGACCCAGCAGATCCCCAAGATCCGCAGGCCCGACGCCGGACCCACACCTCCTGCCGAACCCACTGAAAGCTGAGCACTGATCCGTGAGCAGTCCACTGCAGGAGGCCGTTAACGCCGCCCTGGCCACAGTCATCGATCCGGAGCTCCGCCGCCCCATCACGGAGTTGGGGATGGTGGAGTCCGTGGAGATTTCCAACGCCAGCAGGGTGTCTTTGGTGGTGCTCCTCACCATCTCCGGGTGTCCGCTCAGGGACACCATCACCGAGGACTCCCGCGCCGCATTGGCGGCTGTCCCTGGCGTGACGGGTGTCGACGTCGAGCTTAAGGTTATGAGCCAGGCGCAGCGTGATGCGCTCAAGGAGCTCCTGCGCGGCGCAGGCGGGCAGCGTGGCATCCCCTTCAACCAGCCGGACTCGCTGACCAAGGTCTTCGCAGTGGCCAGCGGCAAGGGCGGTGTGGGCAAGTCGTCGGTGACAGTTAATCTGGCCTGCTCGCTTGCAGCCCGGGGCCTGAGGGTGGGCATTGTGGACGCCGATGTGCATGGTTTCTCCGTTCCTGCGCTGATGGGAATCACGCAGGCGCCCACGCGGGTGGATGACATGATCCTGCCGCCCGTGGCCTATGGGGTCAAAGTGATCTCGATCGGCATGTTCGTGGCCGGCAACCAGCCCGTTGCCTGGCGGGGCCCGATGTTGCACCGGGCGCTGGAGCAGTTCCTGACGGACGTGTACTTCGGTGACCTGGACGCACTGTTCCTGGATCTGCCCCCGGGCACCGGCGACATCGCCATCTCCGTGGCGCAACTGCTGCCCAAGGCTGAAATCCTGGTGGTCACTACTCCACAGTCCGCCGCGGCAGATGTTGCCGAGCGGGCCGGGGCCATCGCCACGCAGACCGGGCAGAAGGTCGCCGGAGTCGTGGAAAACATGTCCTACCTGGACCTGCCGGACGGCAGCCGGATGGACCTTTTCGGCAGTGGCGGCGGGGCATTGCTTGCGGAGCGGCTCTCAGCCACCGTGGAGGGAAACGTTCCGTTGCTCGGCCAGATCCCGCTGGACATCAAACTGCGTGAAGGTGGTGACGCCGGCACCCCCATCGTCCTTGGAGATCCCGGGACGGCGGCCGCCCAGGCGCTGGAAGGCATCGCAGGAAAGCTGGCGGCCAGGCCCCGGGGTCTCGCCGACATAAAACTGGGCCTGCAGCCGCGCTAGCGGAGCGGTCAGGTCCAGCGGCTCAGGTGTCCGGCTAGGTGGCTTCGGTGTCGAACGGTGCCTGTTCGCCGTCTGCCAGCCGCGGAATGACGCGCTGGGGCGGTGCCGGCTTGGTGTTCTCCTGCGCTGCAACGGCAGCTGCGGCGGCCACGGCAGCAGGAGCGGCGGCGGCAGCTGGGGCGTCGTCCAGGAGGGCTTCCTTGATGATGCGGCGGGGATCGTACTGGCGCGGATCGTATTTCTTCCAGTCGACCTCATCGATATCGATGCCGACCTCGTCCTTGATCTGCTCGCGGGCCCCGGAAGCCATCCGGCGGACTTCCCTGACCAGGTTGGCGAGCTTCTGGGTGTATTCGGGCAGCCTTTGGGGGCCGATCACGAGGATGCCGATGATCAGCAGAAGAAAGAACTCCGCGCCGTTGATTCCAAACACCTTAGGAAGATTACCCTCTCTTGGGCACAAGTGACGATTCAGGCAACTCTGTTGCCGGAAGCCGCTGATTTCAGGGAACGGGCAGGCCCAGCATGTGCCGGAATCCACGGGCAAGGCGCTCCGTCAGGGGCTCGTCATGCGGCGCTCCAACCGCCTTCGATTCGCCCGGTTCCACCGGCGCTGCGGCGGATACACCCTGCCCGGCGGCCGCATCGGCATGTGCCATTTCGACCAGCGCTGCGACGTGGTCCGGAGCGGCGGCGCCGTGTCCGGCCTCTGCGTAGAAACTGAGGGTGGCGGTTCGGGAACGGTAGATCATGGCCATGGGTTCGGCGGCCCGGACCCAAACGGCCGCACTGCCTCTGACGGCACCTGAACCCGTCAGGAGTTCGGGCACAGCCACAAATCCATCGTCAACGGCGGAACGGCCCGTCTGGAGGTTAACAGGGACAGAAGAAACCGGCGGACCGTCAGCGGCTGAAGCAGGGTCTGCAGCATCGCGCTGCTCCACCACGGTGACTCGTTGTGTGCCGTTGGAGAGATGCAGTTCAACAGCCGGCGCATCCTGGACCTCAACGGCCTTGGCTGACACCACGCGGAAGCCCAGGTCTTCCAGGACCGGGCATGCCCAACCCGATTCCCGGAGGGAATCCAGGTCGGCCGCCGAAAGAGTCCGGGACATTGCCGGCTCCGCAGAACCCGCGTCTATGGCGCCTGCCGCACCTGCGGCATTATCGCGGCTGCCTCCGTTTGCCGGCACCTCCGCTGGAGCTGGCGACAGCAGGCTCAGGGCGGAGACCGACGTCGGGCGTTCCGCCATGGGCGCAGGATCACCGGCCATCAAAAGGGCGGTAGCAGTCAACACGCCCGCAGCTGCGAGGGCACCGGAAGCGGAAACCGCAACGACGCGAACGGCAAAGCCGTGAGGCGCACTGGCCGGCTCCGGCGCGGCCGCCAGCACATGCGTGCGTTCAAGGAGCCTTGCGGTGAAATCGGTACTCGCAGCAGGAATTTCAGCAGCCCGGAGCCTTTCCAGGTACCGCCGCTCGCGGTCCACTGCCGCCTGGCAGTCAGTGCAAGTGCGCAGGTGCTCGGCACCCCGGTGATGCCTTCGCAACGAATTCCGGAATGGACCCATGGCGCCGATCAGCGAAGACCTGCGATGCGCGGCATCGACAACCGGGGTTTGCGGGACGCCTGCGGGCGTGGGTCGCGGTGCGCCAATTTATCACGCAGCATGGTGCGCCCGCGGTGGATCCGGGACCGGACAGTGCCGAGCTTAACGCCCAGCGCTTCCGCGACTTCGTCATAGGACAGACCCTCAAGATCGCAAAGCACGACGGCGGCGCGGAAGTCCGGCGGCAGTTCCTCCAGGGCGGCCTGGACGTCCAGGTCCAGGTTGTTCAGCTCGAAGCTCTGCTCCGGGCCGGGCTCGCGTCCCGGAATCCTGGACTCGGCGTCCTCAGCCAGTGCATCGAACCGGATGCGGCTCTTGCGGCGCGCCTGGTCAAGGAACAAGTTGGTAGTGATCCGGTGCAGCCAGCCATCCAGCGTACCCGGCCGGAATTTGTCCAGGGAACGGAACACCCGGACAAAAACTTCCTGGGTGAGGTCCTCGGCGTCGAATTTGTTGCCGGTCAGCCGATAGGCAAGCCGGTATACCTTGGCGGAGTGGTTGGTCACCACTTCCTCCCACGTGGGGCGGACCCATTCGCTGGCGGTATCTATGGTGGATGGTGTTGCAGGGACAGGTGCCACTACTGAAGATGACATCGTCCACTCCCCTCGTGGATTGCTAACGCCCGGATACACATCTGTTATTCGGCGCCGATCACCACTTGGCTGACCGGATATTCATCATGGCAGAGTTGGCTGGGAGTTTCCTGAAACAGGAAATTTCCGTCACCAAGTTGGTACCGTCACACCCGCCCCACCGGCTAACTGCCGGGCTGGCGCACCGGGACACAGTACTCTGTAAACAACACGTCCCCTCCCGCCCAGAAAGCGAACACCCATGAGCGCCGATAAGTCCACCAGCTGGTCCTACGCAGAAGATCTGCCTGCCGAGGATGAGATTCTGATGCGCGCGCGCGAACGGTCCTTCGAACTGGGCGTCACCCCGATCGGCCGCGGCGTGGGTGCGGCACTCACAGTGCTTGCTGCCGCGTCAAAGGCACAGACCGCCGTCGAGATCGGGACCGGCGCCGGGGTTTCCGGTGTCTGCCTCCTGCGGGGCCTGGGACCCCAGGCCGTACTGACCACCATTGATGTGGACGTCGAACACCTTCGTGCCGCGCGCGAGGCCTTCCTTGAATCAGGCAGTCCTGCCAACCGGACCCGCACCATTTCCGGCCGGGCCGGCGATGTCCTCCCGCGCCTGACGGACGCCGCCTACGACCTCGTTTTCATCGACGCGGACAAGCCCAGCCTGCCCGGTTACGTGGAACAGGCCATCCGGCTGCTCAAGCGCAGCGGGCTGCTCATCATCAACGACGCACTGGACAAGGACCGCGTGGCCAACCCGACAGCCCGCGATGCCAGCACCACAGTGCTGCGCCAGGTGGGCCGGGCCATCCGGGATGATGACCGGCTGGCGTCGGCCATGCTGCCCACCGGTGACGGCCTCCTGGTGGCCGTGAAGAAGTAGGGCTCCTCCCCCAACAACGGAAAAAGCAGGGTCCGCGGCACCAGCCGCGGACCCTGCTTTTTTGACCTTGGTGACCTGTTATCCGGCCACGTTACTCGGTAACACCCACCAGGCATTCCTTGAGGTTGGCCGCCTCGGCAGCATTGAGTTCCACCACAAGCCGTCCGCCGCCTTCGAGCGGGACGCGCATGATCAGGCTGCGGCCCTCCTTAGTGACTTCCATAGGGCCGTCGCCGGTGCGAGGTTTCATAGCCGCCATGAGGAATTCCCTCCAATAGTCCCAGGACATTCCAGCCCGGTCGGGCTGTGTCCGCACTTCAAGCAGCTCCGGATGCAGCCGCGGACCACGGGGATCACGCAAAAGCCATTACCGGACCCGCTGGATGTCGTGTCCTTGCTTGCCCCTATTATCCCGTAATTGCACGGCAGGGGCTAATCGATGGACTTTCCCGGCGCGGCTTCCACGGCCCGGGTTGCCGGGCGTTGCCCCCGGTCAGGGCGGATAATCGCCGCCGCCGGGCAACTGCGCCCATACCCACAGCCAGACGATCCACACAATCTGCAGCAGCACGAACATCACAGTCACCGTTCCCCGGTACGCGCGGGAACGGGACAGGAACGCGGCGCCCAACGCCAGGGGGAACAGCGGGAGCAGCAACCGGAACGTGCTGGTCTGGGGATGCAGGAAAACCAGAAGGTACGCCATGTAGCAGGTACACCAGAGCCGCAGTTCCAGGCCCAGGCGGACTACCGGAGGGGCAAACATCAACCACGCGAATCCGGCCGCCAGCACGAACGGCGCCAGCATGCCGGCTACGGGTCCCAGCAGCCCTGCACCCATGTCGAACCACGGCACAAACGGCACCAGGCCACCGCCGCGCCACACACTTTCAGTCTTGGTGTACGCCTGGAAGTCACCGGTGGTCTGCCACGCCAGGATGGGCCAGAGCACCGCCGAAACGCCACTGACCAGCACCAGCACCCCAAGCCTGACCAGCGCACCGGTCTTTTCCCGGGACCTGCCACCTGTCCACCACCCGTACAGCCGGACGAGCAGCAGGATGCCAACCATCGCGGCGAACGCCACCCCCACAGGTCGGGAGAGGCACATCAGCACCACCAGCGGCGCCGCTTCCAGGTACATCCGGCGGACCACCAGCAGCAGGGCCGCGGCCAGGAGCAGCGTATTCAGGGACTCGGCGTACGGAACCTGCAGGATCCCGGAGACCGGGAACGTGGAGAAGAAAACGACGCCCCACAGCGCATCGCCGTGGTCAGCCTTCTCCCGGAACAGCAGGTAAACCACGACGGCGGCACCCAGGCCCGCGAGCATGGCAATCGTTGTGAGGGCTGCACCTGCGGACATGCCTGTCACAGCCGACAGCCCCCGGCCAAGGAGGGGGAAAAGGGGATAGAACGCCCACGCGTTCTCCTGGACGTTACCTGCTGCGTCGACAGGCAGCTCTGACGGGTAACCTTCGGTGAAGATTCTTCCGTACCAGCGGGCATCCCAGATATTGATGAAGTCCCAGTAGCCCGGGTGGGCACCACCCCACGGTCCGGGGCCCTGCTGGAGTGTGGCGGCAGCGAAGATGCAGGCACTGCCCACCCTGGCTGCCACGTAGATGGCCAGGACCTGGATCCACCATGGCCACCTGTTAACAGCAGCCACCAGTGGCGCCGCGGATCCGCGAAGCGTCCGTCTCACCGCCTGCACGTTGTCAGTTTCAGTGCTCAAGGATGTCCTTCGGGGCTGGTGCCGCTGCCGGAGGGGCCTCACGGACGGAATCCTCGTCGGGCTGCAGCTGGCGGAGCCGGGCGATTTCCGCATCACGCGCTGCGAGCTGGTCCCTCAACCGGTCCAGGACCTGGTCCACCTGATCCATCCGATAGCCCCTGAGGCCAAGAGAGAACCGGACCTTGTCCACGTCGGCGGGCGCAACGGCTTCGGGAAGAAGGACCGGCGGAAGGTTCGCGACCGGTTCGCCTAACGCGTCATCGAGGATGACGTCATGGACACTGCCTGCACGTCCCCGTCTCCGTGTGCCGGTGGCGAACCATGCCACGGCACCAAGCAGCGCAACGGCCAGGAAAACCAGAAAGTAGCTCACCTGACCCATGGTGCCAGAAGTCGGCCCCCGGGCTCACTCCGGAGGCGTCTCGCCGTTCAGGGATGCCGGTTGGATGCTGCCCTGGAGCACACGGCGGACGGCCTCTGCAGGATCATCGACCACCTGGATCAGGTCCAGGTCCTGCTCGGAAACCATGCCCTCGGCCACCAGGGTTCCCCGCAGCCATTCGAGCATTGGGGTCCAGAAAGCAGTGCCCAGCAGGACAATCGGAAACGAGGTCACCTTGCGGGTCTGGACCAGGACCATGGCCTCGAACAGTTCATCCAGCGTACCCAGGCCGCCCGGGAGAACTATGAAGCCCTGGGCGTACTTGACGAACATGGTCTTGCGGGCAAAGAAGTACCGGAAGTTGACCCCGAGGTCCACCCAGGGATTCAGGCCCTGCTCAAACGGGAGTTCAATGCCCAGCCCCACCGAGACACCGTTGCCGTCCACCGTTCCGCGGTTTGCAGCCTCCATGGAGCCCGGGCCGCCGCCGGTGATGACCGCGACCCCTGCCTGGGCAAGGTGGCGCCCCACTTCAATGGCCATGTCGTAGTAGACGGTTCCCGGCTTGGTCCGCGCGGATCCAAACACACTGACGGCAGGCCCCAGATCGGCAAGGGCCCCAAAGCCTTCGACGAATTCGCTCTGGATCCTCAGCACCCGCCAGGGATCAGTATGCACAAACTGCCCCGGGCCCTTGGTATCCAGCAGGTGCTGATCCGACATCTCAACCGCAGCTTGTTTACGGCGGAGTTCCAAAGGACCTTTCCGGCGGGGCTGCGAGAGGTTGGCAGGGTCTGGGTTATTGCTCATTGCTCAAGGCTAACGCGCCGCGGGCATTGGTACCCGCCGGTATCTCTTGAGTCACGATTCAGCAGGAACCGGGAGTGATTGCGGTCATATCGGGACAATGTTCGCTAGATTCTTCCTATGACTACTTATGTGCCCGGCGATGCCCTCGTCTCCCTGAACGCCGTCAACAAGCACTACGGCCAGTTGCACGTACTCAAGGACATCGATCTCCAGGTCCGCAAGGGCGAGGTTGTGGTGGTCATCGGGCCTTCAGGCTCCGGAAAATCCACGCTCTGCCGCGCCATCAACCGCCTCGAGACCATCGAGGGCGGCACTATCAAGATCGACGGCAAGGTGCTGCCGGAGGAGGGCAAGGCCCTTGCCCAGCTTCGTGCCGACGTCGGAATGGTCTTCCAGTCCTTCAACCTCTTCGCGCACAAGACCATCCTGGAAAACGTCACCCTTGGCCCCATCAAGGTCAAGGGCACGCCCAAGGCACAGGCAGACAAGGAAGCCATGGCACTGCTGGAACGTGTGGGCGTTGGCCACCAGGCTCCCAAGCTGCCGGCCCAACTCTCCGGCGGGCAGCAGCAGCGAGTGGCGATCGCCCGGGCCCTGGCCATGAAACCGAAGGTGATGCTCTTTGACGAGCCAACCTCCGCACTGGACCCCGAAATGATCAACGAGGTCCTGGACGTCATGATCCAGCTCGCGAAAGAAGGCATGACCATGATCGTGGTGACCCACGAGATGGGCTTTGCCCGCAAGGCCGCTGACCGAGTTGTGTTTATGGCGGACGGCCAGATCGTCGAGGACGCCACTCCCGAGGAGTTCTTCACCAACCCCAAGAGCGACCGCGCCAAGGACTTCCTGTCCAAGCTCCTCACCCACTGACCTGCACGATCACCCAACATCGCATCCAGGCCGCCAACAGCGGCCACCCAATGAAAGGAATGTCATGAAGGCATTTATCTCCAGGCGGAAATCCATCCTCCTTGCCGCCGGTGCGGCGATGGCCCTGACCCTGAGCGCCTGTGGCGGCGGCGGTACCCCGACCGACGAGCCCAGCGTCGCCGAGGCTCCTACGTTCCCGGCCGGTACCACCATGGAAAAGCTCTCCCAGGCAGGCTCCATCAAGATCGGCACCAAGTTCGACCAGCCGCTGTTCGGCCAGGTTGGCCTTGACGGCAAGCCGGTTGGCTTCGACGTCGAAATCGGCAAGCTGATCGCCGCCAAGCTGGGAATCCCGGCAGACAAGATCGAATGGTCCGAGACCGTCTCCGCCAACCGCGAGCCCTTCATCCAGCAGGGCCAGGTGGACATCGTGATCGCCACCTACACCATCAACGACAAGCGCAAGGAAGTTGTCAGCTTCGCCGGGCCGTACTACGAGGCCGGCCAGGCGCTGATGGTGAACAAGGACAACGACTCCATCAAGACCCCTGAGGACGTCAAGGGCAAGAAGGTCTGCTCCGTCACGGGCTCAACCCCCGCCGCCACCATCGTGGACAAGTACGGAGCCGAGCTTGTTCCGGTCGCCACCTACTCCGCCTGCCTCGAGCCGCTGCGCAACAAGCAGGTCGAAGCAGTCACCACGGACAACGTGATCCTTGCCGGTTTTGTGGACAAGGAACCGGATGCCTTCAAGCTCGCCTCGGATGAGACGTTCACCAAGGAGCCTTACGGCATCGGCCTGAAGAAGGAAGATACCGAGTTCCGCAACTGGATCAACGATCAGCTGGAGAGCTTCCAGGAAGACGGATCGTACAAGAAGGCCTGGGAAGCCACGGCCGGATCGGTCATCAAGACCGCTCCCGACCTGCCCGAGCTTGACCGTTACTGATACGGCCTGAGCAGGTGCCGGACGGGGATCCGTCCGGCACCTGCTTTCATCTTCGTTCCAGTCCACGACACCGCCGAAGGATCTTATGGACGTCATCATCGAAAACCTGCCCATCTATTGGGACGGCTTTCTCCGCACCCTCTATCTTTCAGCCGTCTCGGGGCTCATCGCACTTGTACTGGGCACCTTCGTGGCGTCCGCCCGCGTTTCCCCTGTCGCGGCCCTCCGTGGCTTCAGCACCGTCTATGTGGAAGTCCTCCGCAATACCCCGCTGACCATCGCTTTCTTCTTCGCGGCTGTGGTCCTTCCGCGGCTTGGTGTGACTTTTGAGCAGTTCGAAATCGCCGCGATCATCGCCTTGAGCACGTACACCTCCGCCTTCATCGCCGAAGCCATCCGGTCCGGTGTCAACAGCGTTCCGGTAGGCCAGGCCGAAGCCGCCCGCAGCATCGGCATGAAATTCGGCCAGGTCCTGGGCCTCATCATCCTGCCCCAGGCGTTGCGGACAGTGGTTCCGCCCATGATTAATATCCTGATCGCGCTGGTCAAGAACTCTTCAGTGGCCGGCGCCTTCTACGTCCTGGAACTGTTCGGACACGGCCGCCAGATGGCCAACGCAAACGGTGACCAGGTGATGGCAGTCCTCCTCGGCGTTGCCTTCTTCTACCTGCTGCTGACCGTTCCGCTGGGCATCCTGGCCAGCACCGTCGAACGAAAGGTGGCGATTGCCCGATGACTTCAGTCCTTTACGACGCTCCCGGCCCCAGGGCCCGTAGGGTCTCCCTGATCGCCTCGATCGTTGGTGCCGTCCTGGTCCTTGGGCTGCTGGCATTGATTGTCTTCACGTTGGCCCAGCAGGGCATCTTCGAAGGCCGACGCTGGGCGATCTTCACCCGCGGTGATGTGTGGACGTTGATCCTCAACGGCATCGGCGCCACCCTGACCGCCGCCGCGTTGTCCGCCGTCATTGCCTTCCCGCTTGGCCTGATGCTCTGCCTGTTGCGGATTTCCCTGGTGGCGTGGATCCGGGTCCCTGCCCGCGTACTCCTGGAATTCCTGCGCGGCATGCCGGTGGTCCTGATGATGCTGTTCGTGCTGCTGGTCTTCGCAACGTCGCCGTTCATCGCCGTAGTGACCGGCCTTGTGCTGTACAACTCTGCCGTTTTTGCCGAGATCATCCGCGCCGGCATCGCGTCCCTGCCCAAGGGACAGCGCGAAGCCGGCCTGGCCATCGGCCTCACCAGCTTCAAATCGCGCATGCTGATCGAACTGCCGCAGGCCGTCCGCCGCATGATGCCGTCCCTGGTGGCACAGCTGGTGGTGCTCCTGAAGGACACCTCGCTGGGCTACATCGTGGCTTACGCCGAGCTGCTCCGCGCGGTTCAGGTGATGGCGGACTTCCTGGGCAACCAGTACCTGTTCCCCATCTTCTTCGTGGCTGCCGGCATCTACATCGCCATCAACATTGCAGTGTCACGGCTTGCTGTGTGGATCGAACGCCGCGGCTCCAAGAAGGCTGCGGGCGGTGTGGCCCCGGCCATCAAGACCGTGGACCTCCAGATGCCACAGCCCGGAAAGCTCTAAGGCCACAGGCTCAACGAAAAGGTCCGGAACCACCTGGTTCCGGACCTTTTCGTTTGAAAGCGCGCGGTCTACCCGAGCAGCCACGTGCGGAGCGCCCCGAGGCACTCCCGGATGGCATCGGCGTCGACGTGTTCATTGTCCTTGTGGGCCAGCAGCGGATCGCCGGGGCCGAAGTTGACGGCGGGAATCCCCAGTTCGCTGAAACGGGCAACGTCCGTCCAGCCATACTTGGGCTTGGGCTCGGCACCAACAGCCGCCACGAACGAGGCAGCAGCCGGATGGTTCAGCCCGGGCCGGGCGCCGGCTGCAGCGTCTGTCCGCACCACGTCGAAGCCCTCCAGCAGCTCACGGACTTGCGCCTCTGCCTGGTCCGGCGTCTTATCCGGGGCGAACCTGTAATTGATCTCCACCACGCACTTGTCCGGGATGACGTTGCCGGCAGTGCCGCCGTGGATCTTCACGGCGTTCAGGCTCTCGCGGTAATCGAGGCCGTCAACGTTGATGGTTTGGGGCTCGTATCCGGCCAGCCTCGCCAGGATGGGGGCGGCGGCGTGGATGGCGTTGCTGCCCATCCACGCGCGGGCAGAGTGTGCTGCTTCGCCGCGGGTGGTTGCCTCGAAACGGCTGGTCCCGTTGCAGCCGCCCTCCACTGTGCCATGCGTCGGCTCCAGCAGGATGGCGAAGTCACCGCGCAGGAGATCAGGGTGGTTGCGTACCAGGCGGCCCAGGCCGCTCTTCACGGCTTCCACTTCCTCGTGGTCATAAAACACAAAGGTGACGTCCTTGACCGGTTCCGTCCCGCCGTCGAACAACCTGGCCGCAAGGGCGAGCTGGACGGCAACGCCGCCCTTCATGTCCGTGGTTCCACGGCCGTACAGGATGCCTTCACCCGGCGTGCCGGACTCCCAGGTGGAGGGGACAGTACCAAAAGCGCCGGGGGTGGTGGGCAGCGGCACCGTATCAAGATGCCCGGCCAGGATCACGCGTTCGGACCGCCCCAGTTCCGTGCGGGCGATGATGGCATCGCCGTCGCGAACTACGCTCAAGCCGGGCAGAGCGCGCAGTGCCGCCTCCACGGCGTCGGCCAGTGGGCCCTCATTGCCGGAGACACTATCGACGTCGATCACGTCAGCCGCGAGCAGGGCAACGTCCTGCAGCAGGTCCAGCGGCGGAACGGCAGGGCGGTTGGGAACAGGATTCAGCGAGGCAGGGTGGGCAGTCACGTTGCCAGTCTAGTTCGAGTCTTGGCACCGGCTCTCGATACACTGATGCCATGACTGAGACTGCCGCTTCCACCGTGCCCGAAAACCAGACCGCAGCCCCCGATTCCCGCTCCGCCTACGGTTTTGGCGTGGCCACCATCGCCACCACCGGTTCCGGGGACGCCGCGCAGTCCACGGTCCTGGACGTCTGGTTCCCGGCCCCCGCCCTGGGTGTGGCGGCGGAGAACCTGCGCGCCGTGGAAAACGCTGACGACGTGCTTGAGGAAATCGCCGCCAACGGCTCCGACGCCGACCGCGGAACCGAGCAGAAGGTCGTCTTCGTACAGATCAACCTCGACGAGGCACCTGCTGACACCGCAGATGCCTACCTGCGCCTCCACCTCCTCTCGCACCGCCTGGTAAAGCCGAACACCATCAACCTGGACGGCATCTTCGGCAAGCTCCCCAACGTTGTCTGGACCAACTTCGGCCCGGCCGCTGTCGAGGGCTTTGAGCTGACGCGCGCCCGCCTCCGCCGCCGCGGCGCCGTCACCGTATACGGCGTGGACAAGTTCCCCCGCATGGTTGACTACGTGGTCCCGGCCGGGGTCCGTATTGCTGACGCTGACCGCGTGCGCCTTGGCGCCCACCTGGCTGAGGGCACCACGGTGATGCATGAGGGCTTCGTGAACTTCAACGCGGGAACACTGGGCACCTCAATGGTCGAAGGCCGCATCTCCGCAGGCGTTGTGGCCGGGGACGGCACTGACGTTGGCGGCGGCGCGTCCATCATGGGCACCCTGTCCGGCGGCGGCAAGGAAAAGATCGTCATCGGTGAGCGTGTACTCCTGGGCGCAAACTCCGGCGTCGGCATCAGCATCGGTGATGACTCTGTAGTGGAAGCAGGCCTGTACGTCACGGCAGGCACCCGGGTCCGCGTTCCCGGTCCCAAGGACGAACTGGGTGAGGACACCACAAAGATCGTCAAGGCCGTGGAACTCTCCGGCGTCCCCAACCTGCTGTTCCGTCGCGATTCCACCAACGGCGCCGTCGAAGCACTGCCGCGCAAGGGCCAGACCGTCGAACTGAACGACGCCCTGCACGCCAACTGAGTCCGTGCCACAACAACGCACGGTTCGCCGGGCACTGACAGCATTACTTGTCATTGCCTTGGCAGCCGTCGGGATCTACACAGTGGTGGGGTTCCTGCAGCGCTCCGAGACCCTGGTCTCGGAGCGCTGCACTGCAACAGTTGGCGCATTATCCGCGGAGCTGGCTACTGACCAGGCCCACAACGCAGCACTGATTTCCGCACTCGCCGTGCGGCGCGGCCTGCCGCCCCGTGCGGCCACCATTGCCCTGGCAACGGCCATGCAGGAATCAAAGCTGCGCAACATTGACTATGGCGACCGTGCAGGTCCTGATTCCCGGGGATTGTTCCAGCAGCGCCCGTCGCAGGGCTGGGGTACCGAAGCCCAGGTGATGGACCCCTACTACGCCACAAACGCCTTCTACGATGTCCTCGTGACCGTTGAAGGGTATGAAGCCCTTCAGATTACCGAAGCCGCACAAAGGGTCCAGCGCTCGGCGTTCCCGGAGGCCTACGCCCAGCATGAGGACATGGGCAGGGCCTTCGCTTCCGGGCTGACCGGCCAGGCTCCCGCAGTGGTTACGTGCACGCTCCGCTCCCCCGAAGCGTCAGGAGATACCGCGGCGGTTATCCAGGAACTGGAAGCGGCTTATGGGCCCATCACGGCTACGCCGCAGGAGGACGGCAGCGTGCGCGTCGAGACACCTTATGCATGGTCTGTGGCGCAGTGGGCCGTGGCCAGTGCCAAGGACCTGGGGATCACAGGGGTGGAAGTCGGCGGCCAGGCCTGGGACCGGGGCACCAGGACCGGCTGGCAGGCAGCCAGTGGTACCGCAGAGAATGTGGTTCCAGACGGCACTGTGGAGATCCGGCTGGCCGTGGTGGAGGACAGCTAGGCCAGCAACTCCACCACGGGCTGGACGTAGCTGCGGAACAGCTCAGGCTGGCTCAGGAGATCCTGGCTCATGATGATCCGGTTGGGCTCGAGGTACCAGGCCCGCTGCTCGTTCAGGGGCAGCTCAATGATGGACAACTCAAAATTCCGTGCGCTGCGGCCAACTTCCATCAGCCTGTCTTCCACGAGGTCATCCAGCAACAATTGTGCTCCGGCCGCCTCACGCTCCGCCTCCAGCTCCGCGTACTCGCTGCGGCGGTCGCGAGCCCAGCTCAAGGCCGCGCCAAAGTGGGCCTGCAGGACACGCTGCAGGGCCGGAGAATTACCGAAGGACGTGAAATCCGGAGGCGAGAGGTCCGGGCGGCACTGCGGATAAGCCTTCAAGAGCTGGTGCCACCAGGCTTCCCACTCGGTGCGAAGGGAACCCTGCCCGCCAACATCAGCAGTCAGGTGGGAGTGGTCCGATGCCCGCACTTTGGGCGAAACCGGACTCAATGCCGGCTGGCCGATTCCTTCAAGCCCGGCAATATCACGCGTATAGAGGGCGATCATCATGGGGCCAGAGGTATCCATGGTGATCCGCCAGCCGTCACCCTCCCTGTGGTGCATCATCCCTCCCAGGACGCCTGGGCTCCGTCCGGATTGACCGGCCCAGCGCGCTTCTTAGTGTATTCCTCCCAGGGCCGGTTAGCTGCTGGAACGGGTCTGCATTCCTGCGAGGTGGGCTTGCAGGACGTCGTGGCACATGGCAGCAGACATCCATTCCGGTTGCAGCAGCGCGTGCATGCAAAGACCGTCAAGGACGGCCAGCAGGTGCTCAGCTTCAACCACCAGACGATCCCCGAGTCCGGCTCCCGGCAAAAGCCCGCTGATCACCTGGCCGACAATCGCCGCCACGGCCCGGTGGCTGCGGTCCGCCTCCCCGGCAAGGAAAGGCTTGATCCGGGCAGCATTCTTGAAGGCCATCCAGACGCAGGCATCCATGGCCCGGTCCTCATCAAGCGGCAGGAACTCACCCAGAAGTGTCAAAACAGCCTCGAGGTGTGCCGCGCTGCCCGGCTGCTGCGCAAGCACCACGGACTCAGCAGCCGCCAACCGCTGCAGCACACGGTCCACCACCGCAGCGAAGGCGTACCGATGAAGTTCCTCGCTCCCGGCAAAGTAATGCCTGACAGACCCCACGGCCAGCCCGGCCTCATCCGCCACCTCGCGCAGCGAAGCCCGCTCCAGTCCATCACTTGCAATAATCCGCCAGACTGCGTCTACTACATCCTGCCGACGGGCCTGCGGGTCTACGATTTTGGGCACCCCCTTTTTTAGCACAGATGTGCTTCCCTGCCGTCACACCACACGCGCAAACGGCACGTCAGCCGACACATGGGATAGTTTTGAGGCATGAAAATTCTGGTTACCGGAGGCACCGGTTACATCGGCTCGCACACCGTTTTGTCCCTCCAGCAGGCCGGCCACGACGTCGTCGTCCTCGACAACCTGGTCAACTCCAGCGAGGAGTCCCTCCGCAGGGTGGCCAAGCTCTCCGGAAAGAGCGCCGAATTCCACAACGTCGACCTCGTGGACGAGCCCGCCGTCGAGCAGGTTTTTGCCGGAGCAGGCGTTGACGCTGTCATCCACTTCGCGGGACTGAAGGCAGTAGGCGAATCGGTCCGGGAACCGCTGAACTACTACTACAACAACCTGGTGGGGACGCTGAACCTGCTCCGCGTGATGGACCGGCATGATGTCCGCTCCATCGTCTTCAGCTCCTCCGCCACCGTGTACGGCGGACACAACCCGATCCCGTACGTGGAGAAGATGGAAATCGGCGCGGACAACCCCTACGGCCGCACCAAGGAACAGATTGAAGACGTCCTGTCCGACCTGGGCGCCGCAGACAGCCGCTGGCACATCGCCCTGCTGCGTTACTTCAACCCGGTGGGCGCACACCCGTCAGGCCTGATCGGCGAGGATCCGCAAGGCATCCCCAACAACCTTGTGCCCTTCATTGCCCAGGTGGCCGTTGGCCGGCGCGACAAGCTCATGATCTTCGGCGGCGACTACGACACGCCTGACGGAACCTGCCTTCGGGACTACATCCACGTCGTCGACCTTGCCGACGGGCATGTGGCGGCACTGAACCACGTCGCCGAACGCAGCGGCGTATTCCGCTGGAACCTCGGCTCAGGCAAGGGCACCTCCGTCCTTGAGATGCTGCATGCCTTCGAAAAGGCTGTTGGGAAACCGATCCCCTACGAAATCACCGGACGGCGCGACGGCGACCTCCCCGCCTTCTGGGCCGACGCCTCCTCCGCCCTGGCGGACCTCAGCTGGGCCACCACCAAAACGATCGACCAGATGTGCGAGGACCACTGGCGCTGGCAGAAGAACAACCCCATGGGCTACGCCTCCTGATCTCGACAGGTTCGATCACCGGGCACAAAAACGGCCGCCCACCTTTGCAGGTGGGCGGCCGTTTTTGTTCTTTCGATAACCCGGGGAGTCAGCGCGCGGGGTAGTCGCGGGCCGGCTCTCCGATGTAGAGCTGGCGCGGACGGCCGATCTTCGTCTGGGGATCATTGATCATTTCGCGCCACTGGGCGATCCAGCCGGGGAGGCGGCCGATCGCGAACAGCACGGTGAACATCTTCTCCGGGAAGCCCATGGCCTTGTAGATCAGGCCGGTGTAGAAGTCCACGTTGGGGTAGAGCTTGCGCTGGATGAAGTAGTCATCGTTGAGCGCCTTCTCTTCCAGGCGCATGGCGATGTCCAGCAGTTCATCGTTGCCGCCGAGCTTGGAGAGGATCTCGTGGGCGGTGGCCTTGACGATCTTGGCGCGGGGATCGTAGTTCTTGTAGACGCGGTGTCCGAAGCCCATGAGCCGGACGCCGTCCTCCTTGTTCTTGACCTTCTCCATGTAGTCCTCGGGCTTGGTGCCGTCGGCCTGGATCTGGCGGAGCATCTTGAGTACGGCCTCGTTGGCTCCACCGTGTGCGGGGCCGAAGAGGGCGTTGATGCCGGCCGAGACCGAAGCGAAGAGGTTGGCGTTGGAGGAACCCACCAGGCGCACGGTGGACGTGGAGCAGTTCTGCTCGTGGTCAGCGTGCAGGATGAGCAGCAGGTCCAGGGCCTTGACGATCACCGGATCCAGCTCGTACTGCTCGGCGGGGAGGCCGAAGGACAGGCGCAGGAAGTTCTCCACCAGGTTCATGGAGTTGTCCGGGTACAGCATGGGCTGGCCAATGGACTTCTTGTGGGCGTACGCCGCGATGACAGGCAGCTTGGCCATCAGGCGGATGGTGGATACCTCCACCTGTTCCGCATTGAACGGGTCCAGCGAGTCCTGGTAGAAGGTGGACAGCGCGGATACTGCGGAGGACAGGACGGGCATGGGGTGCGCGTCCCGGGGGAAGCCGCCGAAGAAGCCCTTGAGTTCTTCGTGCAGCAGGGTGTGGCGGCGGATCTTCTGGTCGAACTCTTCGAGTTCGGTGGGGGTGGGAAGGTTGCCGTAGATCAGGAGGTAGGACACCTCGAGGAAGCTGGAGTTTGCCGCCAGCTGTTCGATGGGGTAACCGCGGTAACGCAGGATGCCGGCATCGCCGTCGATGTAGGTAATGGCCGAAGTGGTGGCCGCGGTGTTCATAAAGCCGGGGTCAAATGTGACTGCGCCCGTCTGCTTCAGCAGCTTGGAAACGTCATAGCCTTCGTTTCCTTCTACAACCTGGATGCGCGGGAGCTGGAGCTCCCCACCTGCGTGATGCAGGATGGCGCTGTTGTTCTCAGTCATGGAGTCCCCTTCATGAGGCTTAATAGTCAGTTTTAAACTACAGCGCGATCGCAGGTGTCACTAATTGAGGACCGCGAAATCCCCCCAAAACCGGCACGGAAGTGGTCCGTGTCACATCATTGTTACGACGCTGATACCAGCCGCTCCACTGCGGCGTCGATCCGCTCATCCGTTCCGGTCAAAGCCACGCGGATGTAGCCTTCGCCGGCCTGGCCGTAGAACACGCCGGGACCTACAACAATGCCCAGCGAAGCCAGCCGGTCCACGGTGGTCCAGGTGTCCTCCCCCGCGGTGCACCACAGGTACAGCCCGGCATGGGATTCATGGATGGTCAGGCCGAACCGTTCAAGGGCGGGCACCAGCCGTTCGCGGCGGGAACGGTACTGGTCTTTTTGCTCCTGGACGTGTACGTCGTCGCCCAGGGCCACGCGCAGGGCTTCCTGGACGGGGTAGGGCACGATCATGCCGGCGTGCTTGCGGCTGTTGACCAGGTTGGCCATGAGGTCCGAAGCCCCGGCCACAAAGGACGCACGGTAGCCCGCCAGGTTTGACTGCTTGCTCAGTGAATAGACAGCCAGCAGGCCGTGGTTTGAGCCGCCGGTAACGCGGGGATCGAGGATGCTGGGAACGGGTTCACCGCCGCGCTGGACGTCCCACTCCCCCCAGCCCAGCTCCGCATAGCATTCATCCGAAGCCACCACGGCGCCCAGCTCGCGGGCTTCTGCCACAAGCTTCTTCAAGGACTCGACGCTGCGGACACTGCCGGTGGGATTGCCTGGCGAGTTGACCCAGACCAGCCTGACGCGGGCTCTGGTTGCCTCGTCCAGAGAATCGAGGTCGTCCGCGGCAACAGAGGTGGCACCGGCCAGCGTGGCTCCGATGTCGTAGGTGGGGTACGCAACGGTCGGCCGGACCACAACGTCCCCCTGGCGCAGGCCCAGGAGCAGCGGCAGCCAGGCCACCAGCTCCTTTGAGCCAACTGTGGGCATAACGTCCCGCGGATCAAGGCCGGGAACGCCACGGCGCCGCTCAAACCAGGCGCAAATAGCCTGGCGGAGGGTGGGGGTTCCGTGGACTGTGGGGTAACCGGGGGCATCGGCGGCAGCGTGCAGCGCCTCCTGGATGAGGGCCGGCGTGGGATCGACGGGGGTACCGATCGAAAGGTTCACCAGGCCGCCAGGGTAATCCGAGGCCTTCGCCAGGTAAGGCGCCATGGCCTCCCAGGGGTATTCCGGCAGGCTAAGGCCGAACGCGGCCGTCCCGGTTGTCTCAGTCATGTCCGGCTCAGTGGTCCTGGTTCTGCGGCGGCAGGGCGGCAATCATGGGGTGGTCCTTGCCGGTGTTGCCCAGCTTGGCGGCACCGCCCGGGGAACCGAGGTCGTCGAAGAACTCCACGTTGGCCTTGTAGTAATCGGCCCACTCATCAGGGGTGTCATCCTCGTAGTAGATGGCCTCCACCGGGCAGACGGGCTCACAGGCACCGCAGTCGACGCATTCATCCGGGTGGATGTACAGGGAACGCTCACCTTCATAGATGCAGTCGACCGGGCACTCTTCAATACAGGCCTTGTCCTTGACATCTACACACGGCTGCGCGATTACGTACGTCACGTCCCTTGCCTCTCCAGGTTGTTTCCGGCATCAACCGGTTATTTAGTCCAGCGTTTCCGCCGCATTGTTGCCTACTGAGCCTATTATCTCCCAGCCTGATCCAACGAACCCATCCCTGAGTCGTTGTATGAACGCCGTCTAGGATAAACGGGTGAATCCAGAAGCGCTGAGCCCCCGGGAGTTCCTCAAGTCCGCCGCAGAGGGAACCCGCGTGGTGGTGCGGTACCGCATCCCGGGCGGATTTACGGATGCCCTCGGTTTCCTGCGCACGTGCGACGGTACGTCCTGTACGGTCCAGACCCGAAAGGCCGACGTCGTCATTGTGCTCTCTGACGTTGTGGCGGCCAAGGCGGTGCCTCCAGCCCCGGAACGCAGGGCTGCACGCGTGCCGCACCCCTGAAGCCCTTCACGCCCCTTTTAAAGCCAAAAGCTGCCGGTCCGACGGCGGGACGTACCCGCCGCCGGACCGGCAGCTTTTGCTGGAGCTACCCGGGAGGCCCGGAGTAAGCCAGTGACTAGACCTTGGCGCGCTGGCGGTTGGCCTTGGAGCGTTCGTTGGTGTCCAGGATGACCTTGCGGATCCGGATTGCTTCCGGGGTCACCTCGACGCACTCGTCTTCGCGGGCGAACTCGAGGGACTCTTCGAGGGTGAGATCGCGCGGCGGCGTCAGGTTCTCGAAGGTGTCCGAGGAAGCTGCACGCATGTTGGTGAGCTTCTTTTCCTTGGTGATGTTGACGTCCATGTCGTCGGCGCGGGAGTTCTCGCCAACGATCATGCCCTCGTAGACCTCGGAGGTGGGCTTGACGAAGAAGGAGCCACGTTCCTGCAGGTTGATCATGGCGAACGGGGTCACAACACCGGCGCGGTCAGCGATCATCGAACCGTTGGTGCGGTATTCGATGGGGCCGGCCCACGGCTCGTAGCCTTCGGAAATGGAGGACGCAATGCCTGCGCCGCGGGTGTCCGTGAGGAACTTGGTGCGGAAACCGATCAGGCCACGAGCCGGAACGATGAATTCCATGCGGCACCAGCCGGTACCGTGGTTGGCCATGTTGGTCATGCGGCCCTTGCGGGCTGCCATCAGCTGGGTTACGGCGCCGAGGTATTCCTCGGGGACGTCGATGGTCATGTGCTCCATCGGCTCGTGGACCTTGCCGTCGATGGTGCGGGTGACCACCTGGGGCTTGCCTACGGTCAGTTCGAAGCCTTCACGGCGCATCTGCTCCACCAGGATGGCCAGGGCGAGCTCGCCACGGCCCTGGACTTCCCATGCGTCAGGACGCTCTGTGGGCAGAACCTTGATGGAGACGTTACCGATCAGTTCCTTGTCCAGGCGGTCCTTCACCTGGCGGGCCGTGACCTTCGCGCCCTTGACCTTGCCGGCCAGCGGGGAGGTGTTGATACCGATGGTCATGGAGATCGCGGGATCGTCCACGGTGATCAGCGGCAGCGGCTGCGGGTTCTCGGCGTCGGTCAGGGTCTCACCAATGGTGATTTCCTCGATACCGGCGACGGCGACGATCTCACCGGGACCGGCGGACTCGGCGGGAACGCGGTCCAGGGCCTTGGTGGCCAGGAGTTCGGTGATCTTGACGTTCTTCAGCTCACCGTTGGCACGTGCCCAGGCAACGGTCTGGCCCTTGCGGAGGGTTCCGTTGTAGATGCGGAGCAGCGCCAGGCGGCCCAGGAACGGGGAGGCGTCCAGGTTGGTGACGTGCGCCTGCAGGACACCTTCCGGGTTGTAGGTGGGGGCCGGGATGTGCTCGATGATGGTCTTGAAGAGCGGCTCCAGGTCCTCGTTCTCCGGTGCGGCGCCGTCAGCGGGCTGCTCCAGGGAGGCGCGGCCAACCTTGGCGGCTGCGTAGACAACGGGAACTTCGAGGATCTTGTCCAGGTCCAGGTCCGGAACTTCATCGGCGAGGTCAGAAGCCAGGCCCAGCAGCAGGTCCATGGACTCGTGGACGACTTCCTCGATGCGGGCATCGGGACGGTCGGTCTTGTTGACCAGAAGGATCACGGGCAGGTGCGCGGCCAGGGCCTTGCGGAGCACGAAGCGGGTCTGCGGCAGCGGGCCTTCGGACGCGTCAACGAGGAGGACGACGCCGTCCACCATGGACAGGCCGCGCTCCACCTCGCCACCGAAGTCGGCGTGGCCCGGGGTGTCAATGACGTTGATGGTGATGGTTTCGCCGTTGGACGAAGGACCGTTGTAGGCAACGGTGGTGTTCTTCGCCAGGATGGTGATGCCCTTTTCACGCTCGAGGTCACCGGAGTCCATGACCCGGTCCTCGAGGTGGTTGTGCTCGGCGAAGGAGTTGGTCTGCTTGAGCATGGCGTCGACCAGGGTGGTCTTGCCGTGGTCAACGTGGGCCACGATCGCGACGTTGCGCAAGTCACTGCGTGACGCAGTGTTTGCGGCGGTGTTGGTGGTGGTTTCAGACATGCGTAATGACTCGATTCGTGGGTCAGCTGTAAAGTATCGCGACATTTCCAACTGGAACGCACGACGGATTAGTCCCTTAACACAGGGCACCTTCCCCCATTCTAACGGCTGAGGCAATTATTGGCCTAAAATCCTACGGCTGACTTTCCGCAGCTTGGCGACTTTCCGCCCGACCCGCAAAAGTTGGTGAGCAAGGTCACTGGATTTTCGGGGGCGGGTATCCGATCATTGCTGAAATACCTTGAATCAGCCTGGAGAACGACTGATGCGAAATACCCCGGCCTTGGCCCGCCTGGCAGCACCTGCGCTGGCCGCCATCGTCCTCCTCGTCGGCAGCGGAGCCGCCACGCCCCCGGTGGCGTTACCCGCCGCGGTGGCGCCCGCAGCCCCGGTCCACGCTACCGGGCACCCGACCCCGGCGCCTGTGCCCGCGCCGGCTGATGAAGCACCACAGACTGTGCTGCTGATCGGTGATTCCCAGTCCGAGCCCGCTGACAGCTGGACACGGCGCGGCCTGGCCGCGGCCGGCTACCAGGTGCAGTTCTGCGGCCGGGGCGGTACAGGGTTTGTGGCAGCCAGCAGCACGGCCGACAACTATGTGAAGGCACTGCGCGACGGCGACTGGAACCTGCCGACGGCAGCTCCTGACCTGATCGTCATCCAGGGTGGCGGGAACGACGCCGCCCAAGGGGCTTCGGACAGCCAAATCGCTGCCAATGCCGACCAGCTCATTGCAGGCCTCAAGCAGCGGTACCCGGAATCGGAGATGGTTATGATCGGCACCCTGTCACGCGCAGCGAATGCCGGCGGCGGGCGACGCAGCCAGGTGGATGCCCTCCTGGGACAGGTGGCCGCGGACCACAAGCTGCCATTTATTTCCGTCGGCGACTGGCTCACCAGATACGGACTGGCCAAAGACCTGGCGGACAACGTGCACATGAACGCCGCGGGACGTGAAGCGCTTGGAACGCTGTTGGAAGGCCGGCTGCGGGACCTGGATCTGTAGAAGGCGATGGAGCCGGTGCACTGGCGGCACCGGCTCCATCGCTTATTCAGTTGCTATTCGAGTTACAGTCAGGCAACCTCGGGCGGCAGCATCAGGCTGGCACCCGGGATCGCGTTGAGCAGCGCCTTCGTGTAGTCCTTCTGCGGGGACTCGAAGACATCATCAGTTGCTCCGGTTTCCACCAGTTTGCCCTTCTCCATCACGCAGACGTGGTCAGCGATCTGCCGGACTACGGCGAGGTCGTGAGTGATGAAGAGGTAGGTCAGGCCCAGCTTGGACTGGAGATCGGCCAACAGGTTCAACACCTGTGCCTGGACCAGCACGTCCAGCGCGGATACTGCCTCATCGCAAATGATGACTTCCGGATCCAGTGCCAGCGCCCGGGCAATGGCCACACGCTGCCGCTGCCCACCGGAGAGCTCATTGGGGAAGCGCTGCATCATGGACTGCGGCAGGGCCACCTGGTCCAGGAGTTCGCGGACCTTCTTTTCCCGGCTGGCCGCATTCCCCACGTTATGGGTGCGCAGCGGCTCCTCAATGGTGCGGAAGATGTTGTACATCGGGTCCAACGAACCGTAGGGATCCTGGAAGATGGGCTGCACCCTCCGCCTGAAGGCAAACAGTTCTTTCTTACCCAGGGTGGACGCATCCACCCCGTCAAAGACAATCCGCCCGGACGTGGGCGTCAGCAGATTCAGCACCATCTGTGCCACGGTGGATTTCCCGGAGCCAGACTCCCCCACGATCGCCGTCGTGGTTCCACGCTTGACGCTGAAGGATACGTTGTCCACCGCGGTGAAATCCGTGCTGCGGCCCAGGCCGGAGCGCAGCTTGAATACCTTGGTGAGGTCCTCGATCTTGAGTACGTCGTCAGCGGCAGCCACGACCGCACCTTCCACCGGCGCAAGGAGGTCATCAGTTTCGATGCCTTGTTCCTTGGCCGCCTGGATCCGGCGGGAAGCCAGCGATGGAGCGGACGCCACGAGTCGCTGCGTGTACGGGTGCTGCGGGTTCTGGAGCAGGTCCAGTGACGGTCCCGCTTCCACCACGTTGCCCTGGTACATCACTACGACCTTGTCCGCCCGCTCTGCTGCCAGGCCCAGGTCGTGGGTGATCAGCAGTACCGACGTACCGAGTTCGGTGGTCATGGTGTCCAGGTGGTCCAGGATCTGCCGCTGCACCGTGACGTCCAGGGCGGACGTAGGCTCATCGGCAATCAGGAGACGCGGCTGGCAGGACAGGCCAATGGCAATCAGCGCACGCTGGCGCATGCCACCGGAGAACTCGTGCGGATACTGCTTGGCACGGCGGTGCGCGTCCGGCAGGCCGGCCTGGGCCAGCACCTTGGCGACGTCGTCCGGACCACTGGGCCGGCCGTTGGCCCGCAGGGTTTCCTTGACCTGGTAGCCGATCTTCCACACCGGGTTCAGGTTGGACATGGGGTCCTGCGGGACCATGCCGATCGTGTTGCCACGCAATTCGATCATGCGCTTCTCCGAAGCGTTGGCGATGTCCTCGCCGTCCAGCAGGATCTGCCCGCCGGAGACCTTGCCGTTGGTGGGCAACAGGCCGATGGCAGCCAACGCCGTCGTGGATTTTCCGGAGCCGGATTCACCCACAATGGCAACGGTTTCGCCCGGCATGATGGTGAGGTGGGCATTCTTGACTGCCTTAACCTCACCGCTGCCCGTTTTGAAGGTGATGGCCAGATCACGGATTTCAAGGAGCGGCTTTGCCTGATGCGAGCCGGACTCCTCTATGCGGATTTCAGATGTCATGGTGTTATCTCTCATCGCTGACGGCTCTTCGGATCCAGGGCGTCGCGTACAGCGTCACCGAGCATGATGAAGCTGAGCACGGTAATGGACAACGCAGCGGCGGGATACAGCAGGATGGCAACGTTGGTGCGGATGGCTGCCTGTGCGCCTGAGATGTCATTACCCCAGGACATGATGCTGGGCGGCAACCCGATGCCCAGGAAGGACAGCGTAGCTTCGGCGACGATGAAGACGCCAAGTTCCAAGGTGGCAAGAACGATGACCGGGGCCAGGGCGTTCGGCAGGACATGCCGAAGCAAAGCACCGAATTTCGAGACACCCAGCGAGCGGGCTGCTGTGACGAAGTCTGCATTACGCACTTCGATGACCGCGCCACGGGTAATACGTGCCATTTGCGGCCAGGCCAGCAGAGAGATCACCAAAACGACTGTCCAAACGCTCTTGTTCTCCCTGAACATCGGCAGCTGGGTCAGGACCAGGGCCCCAAGGATCAGCGGCAGCGCAAAGAAGATATCACCCAGGCGGGCCAGGACAGCGTCCAACCAGCCGCCATAATAGCCGGCGATGGCGCCCAGCGTAACGCCAATGATGAGGACGCAAATGACGGAGAGGAATCCGACAGCCAGGGAGGCCTGCGTCCCATAGATTACCCGCGCATAGACGTCGCAGCCCTGGTAGGTGAAGCCAAATGGATGCCCCGGTTCAGGCGCTCCAAGCGAGTTCGCCAGTTGGCAGTTTTCGTTCGGAGCCACGTTTGTGAACAGTCCCGGAAACAGCGCAATGACGGTCAGGATCAGGATCATGACCGCGGAAATAATGAACAGGGGCCGGCGCCGCAGCTTCTTCCATGCCTCCGCCCAAAGGCTCAAAGGCGCCTGGTCTGTGATCTTGGAGTCTGTGGCCTGCAGCGGAGTTTCCTCCACAGGAGCCACAAAGTGGTTTGAATTAATGGTCATAGCGAATCCTTGGGTCAAGCCAGGCGTACAGAAGGTCTACCAGCAGGTTGGCCAGGACGAAGACAAGGACAAGGACGCTGACAATTGCAACAACGGTCGGCCCCTCCCCCCGCAACACTGCCTGATACAACTTGTTTCCGACTCCGGGGACGTTGAAGATGCCCTCCGTGACAATGGCGCCGCCCATGAGGCCGCCGAGGTTCGCTCCCAGATACGTCACCACGGGAATCATGGAGTTCCGAAGGATGTGGTTAAGGACGACGCGCGGACGGGAGAGGCCTTTGGCCGTAGCCGTGCGGACATAATCGGCATTCATGTTTTCGATCACCGATGCCCTGGTCAGACGCAGCACGTAAGCGAAGGACACCAGCCCCAGTACAACGGCAGGCAAAATCAAGTCTGTCCACCCTGCGTTCGCGCCCACCGTGGGCTTGGCCCAGGCAAGATGGACGCCGAACACCAGCTGGAATACAAAGCCGAGGACGAAGGTGGGCACAGCGATGACGACGAGTGAAACAACCAGCACCGTCGAGTCAAAGAGCTTGCCTTTACGCAGTCCGGCAAAAACGCCGAACAGGACGCCGAAAACTGCCTGGATGATTAGCGCTTCGATCGCCAGCATGGCCGTGACCGGAAAGACCCGGCCCAAGGTGGCTGCGATGGGCTGCTGGGTGAAGTCAACACCCAGGTTGAAGGTAAAGAGGTTTTTCAGGAAGAGACCGTATTGGACCCAGAACGGCTCATTGAGGTGATACTGCTCCCGCAGGGCGTCGATGACGGCCTGCGGTGGCTGCCGGTCACCAAAGAGGGCAGCGATGGGATCGCCCGGTAGGGCGAAGACCATGTAGTACACAAGGAGTGTGGTTCCCAGGAAAACAGGGATTACCTGTAAAAGCCTGCGGACGATGTAGCTAAGCACGTGGGCACCCGCTTCCGGGTGCTAAGCACTGAAATCTCATGAATGCCTTCCTGCCGAGGGCAGACGAATGGAGGCCCGGCCTCAGGCCGGGCCCCCACTCGTCTATCGGCAAACCAAATAGATTAGATTACTTGGCTTCGATGTTGTAGTAGAGAACTCCACCGTTCCAGCCGGTCTCGGCCTTCACGACGTTGTTGCTCCATACAATTGGCCGGGCCTGATCCCACAGCGGGAGTCCTGGCAGGTCCTCGAAGAGGATGGCCTGGGCTTCGTTGAACTTAGCGTTGGCCTCCTCCGGAGTCTTGGCGCCGAGGCCTTCCTTCAGGAGGGCGTCGAACTCAGGGTTGGAGTACTTCTCGTAGTTCGAGGAAGCGCCCGTGGCCCAGAGAGGTCCGAGGAAGTTGTAAAGGGAGGGGTAGTCGCCCTGCCAGCCTGCGCGGGCCAGACCGGGAAGGCTCTGGGACTTGCGGAGGTTCAGCATTTCAGCGAATTTAGCGAATGGCTGGATTTCGGCTTCGATTCCCAGGTTGTTCTTGAAACCGTTGGCTACGGCTTCAATCCATTCCTTGTTGCCACCATCGGTGTTGGACGCGATCTGCAACACGGATCCGTCGTAGGGCTGAATGGCTTCTGCCTGCTCCCACAGCTCCTTGGCCTTCGCAGCGTCGAACTGCAGGACCTCAGCACCGGGAATATCTTCGGTGAACCCTTCGATGACCGGCGGGGCGAAAGCCTTGGCCGGAGTGCGGGTGCCACTGAAGATGACCTTGGCAATCTCTTCACGATTGATGGCGTGCGAGAGGGCCTGGCGGCGCAGCTTGCCGGCCTCACCCTGGAAGTTCGGGTTGTAACCCGGGATGTTCAAAGTGGAGTTGGTTGCAATGGGCTTCGTGGAGTTTCGCTCCGGGAAATCGGAGGTGTACGTGGCCAGAGCATTGGACGGCAGGACATCGGTGATGTCGAGGTTATCGCCCTGCAGGTCGGTGTAGGCGGGCTGCGGATCGGTGTAGAAACGGAACGTTACACCACCATTCTTGGCTTCACGGGGTCCGCTGTAGTCCTCGTTCTTGACCAGTTCGATCTGGCTGTCGTGCTGCCAGGCGCCTTCCTTGGCCATCTTGTACGGGCCGTTGCCGACCGGGTTTTCGCCGTAGGCCTTCGGATCCGCAAGTGCGGCGGAGGGCAGCGGGAAGAAAGCGGAGTAGCCCAGGCGCAGCGACCAGTCGGCCTCGGGCTGCGCGAGCTTGACTTCAATCGTGGAGTCGTCGACTGCCTTCAGTCCGGACATGGTCTCGGCCGTGGGAGCCGGGGTATCAATAGACTTTCCTTCGGCATCCGTCGTCGTAGTGACGGCGCTGACGTCGGCATAACCGTCAATCGATTCGAAGAAGTAGCCGTTGTTCTGGAGGTTGGTGCTCAGGGCAGCAAAGTTCCATGAGTCAACGAAGGTCTTGGCCGTGATGGCTTCCCCGTTGGTGAACTTGGCGCCGTCCTTGATCTTGATGGTCCAGGTCTGCGCGTCATCGGTTTCGATCGACTCGGCCAGGGCGTTAACGGGCTTGCCGTCAGCGTCGTATGTGCGAAGGCCTTCGAAGAGAAGCTCAACTACGCGTCCGCCGAACACTTCATTGGTGTTGGCCGGCAGAAGAGGGTTCTGCGGTTCGTTGCTGTATGCCTTGATGATCTTGGCGGGGTCGACTGACGCTTCAGACTCGGTACCGCCGCCGGCACCGCAGCCCGAAAGGGCCAGGGCAGCGGCAATTGCCATAATGCCCAAAGCTTTGGAAGTGCGCGTGAAACGCATTCCGCCTCCTATGAGTTGTGGGAGATATTCAGGGGAAATCTTTTGCTTCCCCCGCAGGCTGGGCACAGGCTTACCTGTGACTTGGCCTACATATACGAGTAGCCTAACCGCACCCAGTCCAAATACTGGTACCCCGTTGCCAAACCGTGATCAGAAGGTTTCGAGCGGTCATTCGGAGCCCGAATTGACTTGCCAAAACCAAGTTACTCGCTGGTATGATGACAGTTTTCGCAGCTCACTTCCCCAAATCACGCGTATTCAATCAGTGGTTCAACGTCCGCCGGCCCGTTCCAGGTGCCATTCGGACACGTTCCACCAGACGCCCAGCGGCCCGGAGCCGGGGACCACGCCGCCCAGCCGGTTGACGCGGGCGTTCACTCCACGCGCCTGGTACAACGGCACGCCATAGGCGCTGCGCCAGATCTCGGCGTCCGCCTCAGCAAGCAAGGTGTCCCGTTCCGCCTGGTCCCCCTGACGGACTGCCTCTTCAAGGAGGCGGTCGACGTTGCGGTTGGCAAATCCGGTGAAATTACTCCCGGCGCCGCTGCGGAAAACCTGGGGAAGATGGCTGACGCCCACGCCGGTGCCGATCCACCCTGAGATGGCGGCGTCGTGGCTGCCCCGGCCGAGGGCGGCGCCCCACTCACCGGCGGCCAGTCCGCCGTCGACCACGTTGAACCCGGCGCGGGCCGCTGAGCCCTGAATGAGCTCGAAGGCCCGTGCGCGGTCCGGATTGTCCCGGTTGTAGAGGATCCTCACGGTGGGCGTAGCGCCGGCCAGGAGGGAACGGGCGCCATCGACATCGGGCTCAGAGTAGGCATCGGAGCCGTTGGCGGCCACTGTCTCCACGTACTTTGCCGCCGACGGATAGAACACAAACGAATCCTGCAGCGACGCCCCGGCACCCAAGGCGGCCTCGGCAATGTCCTGGCGGGGCACCGTCTTCAGGAAAGCCTGGCGCACTTTCTCGTCGGCAAAGACACCGGCGAAGGTAAGGTCAAGATGCTCATAAGCGAACCGGTCGAACTCTGTAACGGTCACCGAGTCCGGACCCAGGTCCCTGAATTCCCCGGCCGCCGCTAGCGGCACAGTTGCCATGTCTGCCTGGCCTGTTGCCAGAGCCTGTCCGGCGGCGCCGGCCGAGCCTGCAAAGCGGATGGTTATTTCATCGAGGAACGGTTCCGGGCCCCAATCGAAGGCCCTGTTGCGAACCAGCCGGACCGATACGCCGGGCGTCACCTCCTGGACCACAAAAGGGCCGCTGGAAAGGTAGAGCGAGGTGTCTTCAGGCAGCGTGGTGGATTCGAACCCTGAGTTCCAGAATCCAGCCACCCGTTCCAGCTCCGGCTTCGGCGCCGGCCGGACAGGATCGCCTTTCGGCAGGCCTTCGAACAGGTCAATCAGCGCCGGCTCATCCGCCAGGCCCGACTTCAGGGCCACCACGTGAGCCGGCATCCCGACGTCGAACGCTGTCTCCCAGTCCGCGAAACCGGAGGCATACGTCAAGGTGATGGAACGGCCGTCCCCGCCCAGCTCCGGGAAGGACGTGGAACGGAGCCCAGTGGTGTCCGCTGCCGCGGCGAAGTAGCGGGAACCCGTACCGGCAACCGGATCCACGTCGTCGAAATATCCTGACCCTGCCGCCCAGGCAAGCAGGAGATCGCCGGCGTCCACAGGATCCCCGTCTGACCATTGGACACCCTCGTTTACCGAATACCTGACCCGCAGCGGGTCCTCGGACACGCGCTCGTACCGGCCGAATTTCTCATTCCGCACCACCTTGGCGGAGTTGTCAATGGTGAAAAAACCCGAGTGGGTCAGGTGGCCGATCTTGACATTGATGTCAGTGTTTCCGGCTGCGCTGGCCGGGTTGAAGGATGAGAGAGCATTCATCTCCATGACGGTGACGCTGCCACCGGATTTGGTTTCCTCCCCCGTGGGCACACCCGGGGTGTCCGGCGAACATCCGGTTACCGCCAACACGGCCACGCACAGTGCCGTCAGCAGCCTGCCGATCCTGCTCCACCGCATGCAGCTTCCTTTCCCGTCCCCGTCGAGAGGCGCACAGCATCCGCCCCGGTAACCCGACGGCGGGAGTGCGCAAATGAACCTGGTTCAAGGGTACGTGACAGCCCGGGCAGGCGGCCGTTCCGGTGCTAATCTGGGTCCGTGGACCAGGCGCTGGACGAGGGACCGTTCTATCACGGCACAAAGGCGGACCTGCAGGCAGGAGACCAGCTGACAGCGGGCTTCCGGTCCAACTACAGGCCCGACGTGGTCATGAATCACATCTACTTCACGGCATTGCGGGACGGTGCGGGACTAGCCGCCGAGCTGGCCCCAGGCGACGGCCCACCGCGGGTGTACGTCGTGGAACCGACCGGACAGTTCGAAAACGATCCGAACGTGACGGACAAGAAATTCCCCGGGAATCCCACCCGCTCGTACCGCAGCCGGGAACCGCTCAAGGTCCTTGGCGAAGTCACTGACTGGACGCGGCAGACCCCAGAGGCCCTCCAGATGTGGCGGGACCGGCTGGCCGCGATCCGCGCAGACGAGCGGGCTGAGATCATCAACTAGGCGCTGACACAGTGCTCCATATGCGTGGCCGCGCCGGCATCATCCGATCATGTAGACCATGCCGCGTCCCTCAGCAGCGAGGTTCGCCGTAAAGGTGCGAGCCTTTCGAAGAAAAGTCACGACATAGCCAAACTCAGTGTCAAAGTCCCACATGGAGGACGGCGATTCCCGCAGCCACGACTCCACGTCCGCGTCCTGGACTTCTTCCAGATCCCTTGCGACAGCCAATACCTCCGGAGGGGTCAACGCCCGCACCCAAGGCTCCCAACCCATGCCGTCGCCGTCCATTTCCACGGTTCCTTCGAACATTCGATAGGAACAACGGGGCATCAAGCCGGGTTCCACCCGTGCAGTGAGGCACTGCAGCTGCCGCCATGCTTTGTCGAGGTACAGCATGTCCCGATCGGGCACCGTCTGCTTGAACGTCGTAAAGCTGGTATCGGCGCCGGGCTCGAGCCCCCATGCATCGGCCAGCGGATCAGCAGAGAGGAAGGCGAGCGGATCGGCAAGCGCCTGATCGGTGAGGTTGCCGTCGAATGCGTACGCGTAATATCTGATTCCCATATGCCAAGCATCGTTGGGCTCCAGGCTGCGAATAAAGGTCCCGTTCGCGTATGTGGATAACCTCCCCAGCGATCCCGCTCCCCTGATCGCCTGCGGATTTAGACGTTAAAGCGGAACTCCACCACGTCGCCGTCGGCCATTACATACTCTTTGCCTTCGATCCGGACCTTGCCGCGGGCCTTGGCCTCAGCCATCGAACCGGCCTCGATGAGGTCATCGAAGGAGACCACTTCGGCCTTGATGAAGCCGCGCTGGAAGTCCGTGTGGATGACGCCGGCTGCCTGCGGAGCGGTATCGCCGCGGTGGATGGTCCAGGCGCGGGTTTCCTTCGGCCCTGCCGTCAGGTACGTCTGCAGGCCAAGGGTGTGGAAGCCCACGCGGGCCAGCTGGTCCAGGCCGGATTCGTCCTGGCCGTTCATCTCCAGCATCTCGCGGGCCTCTTCCTCGTCCAGCTCCACGAGGTCCGACTCAAGCTTGGCGTCAAGGAAAATGCAGTCTGCCGGGGCCACCAGGGCGCGGAGTTCTTCCTGCTTCTCCGGGCTGCCCAGGATGCCTTCATCGGAGTTGAAGACGTAGATGAAGGGCTTGGCGGTGAGGAGGCTGAGCTCCTTGAGGTGCTCCATCTCCAGTTTGTCGCTCTTGACCGAGGCAAAGATGGTGTCGCCGCGCTCGAGGACTTTCTGTGCAGCCAGGATGGCGTTCAGCTCTGCGGCCTCACGCTTCTTGATCTTGACTTCTTTTTCAATGCGCGGGATGGCTTTTTCAATGGTCTGCAGATCAGCAAGGATCAGCTCCGTGTTGATGGTCTCCATGTCCGAACGCGGGTCCACTTTGCCGTCAACGTGGATCACATCGGGATCATCGAAGACACGGACCACCTGGGCGATGGCCTCGGCCTCACGGATGTTGGCCAGGAACTGGTTGCCCAGGCCTTCGCCTTCGGATGCACCCTTGACGATGCCGGCAATGTCAACGAAGGAAACCGCGGCAGGCAGCAGGCGCTGGGAGCCGAAGATGTCCGCGAGCTTCTGCAGGCGGGGATCCGGCAGGTTCACGACACCGACGTTGGGCTCGATCGTGGCGAACGGATAGTTCGCTGCGAGCACCGCGTTGCGGGTCAGTGCGTTGAAGAGGGTTGATTTGCCGACGTTGGGCAGTCCGACGATGCCAATAGTAAGAGCCACGAGCATTGATTCTACCCGTAACAGCGGCTCCCCACCCGCCGGCACCGGCCGTAGGCCCGGGCGGTCACGGGAAATGTCAGAGGCCCATGCCAAAGTGAATGCATGGACGCTACAGGAATCATTCTCGCGGTGCTGATGCTGCTGGTCGGGGCCCTCGCGGGCGCTGCCGCCGCATACTTCACCTTCCGCCGTCGCCACCAGGGCCTTGAGCAGGACTTCGACGGCGTCTCGGCGCGCCTTTCGGAGGTCACAGCCCAGCTCGCCGCCGCCGATGCGGAACGCCGCCTGCTGGGACAGCGCAACGTCGAACTCGAACGCTCCCGGAACGGCGATACAGACGTTCTTCGCGCACTGGGCCCCGTGGCCGAAAAACTCTCGGCCGTCCAGAAGCAGGTTTCACTCCTGGAACGCGACAGGGTGGAGCAGTACGGCCAGCTGGCGCAGCAGCTTCAGGAGGCCAGGCTGTCCGATGAGCAGCTGCTCCGGTCAACGCACTCCCTCGAATCGGCCCTGCGTTCCAACAGCGCGCGTGGCCAGTGGGGCGAAGTCCAGCTGCGGCGAGTGGTGGAAGCTGCCGGAATGCTGCGGCACGTGGACTTCATGGAACAGGTCCACAGTGCGGGCCATGACGCGACCGTCCGGCCGGACCTGGTGGTGAAGCTGCCCGGGGACAAGCAGCTGGTGGTGGACGCCAAGGTCCCGTTGTCCTCCTACCTCCAGGCACAGGAAGCCGGGTCCACCGGCGGCCAGGGCCAGCACTGGACTCCGGCCAGCGAGCAGAATGCCCTGCTCGCCGCCCACGCCAAGGCACTCAAGGCCCACGTGGACGCCCTCAGTACCAAAAAGTACTGGGACGTTCCGGGTAACTCCCCCGAACTGGTCATCTGCTTCGTGCCCGCGGAATCCATCCTGTCTGCCGCGCTGATGGCAGATCCCGGCCTCCTGGACCACGCGCTGTCGCGGAGCGTCGTACTGGCCTCCCCCGCTACCCTCCTGGCGGTACTGAAATCCGTGGCGTTCACGTGGCGCCAGGACGTCCTCACGGACAGTGCCCGCGAGCTCTTTACCTTGGCCCGGCAGCTCTACGAACGCATGGGCACCCTGGGCGAAAACGTGGGAAAGCTGGGCTCGTCGCTGAAAACCTCAGTGGAACGCTACAACGCCCTGGTGGGAACCCTGGAAGCCCGGGTCCTGCCCACGGCACGCAAGCTCAGCGCCCTCGAAGAAGGCGGGCTTGCCGTTCCGGCGCGTGTGGATGCTGCGCCACGCTCACTGAGCGCACCGGAACTGCACGACGCTGAGAACGCCGCCTAGTTCCTGGCGGCGTCTTCCTGGAGCGACCGGCGCCCACCCAGGTTACGGGTGGAGTCGCCGGCCTGCTTGAGAGTTGCGCGGAGCTCCTTAGGCAGGGAGAAGAGCAAGTCCTCCTCCGCGGTGACCACTTCCTCCACCGAGCCGTAGCCGTAGTCCGCCAGAAGCCGCAGCACATCCTGCACCAGGACCTCGGGGACGGACGCTCCGGACGTGACGCCCACGGTGGCGACGCCCTCGAACCAGGACTCGTCCACCTCGTTGGCGAAGTCCACCCGGTAGGACGCCTTGGCGCCATACTCCAGGGCAACCTCCACCAGGCGCACGGAGTTGGAGGAGTTGGCCGAACCGACAACAATCACCAGGTCCGCCTGCGGCGAGATCTTCTTGATGGCCACCTGGCGGTTGGTGGTGGCGTAGCAGATGTCGTCGCTGGGCGGATCCTGCAGCGTGGGGAAACGTTCCTTGAGCAGGCGGACCGTTTCCATGGTCTCGTCAACACTCAGCGTGGTCTGCGAAAGCCAGATGACCTTTTCCGGGTCCCTGACGGTGACCTTATCCACCTCGTGCGGGCCGTTGATGATCTGGATGTGCTCCGGGGCTTCACCCGCGGTGCCCTCCACCTCTTCGTGGCCGTCGTGGCCGATCAGGAGGATGTCAAAGTCGTCCTTGGCGAAGCGCACGGCTTCCTTGTGCACCTTGGTGACCAGGGGGCATGTGGCATCAATGGTGCGCAGGCCACGCTGCTCTGCGGAATCCACCACAGCCGGAGATACACCGTGGGCGGAGAAAATGACCAGGGCGCCTTCGGGAACCTCATCGGTCTCGTCAACGAAGATGGCCCCCTGCGCTTCAAGGGACGTTACGACGTGGACGTTGTGCACGATCTGCTTACGGACATAGACGGGGGCGCCATAGTGCTCCAGCGCCTTTTCCACGGCGATCACAGCCCGGTCCACGCCCGCACAGTAACCGCGCGGAGCCGCCAGCAGTACCTTCTTGGGCCCGGTTACCGGGGCCGCCGCCTGGACTTCCTCCGGCGAGCGCCGCTTGCGGGGAACCATAGGCATCGACAGGGAAACAGCTGTGGAAGTCATCCCTCCATGCTACCGGCACAGTCGAATCGGCCCGGGCCTGGCCGGCCGCTTAGTAACCACCGCCACAGCCGGAGGGGATTAAGGTGACGTACGCCGCCGTCGTCCACTGAAAATACGCACCAGGAGTGCAACGGCCAACAGCCCGCCGCCAGCGATCAACGCCCACTGGACCCATTCAGCAAAGCTGGCAGAGGCTGCCGCAGCGAACTCGTTCTTGAACAACTCAGCCACCTCGTTGCCGCTTGCCCGGCCGAGCACAGCCCCTTCCGCCAAACCGGCACCTACGGTCCACACCGCGGCCAGGACCAGCAGGCCGGCACCTGTTCCAAGCAGCACCGTCCATCGACGGCGGGCAGCGAGCAGGCCCAGCAGGAAAGCCACGACGGCGCCGACGGCCAGCGGGTAGCCCAGCGGCGCGAACGTGGTGATCCGCTCAATGGTCTGCCTCTGGTCAGCTTCCCCGACGTTGACCAGCGTCTGCTCCGGAGCCTCGACGTCCAGGCCCAAGCCGCCGCCAATGGCAGTGGTCACCAAACCAACCAGCGGGGCCACATCCAGCGTCAGGGACGTTGCCGGACCGGCCTCCGCGGGAAGGGCTGAAGGATCGGCGAAGCTGAGGCGGTGGCTCCTGCGCAGCGTTTCCTCCCAGGCTTCGGCATAACCGGGGAGCCCCGACAACGACTGGACGGCGGAGTCAAGCAGCTGCTGGACCACAGGCTGCAGTGGCTCCGGAACGAACTGCTCCAGGTCCAGGCTGGACACAGTCGCCGCGGCCAGCTGTTCCTGGAATTCCGGATTGGTGCCGAGCGGCGCGGCAAGCCTGACGAAGCCGTCCTCCTGAACGATGTTCCGATCAAGCCACATGGCGGGCACGGCGACTGCGCCCAGCAGCAGTCCGAGGATGACGGCCACGGCGGAAGTAAAGGAGCGCAAGAGAATTCCTCGATGTTAGTTGGGGGCTAGGCCAGTCTAGGGCTTGGCCCCCGGGAATGTCCGCGTGGCATGGTAGACGTAGATACCAGCGTCACAGCTCTGCAGAACTCCCCATTAAGGACCTTCCATGCCTCAACTTCCAGCCAGCGACGAGTCCGCCGTGGCTGATTCGGGGGCGGCATCCGCCGAGCCAGGCAAAGCCACGGCCGCCAGCACACTGCCGGCCATGGCCGCTCACACCAGCCCGGATAATCCCTGGCCGCTGCAGCTGTTGTCGCAAAAACTCAAGATGCACATTGACCGCACCCCGGCCGCCTGGGTGGAGGGACAAGTCATTGAGTTCAACCGGCGGGGCAGTAACTCGTACCTGACGCTCCGGGACATCAATGCCGAAATCTCCTTGCCCGCTTCCGTCTGGGCTACAGTGCTGGACAGGCAGGATCTGCCCCTGGAACGTGGTTCGCGCGTGGTGGCACTCCTCAAGCCCGAGTTCTGGGTCAAGACAGGCCGCCTGAACATGCAGGTCCGGGATATCAGGCCCGTTGGACTGGGAGACCTCCTGGCGCGCATTGAACGGCTGCGCCAGGCGCTGGGCGCCGAGGGCCTGTTTTCACCATCCCGCAAAAAGCCACTCCCCCTCCTTCCGCACCGCATCGGCCTGATCACGGGCCGGGATTCGGACGCCAAGAAGGACGTCCTCCGCAACGCGGCGCTGCGCTGGCCGGCCGTTGAGTTTGAGATCCGCGAGGTTGCGGTCCAGGGCACGACGGCGGTGTCCCAAGTCATCAGGGCGCTGCGGGAACTGGACGGCCGCGAAGATGTGGACGTCATTGTGATTGCCCGCGGCGGTGGGGCGCTGGAGGACCTGCTGCCATTCAGCAGCGAAGAACTCATCAGGGCCGTCGCTGCCGCGGCCACCCCCGTAGTGAGCGCCATCGGCCACGAGGCAGACCGGCCGCTGCTGGACGATGTCGCAGACCTCCGGGCCAGCACCCCCACGGATGCCGCCAAGCGCGTGGTTCCGGACGTCAGCGAAGAACTCGCAAAAGTGCGCCAGTGCCGGGACCAGCTCCGCCGCATCATGGAACGGACGCTCGAGCGGGAGAAGGACCGCCTGCACTCGCTGCATTCCCGCCCCGTCCTCGCCAGCCCGGAAGGAATGGTGACGTCACGCGCAGAGGACGTTGAACGGCTCCTGCGCCGCTCGTCCGCTGCGGTCAATTCACTCGTAGCCCGCGCCGGGGACCAGTTGCAACACTTGCAGGCGCAGGTGCGCGCTTTATCTCCACAGAAAACCCTCGACAGGGGCTATGCGGTGGTCCTGGTAGGCGCCCCGGAGGATGCGGCGTCCGGCGACAGCACGCACATGGACGTGGTGCGCAGCCCCGAACAGGCACCCGGCGGAGCACACCTGGCCATCCGGGTGGCGGAGGGACGGCTCACCGCCACGTCGAATGGTGCCTCGCCGGCACCCTGAGCCCCGGGTTGACCAGCGCACTTTTGACCAACTGAATCTGACCACCGAATCTGACAACCCAGCCCGCCACGCGAAGTCGCGGCGGGCACGAAAGCAAGGAACACACCCTTGAGCGAACCCATCAGTGACATTGCAAGCCTGAGCTACGAACAGGCCCGGGAGGAACTGGTCAACGTCGTGGGCCGGCTGGAGGCCGGTGGCGCCAGCCTCGAGGACTCATTGGCCCTCTGGGAACGCGGCGAAGCCCTGGCCAAGCGCTGCGAAGAGTGGCTTGAAGGCGCCCGGAAGCGCCTGGCGGCCGCACGCGACCAGCCCCTCTAGGACTTCTCCACCAACAGGCGTTCCGCTGCGACGTCGAACTCCGCTTCCGGCCATTCCAGTTTGAAGTCCTCCAGTGCGTCCATGACCAGCTGCTGGACCGCGATGCGCGCGTACCACTTCTTATTCGCGGGAATCACGTACCACGGAGCCACCGGCGTGCTGGTGTTCTGGATGGCAGCCTGGTAGGCATCCATGTAGTCGCCCCAGAAGGCCCGTTCCTTCAGGTCCCCCGTACTGTACTTCCAGTGCTTTGCCGGGTCATCCAGGCGGGCCAGCAGCCTTTGCTTCTGTTCGTCCCGGCTGATATACAGCATGACTTTGACGATCCGGGTCCCGGCTTCGGTCAACCGCTCCTCGAATTCATTGATGGCCCGGTACCTGCGTTCAATCTCCTCCTGGGGAGCCAGGCCCCGCACCTTGTGGATCAGCACGTCCTCATAGTGCGAACGGTCAAAAACACCCACCATCCCTGCGGCCGGGGTCTCCTTTTCGATCCGCCACAGGAAGTCGTGCGCCTTCTCCTCTTCCGTGGGTGCCTTGAAGGCCTTGAGCTGGACACCCTGTGGATCCATGGTTCCCATCACGTGGCTGACGATTCCACCTTTTCCGGCGGTATCCATGGCCTGGAGGATCAGCAGCAGGCGCTCCGGGCCGCCGAATTTTCCGTGTGCAAACAGGCGCTCCTGGAGCTCGGCCAGCTTCCCGTCCATCGCATCAAGAAGCACACGGCCGTCCGCTTTAGTACCCGGATATCCCGGCGTCGAATCCGGATCAACGGCGGAGAGCTGGAACCCTTCCTCCGCCCTGAGTGTTTCGGCCGGGTTCTTCACAAACTCCACCGCTTCAGTCATGGGTTCCTCGTCTTTCAGCCAGGTCCGGTTCCCGGGCCTGCATGGCCCGTGAACACAGGCTAGTTCCCCTGGTACCTGCTCAGGAAGTCCGCCATCCGGCCGATTGCTTCCTCGATGTCCTTCACGATGGGAAGCGTGACCATGCGGAAGTGGTCAGGGCGCACCCAGTTGAAGGCGCGGCCGTGCGAAACCAGGATCTTTTGCTCCCGAAGCAGGTCCAGGACGAATTTCTCGTCGTCCCGGATGTGGTAGACCTCAGGGTCCAGTTTGGGGAACAGATACAGGGCGCCGCGGGCCTGCTGGGTACTGACGCCGGGGATGGCGTTGAGGAGGTCATAGGCCTTGTTCCGCTGTTCCAGGAGGCGGCCACCGGGCAGGATGAGGTCGTTGATGCTTTGGTACCCGCCCAGCGCCGTCTGGATGGCGTGTTGGGCCGGGACGTTGGCGCACAGTCGCATATTCGCCAGCAGGCTGATGCCCTCAAGATAGTCCGCGGCGTCCTTCTTGGGACCGGAGATAGCCATCCAGCCGGCCCGGTAACCGCACACCCGGTAGGCCTTGGAAAGTCCACTGAAGGTCAGGCACAGGACGTCGTCGCCGGTGAGCGCTGCCAGGTTGATGTGGACGGCGTCCTCGTACAGGATTTTCTCGTAGATCTCGTCAGCGAAGAGAATGAGGCCGTGCTTCTCGGCCAGCGCAACAATCCTGCGCAGGGTCTCTTCCGGGTAAACGGCGCCGGTGGGGTTGTTCGGATTGATCACCACAATGCCCTTGGTGCGGGGCGTGATCTTGGCTTCCATGTCCTCAAGGTCCGGCTGCCAGCCCGATTCCTCGTCACAGAGGTAGTGCACGGGCCTGCCGCCGGCCAGCGCCACCGACGCCGTCCACAACGGATAGTCCGGCGTGGGGATCAGGACCTCATCGCCGTCGTCAAGCAACGCCATCAGCGACATGGTGATGAGTTCACTGACCCCGTTGCCGAGGTAGATATCGTCCACATGGATGTTTTGGATGCCACGCGTCTGGTAGTACTGCGACACCGCAGTCCGGGCAGAGAAGATTCCGCGCGAATCGCTGTAACCCTGGGCATGCGGGAGGTGGCGGATCATGTCCACCAGGATGGCGTCAGGCGCTTCAAACCCGAATGGGGCCGGGTTTCCGATGTTCAGTTTGAGGATTCGGTGACCCTCCGCCTCCATCTGCTGGGCGGCCTGAAGAATCGGTCCACGGATGTCATAAAGGACGTTGTGAAGCTTGGTGGACTGCCTGAATTCTGCCATTCCCTAAATATGCCATATCAGGGATGTACTTCCGTGAGAGATGGCTCACGCCCTACTTGACGATGCCTTTCTCCTTCAGCCACGCTGCTGCGGCTTCCTTGGGTTCCTGCTTCTGGCTTCCGCTGACTGCCCGGTTAAGGTCTATAAGGTCCTCGGTGGTGAGGATCCTGGAGACGGCGTTCAGGGCTTCCTTGGCGGCGTCGGTCATTTTTGAGGTGTTGTACAGCGGCAGCACCTGCTGGGCTTTGAAGTTGTTCTTGGGGTCCTCCAGAACCACAAGGTCGTTGTCCTCGATCGACGGGGTGGTGGTGTAGATATCGGCCACCTGCACCTCATCGGTCAGCAGGGCCTGCAGCGTGAGGGGCCCGCCGCCGTCGGAAAATGGCTTGAGCTCCTTGAGTTCGCAACCGTAGTTCTTCTTGAGACCCGGCAGGCCGTACGCGCGTGTTTCGAACGTGGCCGGCGCAGCCATGGTCAGCTCAGGGCAGTGCTCGGCCAGGTCTTCGATGCTCTTGGCCTGGTATTTTTCCGCAGTGGCCTTGGTGACCACCATGGCGTCCTTGGACTCGGCATTGGCCGGTTCCAGCACGGCCAACCCCTCCGGCAGTTTGTCCGGCAGCGCCTTGTAGACGTCTTCCGCGGACACCTCCGCCGCTTCTGTGTCCACGTACGAAAGCAGGTTTCCGGAGTAGTCGGGAACCAGGTCCACGGAACCGTCCTGGACGGCCTTGAGGTAGATTTCCCGGGACCCGATATTTGGCTTGGTGCTGGCGGTGATGCCGGCCTCGTTGAGGGCACCCGCATAGATCTCGGCGATGATCTGGCTCTCCGGGAAGTCGGCCGAGCCGACCACCAGCGGAGCCCCTGGTGTGGCTGCAGACGTGGTGGTGGGTGTGGACAGCGGGTCTCCACCACAGGCGGTCAGCGCGAGGGCTACACCGAGGCCGGCAGCCAGGCCGCCGAATCCCCGGCGCGTGATGGAGTTGCTGTGCTGATTTTTCATTGAGTTCCTCCTGGGACAGAGGCTGCTGCTGGCGCGGCAGCCTTGGGGTCGGTATCCGCGGCGTTGCTCTGCGAACGACTGGTATGCGAAGTAGTGGAAAGTCCGGGCGACATGACCAGCCGCTGGATAAGGGCGAGCAGCAGGTCCACAACAATGGCCAGCGCGGCGATCAGCAGCGACCCTGCCAGCATCCGGGGAAAGTCCTGCATCAGCAGGCCGTCGAAGAGATACCGGCCCAGCCCGCCCAAGGGAAGGTAGGCAAAAACCGACACTGTGCCGATCACCTGAAGCACGGCCGTCCGTAAGCCTCCGAACATCACTTGCAGCCCGTTGGGGATCTCAACGGATCCCAGGATCTGGCGTTCGGTCATGCCCATGGCCCGGGCGGCGTCCACTATTGCCGGGTCTACGCTGGAGATTCCCGCGTAGGTGCCTGCCAGGAGCGGCGGCACCGTGAGGATCACCAAGGCCCAGACGGGCGGCATCAGTCCGGTACCGGCCAGCAGCGCGAAGAGCACCAGGAGGCCCAGGGTGGGCAAGGCCCGCAGCGCACCGGCAACCGCGACGGCGGCAACCCGGCCACGCCCGGTGTGTCCGATATAGAGGCCAAGCGGAATGGCAATGGCGGCAGCGATCAGCAGCACCAGCGCGCTGTACTGAAGGTGCTCCCCCAGCCGCGCGGGGATTCCGCCGGAGCCGCTCCAATGCAGCGGGTCCGCCAGCCAGGCCAGGGTGTCAGTAAAGACGTTCATTGGCCCGCCCCGCTGTGGACCGGGGCCTCGGCGAGGTAGGCGGCCGATGGAGTACCGGCTTGACTACGGCCGGCGGCAACCCGGGTCCACGGGGTCAGCAGCCGGTCAAGGAACACCAGCAGGGCGTCCATCATCAACGCCAGGAGGAGGATGGCCACGATCCCGATCACCACCTCGGCAGGAAAATTCCGTTGCAGGCCGTCCGTGAAGAGGCGGCCCAGGTTCTCCACTCCCAGCAGCGCGGCAACACTCACCAGCGAAATATTGCTGACCGAGACCACCCTCAGGCCGGCAAACATCACGGGCAGCGACAGGGGCAGATCCACGGCGAAGAACCGGGGAACCGGCGGGTATCCCATGGCGGTGGCTGCCTGCCGGAGGTCATCATCCACGGAATCAAGCGCGTCGATGGCGGCCCGCACCAGGAGCGCCACGGCATAGATAGTCAGCGCCACCACCACGTTCAGGGGGTCCAGGATCCGGGTTCCGAGAATGGACGGCAGGATGATGAACAGCGCCAGGGAAGGGATGGTGTAAAGCAACGAGCTGACGGTCAGGATGAAGGACCGGAGCGCCTTGGAACTGCGTGCCAACTGCGCCAGCGGAACCGAAATCAGCAACCCGGCAACCATGGGGACCACGGCCAGCACCAGGTGCTGCACCGCCCGGTCCAACACCAATGCCCGGTTCTCCACCAGCCAGTCAGCCCAGCCCATCAGAGGGCCGCCTCCCGCCGTTGCCGCTCAGACTCGATGGCTTGCAGCACCTCTGGAGCTTTGACGACGCCGGCCAGGGCACCATCCGGATCCACCGCAACTCCCAGCCCGGACGGGGAAGAAAGCGCCGCGTCCAGTGCCCGGCGGAGGGAATCGCCCTTGCTGAACAGCGAGCCGCCGGCCACCATTCCCGACGCTCCGGGCGGCACCCAGCCCAGGGGCCGGCGTCGGGCATCAATGACCAGGCGCCATGTTCCGGAAGGCTGGAGTCCGCGGAAAAGGTGTCCGGGGGACGCCTGGCTTCCGTCAACGGTGACGACGTCCGCCGGGTGGATGGCCACGGCATCCGCGGGTGAAAACCCGAGATGCCGGAAACCCCGGTCACGGCCAACAAACGAGGCCACGAAATCATTAGCCGGCGAGCGCAGGATCTCCTCCGGGGTGGCGTACTGGGCAAGGACCCCGCCTACCGCGAAGACGGCCACCTTGTCCCCCAGGATGGTGGCTTCGTCGATGTCATGCGTGACAAAAACAATGGTCTTGGCCAGGTCCCGCTGGAGGCGCAGCAGTTCCTGCTGGAGCTCATCCCGGACCACGGGGTCAACGGCACTGAACGGCTCGTCCATCAGCAGCACCGGCGGGTCCGCGGCGAGCGCCCGCGCCACACCAACGCGCTGCTGCTGGCCTCCGGAAAGCTGCGCGGGATAACGTCTGCCCAGCGTGGAAGCCAGCCCAACGACGTCGAGCAGTTCCGCGGCACGTTTCCGCGCCGCCTGCCTGGGTACGCCGTTCAGCCTGGGCACGGTGGCGATGTTGTCCAGAACGGTGCGGTGCGGCATCAGCCCCGAGGACTGCATGACGTAGCCCATGGAACGGCGCAGCTGGGCCGGCGGCACCGAGAGCACATCCTTGCCGTCCACGGTGATGGACCCGGAAGTGGGTTCGACCATTCTGTTGATCATGCGCAGGGAGGTGGTCTTCCCGCAGCCGGACGGTCCCACAAAGACGGTGATGGTGCCCTGGCTGATTGACATGCTGAGGCGATCGACAGCAGGCTGGCCACCCTGATACTGCTTGGTGACGTCGTGGAACTCAATCATGGCTTCGGCCATCCCGCGCGTTCCTATCTGTTGAGGCATCGAACAGACTTCCACTCTAACCATTCAAAGACCTGCCACGCGGTGATTCGACAGCCTAGAGTTGAGGCGTGACCAATTTGGAAACCAGCCCCCAGCAGCAAGTATGTCCGCCAGGCAGCACCCACGTCGCAGGTCCGTGCGTGGAATTGTGGCCGGAGCGCCAGGTTCCCCTGGGCGGAGTCCGGGCCATGGACGTCCGCCGGACCCTGCCTCAGCGGGGACTTCCCACGGTGGGCGCCTGGTGCTTCCTGGACAGCTTCGGACCCGACCGGACTGCCATGTCAGTGCTGCCGCACCCGCACATCGGGCTGCAGACTGTCACCTGGCCGCTGGAGGGAAAGGTCCGGCACAGGGACAGTGTTGGCAGCGATGTTGTGGTCCGTCCCGGCGAGCTGAACATCATGACCGCCGGGCACGGGGTGTCGCACTCGGAATTCGCTGTGCTGCCGGAAGAACCCGAAGATGCTCCCGACGGCGGCGACTGGCTTCCCATGCAGCGTGGCCTTCAGCTGTGGGTGGCACTGCCGGACTCCGACCGCCACCGCGAGCCGGCCTTTGAACAGCACAAGAACCTGCCCGAGGCGTCCGGGCCGGGATTCCGCGCCACCGTGATGGTGGGCAGCCTGGCCGGTGTCACCTCGCCCGCCGTGATGTACTCGCCGATCGTCGGTGCAGACGTGGTTGCAGACGGAGATTTCGCGCTGCCCCTGGCCGGGGACTTTGAACACGCGCTGCTGGTCCTGGACGGCGGCCTGGTGATCGACGGGCAGGACGTTGAGCCCGGTCCGCTCGCCTATCTGGGGCTGGGCCGTACTGAACTGCAGGCGCAGGCCCGCCCGGGCACCCGCTTCCTGCTGCTGGGCGGTGAGCCCTTCGAAGAAGAACTGCTGATGTGGTGGAACTTTGTGGGCCGTACCCACGATGAGGTGGAGCAGGCACGCCTTGATTGGGAGGGCCAGTCGGAGTTCAGCCCCCAGGAGGCGGCCGCGGCCCGGTACGGCTATGTGGAAGGACACGGGCCCGACGCCGGAAGGGAAGCCGGGCGCATCCCGGCACCTCCGCTGCCGGGTGTCCGGTTGACGCCGAGGACCCGGGGGCCCCGGCCTGAAGCGGGCCCCCGGCCCTGAGGCGGGCAAGCTAAGGCACGTGCCCCTGAGGTACGTGCCTCAGGGGCGGGTGGGCTGCTACGACCGGCCGCCGCCTTCCTCTTCTTCACGGAGCAATTCCAGGACCCCGAAAACAGGTTCCTGGTCCAGGATCCGGACGTCGATGATGCCGTAGTGGTCCAGGTGCTCGCGGAAGGCCTCTTGGAGGGGCGCCACGTTCATGCCCAGACCGCCGCCCAGAATCACCGGTCCCCTGATGCCCAGCTGGGACAACGTGCCGTACGCCAATCCGGCAAGGTCCTTGCCGGCCTGCTGGAGGAGTCCCTGGCTGGCCTCGTGGCCGGCCAGGGCAGCGTCGACCACGTGGCGGGCCTGCTGGGCCCAGAAACGGCGTCCCGTCTCCGGCGAATGGAACAGGGCAATGAGCTTGTTTGGTTCGTCAAGACTGCAGGATGCCAGGAGCGCTTCGGTCAGCTGGTCAGGTGCCTGACCCTGGTTCATGCGGCGCAGGCTGTGCCGCACCGCTTCCCTGCCCAACCAGTAGCCGCTGCCTTCATCCCCCAGCAGGTAGCCCCAGCCTCCGGCGCGGGCTTCCTCGCGGTGGCTGTTCCTTCCCCATGCGGCTGACCCGGTTCCGGCAATGACGGCAACCCCCGTGGCCGCGCGCCCTGCGGCAAGCAGGAGCCGCGAGTCGTGCACCACGGTCACCTTGGCGTGCGGCGCATTCGCGCTGATCAATGCGGCGAGCGCGGCAGCGTCCTCGGCGGTGTCGATGCCTCCGGATCCGGCAAACACCCGGCTGACCGCGCCACCGCCGATCTTGCCGAACAGTTCCGCGAGGTTTGCCGCCGCCTGCTCACGGGTCACGTTCTGGACGTTGGAGCTGCCTGCCGATTCATTGGCGACGGCGGTGCCGTCTTCGAAGCGCACGCCATGGGTTTTGGTGCCGCCAATGTCGAGCCCGATCACTGTCCCGGGAAGGTGCCTGCCGCCGTCGGAGTTTTGAGCGTTGTTCACGGTCCAAGAGTACTGAAGCGCGGCACGGAACCCTTCACCTGCAGGCGGCGGCGTTTTCGCGGCCGCCGGCAGAGTTCGAGTAGCGTTGGCGCACCTTCTCCGCCCGCGGAGATCTCCGCCGTCGTCCATCCGGCCCGCCCCGGTTTCCCTCTAGGATGACTAGAGACGATCGCTAGGAGGAGCCATGAACGGCAATGTGAGGCCTGGCAAACCGGGGTTTGTGAATCACGAACCGCTGGATGCCATCGATGAAAAGCTGTTGGCTGCCCTGGTGTCCGATGCGCGGATTTCCAACAAGCAGCTGGCGGAACTGGTAGGCATTGCACCCTCCACCGCGCTGATGCGGACGCGCGCGCTCACGGAGCGCGGAATTGTCCAGGGATATGAGGCGAAGCTGAGGCTGTCCGCTATCGGGCGGTCGGTGCAGGCCTTGGTTGCCGTGCGGCTGCGCGCACACGACCGCGACCAGATCGACCGCTTCACCAGCCGCGTTCCGCACCTGCCCGCGGTGCTGTCCACGTTCCACACCTCAGGTTCCGTTGACTACCTGCTGCACATCGCCGTCGCCACAACTGAGGACCTGCGCGACTGGGTGCTGGACAACCTGGCCACTGATCCGGTGGTGGGCCACACGGAAACCACGCTGGTGTTCGAGCACATCCAGGGAAACCACGGACCGCTGCCGGAGCACGGTAGCGCGGAGTAGGCTCCCGAGCTACTGCCTGTTCCGGCAGGCAATGGCGGCCAGAACCATTGCGACCGCTGCACAGAGGCCGGCAAAGACGCTGATGGAGAGGGCCAGGCCGAAGAGGCCGGCGGCCCATCCGAGGCCCAGGACCGGGATCGCGCTTCCGAGGTAGGTAATGACGTAGACGCTGCTGATGATGCGGGCGTGGTTGGCGGCCTCCACCTTGCCGGCCACGGCGTTGAATGCGGTACGGAAGGCCACGCCCTGCCCCAGCCCGGCCGTGATGCTCGCAGCCACCAGCAGGGCAATGTTCGCGTGGGCAGCCGCCACCGGGAGCAGCGCTACGGAGGCGGCAAGCAGCATGAGGCCGCCCACCACGGCCGCGCGTCCCCTGATGTTGAGGAACTGGCTCAGTGCCGACGCCCCCAAGGTCAGCCCGGCCAGGGCGCCAATCGCCACCCGGGAATCGAACCCGAAGGACTGCGCGAAATAACCAGGCGCCAATGACAGGCAGAAACCAAACACGCCGAAGCTGAGGAAGCCGACGGCGGACGCGAACCAGAATGCGCCCCGCGCCTCCCGGGAAACTGCCGGCAGCCGTGGTGCCAGGGCACGCATCCGCTGCCTGGCGTCACGGCCACTGGCTTCACCGGCGTTGATGGCCGGGTGGGCCTTGAGGACGTACAGCGGAACCAGGAGTCCAAGCAGAACCAGTGAGTGCACCACGTACGGGGCAGAGGTGGCGCCGGGCAGGAGGGAAAGCAGGCCGCCAAGCAACGGACCTGCGGCCACGCCCCCGGCGGAGGCCAGCAGCGTAAAGCGGGACGCCCATTCAGGACGGGACGGGAGCAGTTCGCGCAGCGCCGCTGAACTGGCGCCGGTGGCCAGTGCTACGGCGATGCCCTGCAGGGCGCGGCCCACGCACAGCATGGCCAGATTGCCGGCCGTCGCGAAGACAGCGCCACCGGCCAGCCCCACGAGCACCGCAAGGAGCAGCGCCGCACGCCTGCCAATGTGGTCGGACCAGTGGCCTGCCGCAACAAGTGCCGCCACCAGGGCCACCACGTAGCTGGTGAACGCCGCGGAGGTGCCGAAGGCGGACAACCCCAACTGCTGCTGAAGCAATGGGTACAGCGGGGTTGCCAGGTTGGCGCCGACGAGCAGCATAAAAATCACGGAACCCGCCAAGGCAAGCCGGGTGGAGTTGGATGCGTCCCATCCATAACGTCCGACGGCGGGTGCCTGCATCCGGAATTCACTCAAGACAGTCATGTGGTTGCCTCTGCGGGACAGGCTTTGGCGTCCTTGTGGGTCGTTGCAGCCGGTGTACTGGTATTACCTAAAGAATGATGGATCCACTGCGATCCGGACCCTCTTCTTGCGGTAAATTGAGCAAAATAATCAATGATGATTCCCTGAAGTGAGCCGGAGTGACAATTTGAACAATTTGGACCCCACCGACCTGCGCATCCTGCTGGAGCTGATCCGTGACCCCCGCATCCAGATCGGCGATCTTGCCACTGCCCTGGGCATTGCCCGGAACACCGCCCAGGCCAGGTTCCGGCGCCTCCTGCGCTCAGGAATCCTTCACGAGGGCGGACGCGAGATCGACCTCGCAGCGGTGGGGTACGACGTCGTCGCTTTCGTCACGATTGAGGTGACCCACCGGGAACTGGATGGCGTTGTGGGGGCCTTGCGCCTGATCCCGCAAGTGCTGGAAGTGCATGAAATCTCCGGCCGGGGCGATGTCTGGTGCCGCGTGGTGGCCACCGACACCCACAACCTGCAGTCGGCCCTGCGTTCGGTCCTGCGCATCAAAGGCGTCATCCGCACCGAGACGGTCCTGGCACTGCATACCCACATCCCCTACCGGACGGAGCCCCTGATCAGCAGGCTGGTCCAGCCCGGCTAGGATTCCACTATGGATTGGCTCTCATATATCGCCCAGATCAATTGGCTCGCCGTACTGCTGGCATTTGTTGCCAGCATGGTGATTGGCTTCGTCTGGTACATGCCTGCCGTGCTGGGCAACCGTTGGATGCAGGCGATCGGGAAGACCGAAGAGGATCTCAAGAACATCGGCGGTGGCGCCGGAATCTGGCTTCCCATGATCGCCGCAGCGGCCCTCACCGCCATTCTGCTCGCGGTGCTCCTGGCGGCACTGGGCCTGGACACCGCCGTCGAAGGTGGTCTTTTTGCCCTGGTCCTTGCCGTCGTTTTCCGGGCAGGAGGACATGTCATCCATAACGGCTTCGCCGGACGTCCCGTGACCGTCACACTCATCGATTCAGGGCACGACATCCTGGCCATGGCTGCTGCCGGCGTGATCATCGGGGCCATGTCCTGATGACTGCCCGCGGGGGTTGCGCGCTGTGACCATCATCGACAACGCCGTATACGTGGACGGCCGCCGGGTAGCCGAACCGCGGGACATGGAGCAGACGTTCGAAACCCTCGCCGAGCACGGCGGCATGGCCTGGATAGGCCTCTACCGGCCCACGGTCCAGGAGATGGCCGCCGTCGCCAGGGAGTTCGGCCTGCACGAGCTCGCTGTGGAAGACGCCGTCTCAGCCCATCAGCGGCCCAAGCTGGAGCGTTACGGCCAAAGCCTCTTCACAGTCCTCCGGCCCGCCCGGTACGTCGATGACTCGGAGACTGTTGAGTTTGGCGAGCTGCACATCTTCACGGGCCCCAACTTCGTGGTGACGGTCCGGCACGCCGAGATGAGCGGCGTGGGGAAGGTCCGGCAGCGGCTGGAAGCCCGTCCGGAACTGCTGCGCCATGGTCCCGAGGCCGTCCTCTACGCCCTGCTGGACCAGGTGGTGGACGACTACCAGCCCGTCACCTCCGGCCTGCAAAACGATATTGACGAGATCGAGGACCAGCTTTTCAGCGGCGACTCCACCGTTTCACGGCGCATCTACGAACTGGCGCGTGAAGTCATCCAGTTCCAGCGGGCCATCCATCCGTTGCCGGACATGATGCTCCAGCTGGGCAGGGGCTTTGAGAAGTACCAGGTGGGCACCGAGCTCCAGCACAAGCTCCGCGACGTCGAAGACCACGTGGAGCGGGTGATCTCCCGGGCCGATTCCTTCCGCGAACTGCTGCAGAACGCCCTGACGCTTGACGGCACGCTGACGGCAAACCGGCAGAACGAAGCCAGCGCACAGCAAAACGAGCAGGTCAAGAAGATCTCGTCCTGGGCGGCCATCCTCTTTGCGCCCTCGTTCGTAGCCGGCATCTACGGCATGAACTTTGACCACATGCCCGAACTGCACTGGGCCTTCGGCTACCCCATGTCACTCGGAATGATGGTTGCCACGGCCGGGGCAATGTACGCGGTCTTCAAGAAAAAGGGCTGGCTGTAGCATCCCTGCCTGAGCACGAACGTGTTTAGCTTCGGGCGGCGAAGTCCGGAACCCATGATCCTTTTTAGTCGGTTCCCGCGACCCGAAGTTGGACGGGCATGAGTTCCTGCAGTTCGGCCAGCGTGCATCCGAAGGTTTCCCGGACGGTAACGCCCTCGGTGGTGATGAGGAAAACGGCCTTGTCCGTGTACACGCGGGTGACGCATCCGACGCCGGTGAGCGGGTAGGTACAGGACTGGACGATTTTGGAGGCGCCGTCCTTGGTGAGCAGGGTCATCATAACGAAGACGTCTTTCGCGCCGGTGGCCAGGTCCATGGCGCCGCCGACGGCGGGGATGGCTCCGGGTGCGCCGGTGTGCCAGTTCGCGAGGTCACCGGCAGCGGAGACCTGGAAGGCACCGAGAACGCAGATGTCCAGGTGTCCGCCGCGCATGATCGCGAAGGAATCCGCGTGGTGGAAGTAGGAGGCCCCGGGCAGCTCCGTGACGGGAATCTTGCCGGCGTTGATGAGGTCGCCGTCGATCTGGTCCCCCGTGGCTTCGGGTCCCATGCCCAACATTCCGTTCTCGGTATGGAGCGTAATGTTCTGCTCCTGCGTGAGGTAGTTGGACACCAGCGTGGGCTGGCCGATGCCCAGGTTCACGAAGGATCCCGGCGCGATGTCCGTGGCCACGAGGCGGGCGAGGTCCTCACGGCCCATGGCCGTCTCCGAGGTCTGGATGGATGGTGCGGTGCTCATCTCAGGCTGCCTCTTCTGTGCCGACGCCGGTGACGTGGACGATGGTGTTGACGTAGATACCGGGAGTGACGATGTTCTCCGGATCCAGGCTTCCGGTGGGGACTACTTCGGAGACCTGGACGATGGTGTGCTTCGCGGCTGCGGCCATGATGGGTCCGAAGTTCCGGGCCGTCTTCCGGTAGACGAGGTTGCCTTTGCCGTCAGCCTTAAGCGCCTTGATCAGGGCGACATCCGCGTGGATGGGTGTTTCAAAGACGTGGCCGCGCCCGTCGATGATCCTGGTTTCCTTGCCCTCAGCCAGCATGGTCCCGTACCCGGTGGGAGTGAAGAATCCGCCGATCCCAGCTCCCGCGGCGCGGATCCGCTCGGCGAGGTTGCCCTGCGGCACCAGTTCCAGCTCGATCTCCCCCGCCTTGTACCGGGCGTCGAAATGCCAGGAATCGGACTGCCGCGGGAAGGAACAAATCATCTTCCGTACCCGTCCTTCCTTGATCAGCAGCGCCAGGCCCTGATCGCCCTGGCCGGCGTTGTTGTTGACCACTGTCAGGTCCTTCGCGCCAGAGTCCAACAGCGCGTCAATCAGTTCAAACGGCTGCCCGGCATTGCCGAACCCGCCGATCATTACCGTGGAGCCATCCCGGACCCCGGCCACGGCCTCCTGGACCGTCTCTACAAAGCTCAGCATTCCCCTACGCCTTTCCTGTGCCGCCGGTGCTGATGTCCACTCCTACGCTGTTCATGACAAGGTCCCCAGTGGTACAAAAAGGCCCTCCAACCGGCGTTTCCGCGGGATTGGAGGGCCTTTCCTTGTGGAGCTAAGGAGATTCGAACTCCTGACCTCTTCGATGCGAACGAAGCGCTCTACCAACTGAGCTATAGCCCCGGACAACCGCCTGGCGGAGCGTTTCAGCTTCCCGGAGCGGGCCGGCCCCCTAAGGCTATAAATTTTCTCCGCGCATTGCCAACCGGCACGCAACCAGCGCCCTCGCAATAACTCCAGGGCCGCCGTCGGCAATGTGGTGCGTGTCAGGCGCGGCGGCGCTGGAGGACGTCGTCGAGGTTGCTGAGCGCGCTGTGGGATTTCAGGGCGGGAGCGGTAAGCGGTTCGACGGCAGCAGACTGCTTCAGCGTGGTTTTGGCAGCAGCCTTGGGAGCTTCAGGAAGTTCCAGCGGCTCCGGGGCGGGACGCTCGGCCTTGGCAGCATCAACATACACGGGCTTGGGAACCTCCACAGGCTCCCACGGCGTGTTGGAGGGTTCAGCGGCGGCAGGCTTGGCCTCTGCGGAAGGATCGCCGGCGGCCACTGCCACGGCAAGCGCCGCAGCCCGCAGCTCATCAGGTGTGAAGCGCTTGGCGGCCTCCTGGCCGGACTCGGCGTCGAACAGCGCAGGCGACGGTTCCTGCGGCATCTCCGACGGCGCAGACGGTGAAGCTGCAGGACGTGGCGGAACGGCCGCGCTCCGGCCTGATGACATGGCATCCGCGAAGGCCCGCTGGACCTTGGCCCTGCGGCTGCGGACGGCAAGAGTACGCAGGAGGGCGACGGACGCGAAAGTAACAAGCCCCGCGACCAGGGGAACCGTCCCGGGAACCACACCGAACGCCAATAGGATCAGCGTCACGGCAGCAGTCAACAAGGCGAGGAGTCCTACCAGGGCAATCGCGCATCGCCCGTAGCGGATACGGAATGCTGCCGGTGCCGGGGTTGCCTGCACGCCAAATTCGGGTGCGGCGCTCTTCCTGTTGTCCATGACTGTCTCCTGCTGGGCGGCCATGGTCATGACCGTCCCGGCTTGCGGGTCGGGTGAAGGGGCAGAAAATGTTTCCGCCGGTACGATGCCGGCCGCCCCCTGTTGCCGCAGGCGGCTGCGCAGAAAATATGGGGCTACCCAAAAAATCCACAGGGCAACAGTGATGACAAGGATCACTGAGCTGCTTAGGGGGAAGTCCACACTCAAAACCGTATGAGTAATCAACGGCCGCCTGCCGCATTAGCCTCGGTGTGTCGCGTTCGAGTCCGGGAACGGGACAAAGAAGTACGACGGCGGCACTCAGCTGCGCGAATCCAGCCACCTTTTCAGGACGCCGTCGGGAACTTCTTCCGAGGTCAGCGCGAAGGAACGGTGGTCAGCCCACTCCCCATTGATATGCAGGTACCGCTCCCGCAACCCCTCGTCCCGGAAGCCCAGCTTTTCCACCACGCGGAGGCTGGGACCGTTTTCCGGCCTGATGTTGATTTCCATGCGGTGCAGGCCCAGGGAGCTGAAGCAATGGTCCGTGGCCATGGCAACCGCGGTGGGGACGATGCCGCGCCCGGCGCGGCGCTGGTCCACCCAATAGCCGAGCGTTGCCATCATGGCCGAACCCCACATGATGGAGGACACGGTGAGCTGGCCGACGATCCGTGGTGAGCTGTACCCGGGCGTCCGCTCAGTAATAAGGAACGGGAGGGCAGTCCCCTGTGCAGCCTGCATCTTCAGCGAGCGCACCATGTGCCGGTAGTCAGGAAGCCAGCCACCCGGTGCCGGGTTCGATGCTTCCCATGGCGTGAGCCAGTCAGCGTTCAGTGAGCGGACATACATCCATTCCTTCTTGTCCCGGTAGCGGATGGGACGAAGGACCAGGTCACCGTGTTCCAGGGTGACCGGCCAGATGGCGCTGCCCGGCACCGAAGTCTAGTTGGACAGGCCGGCGGTAAAGCCAGGCAGCCACTCGCGCAGGCCGGGGCCCAGGTCCTCGCTGTCGATGGCGAGCTGGACGCAGGCCTTCAGGTAGCTCAATTTGTCTCCGGTGTCGTAGCGGCGGCCGCGGAATACAACGCCGTACACGCCGTAGCCTTCCCCTTCACCGGAAGCGAGCTCCTGGAGCGCATCCGTCAGCTGGATTTCGTCGCCACGGCCCGGCGCGGTGTTTTCAAGCACCGAGAACACGGAGTGGTGCAGCACATAGCGTCCGATCACGGCAAGGTTGGAAGGGGCATCCTCCACATCAGGCTTTTCCACCAGCTTGTTGATGCGGACGTAGCCCTCCCCGTCAATCTCCTGGATATCCGCGCAGCCGTAGGCGCTGATCTGGGATGGCTCAACCTCGATCAGGGCAACAACCGAGCCGCCTGTCTTGGCCTGGACCTCGATCATGGTGCTGAGCAGTTCGTCGCGGGCATCAATGAGGTCATCGCCAAGGAGCACGGCGAAAGGTTCGTCACCCACGTGCTGCTGGGCACGCAGCACTGCGTGGCCCAGTCCCTTGGGATCGCCCTGGCGGACGTAGTGGATGTCGCCGAGGTTGCTGGCTGCCTGGATGGAGGCCAGCTTGGCGGTGTCCCCCTTGGCCTCAAGGGTGGCTTCCAGTGCCGGGACGCGGTCGAAGTGGTCTTCAAGGGCGCGCTTGTTCCGGCCCGTGATCATCAGGACGTCATGGAGCCCCACGCTGACGGCTTCTTCAACGACGTACTGGATGGCAGGCTTGTCCACCACCGGAAGCATTTCCTTGGGCATGGCCTTGGTGGCTGGCAGGAACCTGGTGCCGAGTCCCGCTGCAGGGATAACGGCCTTGCGAACTGGAGCGTTGGTGGTAGTCACTGGACTAATCTAACGGAGACGGCAGGCATCCGGTAAAACCTGCCACACCCAACCCCATACGGAAAGGCCGCAGCGATGCTCTCCGACGCCGCAGCAGTCAAGGCAAACATCAGGGCCCGCCACAGGGCTGCACGGGCGGGGCGGCCCCAGTCCGAACTGCTGCCCCTGGGCCAGGGTATTGGCCGGCACGGGCTGTCCTGGGCGCAGTCCGTGGCCCGGCCCGGCAGCACGTCATTCGCCCTCTACCTGGGGGTGGGAGACGAACCGCCCACCACGTCCCTGATGGAGGCGCTGCATTCGCAGGGATATACCGTGCTGCTTCCCATCTGCGGGCCCGGCCGCACGCTGCTCTGGGTCCGTTGGACTCCGGAGGCAACATTCGCCCGCAGCCGTTTTGCACCTGTAATGGAACCCGAAGGTGAACGGCTGGATCTGGCCGGCGCGTCCGGAAGCCCGGAAGGCACGGGACTCGCCGGAATCATCCTTCCGGCCACCGCCGTCGACCGTTCCGGAAACAGGATTGGCCAGGGCGGCGGCTATTACGACACCTTCCTCGCGGCCATCCAGCGCCATGGAAATATCCCGCCCACCATTGCCGTTGTGTACGACGACGAGGTCCTGCCGGAAGGTGCCATCCCTGGGGAGCCCTTTGATATGAGGGTGCAGGCGGCGCTGACTCCCGGCGGGCTGGTTACGTTCCATGGTCCGGACAGCCCGGCCCAATGATAGAATTGGCACTCAGGCCCTGAGACTGCTAAGGCTTCGGAGAGATCCGGCCCCGGCAGGCAGGACCTTGTGTTTGCCCCAGGAGGAGGATCATCAGTGCCCACGTATGCCTATGCCTGCAAAGATTGCGGTTACGACTTCGACATCTTTCAGTCGTTCACTGACAGCACCCTGACCGAATGCCCGCAGTGCCAGGGTTCCCTGCGCAAGAAGTTCAACAGCGTCGGCGTTGTCTTCAAGGGCTCCGGTTTCTACAGGACTGATTCCCGCGATTCCAAGGGCAGCACCGTCTCGGCAGCACCGGCGTCCTCCACTCCTGCGGCCGCCCCCTCTTCCGCGCCTGCTCCGGCTGCGGCTGCTGCCAGCTAGCCCTTCTGTTCCAGGCGGACTTCCCGCCTTATGCACATAGCCGGGGTTGTCCACATACGACGCCGGACCCCTTCTGCAGGTGCCGCGCGCCGCCTTACGGTGCCTGTATGCCAGCCACCGCGTTCACTCCCGCCGCTCCTCCGTCCGCTCCGCCCTCCCGCCGTCGGGAGGCGTCTTCCACGAACCTTCCATCCGGGCAGGCAGCCCCCGCCTCCCGGCTCCGACGCTCGGAAGGCACTGCAGCCGGGGTCCCGCGGCGCCGGAAGCTGGAGACCCAGGTGCCCGGGCGCCAGATTTCAAGACGGCAGCTTTCAGGACGGCAGGGGTTTGGGCGAACGCGGCCCGGGAAACCCCATCGCACGGCGTATGACGTCCGCGGGCGGCCCGGGTCAGGTATCGGCAGTATCGGCAGCTGGTTCCGCGGCAAGCGCCGTCTGGCCATCGCACTGCTTTTCTGCTGCGCGGCAGGGCTTACCGTGCATCAGCTCACACCGGCTCCCACTGATACTGTCACGGTGCTCGCGGCCGCACGGGACCTTCCCGCCGGAGCCAGCCTTGCTGCAACGGACCTGGTCAGGCTGAGCGTTCCACCGGAACTCGTGGTGGAGGGTACTTTCACGGAATCCTCTGACCTGGCCGGAAAACAGCTGGCATCCCCCGTCCTGCGAAGCCAGATACTCACCACCACCCAACTGCTGGGCCAGGGGCTCCTGGCCGGCGCCGAAGCTGGCTCCACTGCTGTTCCGCTTCGCATGGCGGACCCTGCTTCCATCCAGCTCCTGTCCCCCGGACAACTGGTGAACATCGTCAAGTCGTCTGACGGCAGCTATGGCACCGGCGCCCCGTCCGAAGTCCTGGCACAGGCTGTGGCTGTGCTCTGGACCTCCGGCAAAGGCGGCCAAAGCAGCGAATGGCTGGGCTCCGGCGAGACAGAAGGCCTGGTGGTGGTAGCTGCCAGCCCGTCCCAGGCTGAACGCCTGGCCGGGGCATCAAGCCAAGGCAAGCTGTTCTTCGTGATGGTGGGAGCCGGTGGCGGTGCTTAGCCCCAGACTGAGGCTATGCACTGCCGTGCCTAGCCCCAGTGCGGCGGCTTCTGCTCCCGCAGCCAGGCGTCGTGATCGTGGTCCGAGGTGTCGCCCCAGCGACGGGGATCATCCTCGGCGGCCTTGTTCGGGATCACGCTGGCTGCATGGACAGGCTCACGCCGCAGCTCCCTGCTGGAACTCTCACCCGCGGGGCCCTGCGTGTCTGGGGTCTCGCGTACGGGAGCGGCGGTAGGAGCGCCGCTTGCGGGGGTGCCGTCAACGGAGGTGCTCCTGGCGGAAAGTTCCGCTATAGAAGTCTCCCGGGTCTGCTGCTCCGATCGCGCGGCCTCCGAAGCCTCCGGCTCTGGGGTCTGCGTCTCCGGTACGGGGGTCTGCGTTCCCGCGGCCTGTGCCGATCCTGCAGCCTCCGGGGCTTGCTGCACCAGACCTGCAGCCTCCGAAGCGTCCGGCTCTGAGGCCCGCTGCTCCGTGGACCGAGTCTCCGTGGCCTGAGTCCCCGTGGCGGGAGTGCCGGCCTTGTCTGCCTCATGGGTCATAGCGTCTTCCTTCCGGCCTGCCTCATCAGCTTCGTTGACGGAGCGGGCTGGTTCATGCTTTTCATAGTGGCCGTGCCCGGTGGCCTGCTGGCGGCCCGGACGCTGGCGGAGGCCGGTCGATTGGCCGGCAGCCTGGATGTGGGCGGCATTTTCGAGCGTCAGGCGGTCCACATCGTCATCAAAGTAACCCCCGGTTGCCCCGTGACGCGAAGCGACCTGGACGTTCTCCAATCCAAGATAACCCGCAATCCGGTCAGCACACGAGGAAGGATCGGTGAAGACCTCAATGGTCCACAGCGGCATGTAGCGCCAGCCGAGCCGTTCCAGGAGCTGTGGCCGCAGCCGGCTCCGCTCGCGGACACTCATGGCCCGGTAGCGTTCCGTGCCGTCAGACTCGATGGCCACTGGACGGGGAATCTCGGCGTCGTCCTTGCCCATGGTGCTCAGGGGGTCGGCTGCCGCGGCGACGTCCAGGACGCCGTCGTACTGGTGCCACACCCTGGCGCCGCGGGCACGGAGCCGTTCGCCCAGGTCGGCCACCAGCGGGTCTGCGCCCAGGGCCTGCTCGCTGGCAGCCGCCCGTGAGGCCGGGCTGCCGAGGTCCGAGTTTCCGGCGATTTCCCGGTCCAGCAATTCGAAGAGGTCTACTGCGCCGTGGCTCAGGCGCGTCCGGTCAAGGTCCTCTGGCCGGAAGCAGCTCAGCACGTGCATGGAGCGGCGGGCACGGGTCATGGCCAGCGCAAACTTTGCCCTGCCTCCCTCTGCCGACAGTGGTCCGAAGCTGTGCAGGGCACGGCCGTGCGGGGTCCGGCCGAATCCCGGCGAGAAGATCACGTGGTCCCTGACCATGCCCTGGGCGCGTTCCAGGTCCACGACGCGGAACGACTCACTGCCCGCGGAGAAGAAACTGGACAGTCCGGGGTGGTTGGGGAGCTGGAGCCTGATGGCCTCCCCGATCCGGGCAGCGTGGCGCAGGCTGGCTGTGACAACCGCCAGCGAGGTCCGCGGCCGAAGCCGGGCGTGTTCAAAGACGAGTTCCACCACACGGTTGACTTCCGCCACGACGGACTCAACGCCGTCGTGGTCTGCGCTGGGCAGCCCGGTACCGTCCGGCAGGTACTCCACCAGGAGGGAACGGTCCAGTCCCGTGGCAGTCTGGCCTTCAGGCAGGCGGCGCAGGCCGTCGTCGTAGAAGTTCCTGCTCAACTGGAGGACCAGGTCCTCGTCGAAGGCCCGGTACACAAAGCGCAGGCGCCAGGTGGGAAGCACCTGGGACAACGCCGTGAAGGCACTTTCCACACGCTGGTGGGCGGACTCGCCCGCCGCCAGGCGTTCAACTCCAACCGTGAAGGTGCGCGGGCTGGCGATGCGGTCATCGCCGAACGCAATCACCTGCTTGGTGCGGGCGATGGCGGGCAGGACGGCCTGCAGTGAGGTGGCCTCGGCATCAACAACCACTACGGCGTCAAAACCCTGGCTGGCCGGCAACAGTCCGGTCATCAGGTACGGGCTGACTGTCCAGACCGGCACCAGCGTGGACACCATGTCCGGCGCCAGGGCGCTGAGCGCGCCCAAAGTAACGCGGCCATCCTTGAGCAGTCCACGGAGCTGCTCCGCCTGCTTGGGTTCACCGGCAATGGCCGCACGCCAGCGCTCGGCCAGGGTCCACCGGAGCCGGGCAGCACCGCTGGCAATGTGGGCGTTGTCCGCCAGCCGGTATTCGGCTTCGAGCTTCCGGAGGGCATCGCCGTCGGACATGGCCAGGTAGTCGTCACCACTGATCATGGCCTCGAGCACGGACTGCCACCACGCCAGGTCAAGCTCAGCGGCAACAGCCTCCACCGGGACTTCGCGCTCGGCAAGATCCGTCAGCAGCTCCCCCAGTCCGTGCTCCCGCATGTTCTCCACCAGCAGCGTGCGCTCCGGCAGGGTCTTCAGGGACCGGGTGTCCGCAACCAGCGCCTCAAGGCGCTTCATCAGTTCGTCATAGGGGGTGGCGCCCAGGTTGCCGCCAGTTGACGTGTGCTTCAATGCTTCGCCAAGGCTGGCCAACTCCCGGCCAAGGGACCGGTACATGACATTGATTTCAGCCAGCCCGGACGGCACGGCCGGATGCCGCTGGGTCGTTGCGTAGTCCGCCCAGAGTGCGCGCTGGTCCTGCACCAGCACCAGCGAACTGTGGAGGTCTGCGATGTGAACGCCCGGGCGCACGTATTCCTTGGCCACCCGGCGCAGCCGCGAACGCTGCATGGACGCCATCTCAATATTGCGCTCACGGCGCCAAGCCGAGGAAGCCGTCGCGGAAATGAGGTCGTGGACGGGCCTGTCGAAGATGTCCGGAGTAAATTTGTCCAGGCTCTCGCGGACTGCAATGAGCAGGTCCAGCTGCTCGCCCCACTCTGCGAAGGTGGTGCCCAGCCGGATTTCGGCGTGTCCGGCCACGGCCTTCATCCGGTCGCGCAGCAGCGGAAGGTTCTTCTCAACCGAGCGCGCCAGATCCTGCGCCTCCTCGGTTTCCTTCCGGGTCAGCAGCCGTGCCCCGTGCCAGGGGCTGGCGGTGGACGAACGGCTGAAGCTGCCCAGCTCAGCCGCCCGCTTCAGGCGCCCGGCCAGCTCGGCCCGGTCCTTGATGCTGTCCAGGACACTTCGCTTCAGGCGCACGGTGGTGGCCGGTGCCGGGTGGATGGAGGTCAGTTCCGCAAGGGACTGCATAGCCTGGTAAGGCGAGCATCCCCAGCGCTTGCGGACGTTATGCAGGGACGAGACGTGGTCCACCAGGGCGTGCCGGTGTTCGGTCAAGGTCTTGTGGAGGTTGTCCAGCTGCGGCTGCAGGGACTTCTCGTTACGTACGATCGCCCGGACCAGCTGCGCTTTCAGCTGCTGGGGCGAGCCGTTGCCGGTCAGCTGCAGTACTGCCGAATCCAGGCCAAGGCCCTCAAGCTGCGAGGTTACCTCGTTCAGGCTTGCGCGCCTGTCCCCCACCACCAGGACGGTCTTGCCGGCGTCAACCAGGGTGCCGATCGTGTTGATGACGGTCTGCGTCTGGCCTGTTCCGGGCGGTGTGCTGACCACCAGCGATTCGCCCGCCCGCGCTGCGTCCAGGACGTACTGCTGGTCCGCGTCCGCATCCAGCAACAGGAGTTCCTCGGCCGGGTGGCGTTCGTCAACACCCGGAAAACGCTTCGGATCACAGGGCTCGACGGCGGGAGCCTCACCTGCCGCTGCCTTGGCAAGGGCGGCGACCAACGGGTTGCGTTCGTTGATCCAGGGATCGTCCAGGTTTCCGGAAAGATCAGCGAACGTGGAGACAAGGAGGTTGTGCTGGACCTCGGCGCCGTGGATGGGAGCGACGATCGTGGAAAGGCGGTCCAGGACGGGCAGCGGATCAAAACGGGCGGTGCTGTAGGCCATCCGGGTCAGGGTGTTGACGTCGAAGACGATGCCGTGGATGTTCTTCAGGTGCCGGACCAGGGCCGGATTCAGGCTGGCCTGTTCGGTGAGCTGGAGTTCGTAGTCGTCCTCGCCCGGCCGGACAGTCAACGAAATCCCGGCAAGCATCACGGGCGCCGAAACCCGCTGCGGCTTGCCGCCAACGGCGGAGGTCCACACCACGGTGCCCGCGGAAAAGTAGCCGGCATCGATGCCGCGGTCGTTTCCGAGTTCGAAGATCTTGGAGCGGAGGTTCCGGGAAGCCCTCGCGGCGACGACGTACTGCTGCCGGTCACGGATCAGCGTGGAGAGACGGGTCCGCCGGCCGGCCATCAGCTGGGCGAGCCCGGACGGGTGCGCGGACGTCAGGTCAATCGAGCCCTCGGGGGTCTTGGTGAAACGCAGAAGGGTATCCGCCCCGGTGACTGGCTTAAGCCCCGACAGCCACTTCCGGAATTCCTCGGAACCCTCTGTTTGGCCTTGACCAACTGACACTACTGCCTTCTTTTCTGCGCTTACACGTGACGCCCTGGACCATACCGGCATGCATTCGAGAGTAGCCGGAATCTGCAGGCAGTGAGAGACCGCAACACTGTATGGAGCGAATTCACCACCGAAAAAAGTAAGCGGCCGGCCCCGGATCGGGGCCGGCCGCTTACAGGTTTACTCCCACTCGATGGTTCCCGGCGGCTTGCTGGTAACGTCCAGCACCACGCGGTTCACGCCGTCCACCTCGTTGGTGATGCGGTTGGAGATGCGGGCCAGCAGGTCATAGGGCAGCCGTGACCAGTCGGCCGTCATGGCGTCTTCGGAGGAGACGGGACGGAGCACGATCGGGTGGCCGTAGGTACGTCCGTCACCCATCACGCCAACGCTGCGGACATCTGCCAGCAGGACAACGGGCATCTGCCACACTTCGTTGTCCAGCCCGGCAGCTGTCAGTTCCGCGCGGGCGATGGCGTCTGCCTTGCGCAGCAGGTCAAGGCGTTCCTTGGTGACCTCGCCGACGATCCGGATTCCGAGGCCGGGGCCAGGGAACGGCTGGCGTCCGACGATTTCCTGCGGCAGGCCAAGCTGCGCGCCAACGGCACGGACCTCGTCCTTGAACAGTGCGCGCAGCGGCTCAACGAGCTCGAACTGCAGGTCCTCGGGAAGGCCGCCCACGTTGTGGTGGCTCTTGATGTTGGCTGCACCTTCGCCGCCGCCGGATTCGACGACGTCCGGGTACAGGGTGCCCTGGACCAGGAACTTGATCTTCTCGCCATGGGCCGCGGCCTCTGCGATGATGGAGCGCTCGGCTTCCTCGAAGGCGCGGATGAATTCGCGGCCAATGATCTTGCGCTTGGTTTCCGGATCGCTGACACCGGCCAGCGCTGCCTGGAAGCGTTCCTGCTCGTTGGCTACGTACAGCTTGACGCCGGTGGCCGCCACGAAGTCGCGTTCCACCTGCTCTGCTTCGCCTTCGCGCAGCAGGCCGTGGTCAACGAAGACACAGGTGAGCTGGTCGCCCACGGCGCGCTGCACCAGGGCAGCAGCCACAGCGGAGTCAACGCCGCCGGAGAGGCCACAGATGACCTTGGCGTCGCCAACCTGCTGGCGGATGCGTTCGACCTGTTCGTCGAGGATGTTGCCGGTGGTCCAGTTGGGTTCCAGCTTGGCACCCTTGAACAGGAAGTTCTCCAGGACCTGCTGGCCGTAGGCGGAGTGCTTGACCTCAGGGTGCCACTGCACGCCGTAGAGGCACTTTTCTTCGTTGGCGAAGGCAGCTACCTCGGCGCCTGCGGTGGTGGCCAGCACCTCGAAGCCCTCGGGTGCCTCGTGGACGGAGTCGCCGTGGCTCATCCAGGTCTTCTGGTGCTGCGGCATGCCTTCAAGGACGGAACGTCCTTCGCCGAGGATGGTGGTTTCGGTGGAGCCGTACTCGCGCAGGCCGGTCTTGTCCACCTTGCCGCCGAGGGCGTTGGCCATGGCCTGGAAGCCGTAGCAGATGCCAAACACGGGAACGCCGGCCTCGAAGAGGTCGGCTCCAACGCTGGGGGCGCCGTCGGCGTAGACGCTGGCGGGGCCACCGGAAAGGATGATGGCGGCAGGGTTCTTGGCCAGGAGCTGCTCGGTGGAATAGGTATGCGGAACCACTTCCGAATACACATTTGCTTCCCTCACGCGGCGGGCAATCAGCTGCGCGTACTGGGCACCGTAGTCAACAACCAGCACCGGCTTCTGGGAAGTCTGGGATGCAGTGGGAGTAGTCACCGCCCTAGCCTACTTTGCGGCGTAACCCCGGCGCATCTTCTGGCAGCCCTCTGTGATGCAGCAGACTCTGCAGGACCTCTGGACGGCGGCCCGCCGCGCACCTGATCAGTAGCGCTTGGGGGCGGCCGGGTTCGCCGCGAGCTCCGCTTCGACCTCCCGGTGGAACTTCTTCTCCACGATGAAGGACAGGAACGGCACCACGCCGCCCAGCGCCAGGACGATCATCTTGCCAAAGGACCAGCGCATCAGCGACCAGAGCCGGAAGGTGGCCATGAGGTACACAACGTACATCCAGCCGTGCACGATCAGGACGGCTACCGAGACATTAAAGCCGCCCAGCACGCCTGCCGGTTCAGCCGCAGCGAAGCCGAAGCCGAAGGGCTGGCCCGTCAGTGCGTCAGTTCCGCCTGCGAACAGGTAGCTGCCGAACCCGTAGCGTGCGATCAGCTCTGCGCAGAGCAGCAGCAGCATGGCCCCGGTGAGGTAGGCCAGCACCTTGTAGAACGTAAGTGCGGAGCGGATCTGCGCAACGGTGCCGCCGAAGCGGCGCTTCTTGGTACGCGGTGCGCCGTCAGAGCCGGCGGATTCGCCGGAGCCGGCTGCGGGGACGGCGGGTTTGGGATCAATCATCGTGTTACCTCGCTGTGGTGGTCTTCAAAATTCTCGTCCAGTTCCTCTTCACGGTCCCGGTTGTAGTCGTCCCTGACCAGCCGCCACCAGATGAACAGTGCGAAGCCGGCAAACACCACCCATTCAAGGGAGTAGAAGAGGTTGAGCCAGTTGACCTTCTGGCCCGGCGGCTGCGGGCCGATTTCAAGGGGTTCAAGGGGACTTTCGACGGCGGCGGCAGAGACATCCGCACCGCCCGCCATTTCACTGGTTGCGGCAATGAATGCCGGGTAGCTGCTGACATTCCACTGGTTGATCAGTTCAGCCGCTGAGACGGCGCTGGCCCAGCCGGGCTGCGGATCGACGTTGGCAAGCGGCGCCTCGGAGGGAAGGAGCCTTCCGGTCAAGGTGATGATGCCCGACGGCGGCGCTGGAGCAGCCTCCGGATCCGCCACCCAGCCGCGGGCTACGGGGATCCAGGTTTCAGGCGACGCGGCCACACCTTCCAGGGCGGGGGCGCCGTCCACCTTGAAGGCGTCGACCACCCAGTAGCCCTTGGCACCGTCCTTGAGGCGCTCTGCCACCAGGACCTGCTTGGCGGGATCGTATTCCCCCGTGGCCGCGACCATCTGGTCTGCCACGGAGCCAGGGAAGAAGCTGCCCGGATCCAGGGTGCCGGTCAAGGGGCGGACATCTTCGGTAGCCGGGTTCACGGGGATTTCCGGCGTTGTGGAGCGGCCGAACTGCCATTGGCTGAGGAGGACGAACACCCCTGAGACAACGATCGCAAAAACGAATCCTGCGATCCATTGCGGCTTAAGGGCTGTTTTCCACACCCCTTAACCGTACTTCGTTCCGCTGTAGAACAACTAAACGGGCCAGGCCTCAGTGATCAAAGAAGACCAGGCTTGAGTTGATCAGCTCGGCGATGACCTCGGCGTCGTACGCGCGGCGCAGGGACTCGCGGAAGGACTCCTTGGAAAGCGACCGGGCCAGTGTGGCCAGGACCTCCAGGTGCTCGGAGAAGGAACTTGCCGGCGTCGCAATCAGCAGGATGACGGTGGCCGGGCCGTCAGCGGCGCCGAAATCAAGGGCGTGACCGTACTTGGTGACGCCCACGGCAATGGACGTCTGGTTGACGAACTCGCTGCGGGCGTGCGGCAGGCCCACTCCCCCGGGCAATCCCGTTGCGAGCTGGTGTTCCCGGGCGTTGACGTGGTCCAGGAATTTGGGCAGGTCAGTGACCCGACCGGCAGCATGGAGCCGCTCGGCCAGCTGGCGCGCGGCATCTGCTTTGTCCGACGCGACCATCTCCAGGATCACCATTCCAGGGGTGGTCAGTTCGGCGTCGTACCGGTCAAGTGGTTCTGCCAAGGCAGGTCCCTTCGAAGAGGAGTTGTTACATGCCGGACGGCGTCACTTCAGCGGGACGATGTCTTCCACTCCCATGCGCGCCGCGTCCGCAGATTCGTCGTCCGGCTGCTGCTGGCTCAGACGTTCGGCTTCCACGCGTGCAATGTAGTGCCTGATCTCGTTCTCGCGCTGCGCATCACTCCAGCCAAGAATGTTTCCCATAAGTTTAGCGACCACCGGAACAGCAGAGACACCCCTGTCCCAGGCTTCGATGGAAATCCGGGTCCGGCGGGTCAGGACATCGTTGACGTGCCGGGCGCCTTCATGGGTTGCGGCGTACACGGCTTCGGCCTGCAGGTAATCGTCAGCGCCGGGCAGCGGCTCGGCCAGGGAGTGGTCTTCCTTGATCAACTCCAGGACCTCATACGCCATGGACCCGTACCGGTTGAGCAAGTGTTCCACCCGCGCTACGTGGACGCCGTACTCCTCAGCCGTGCGGTTGCGCCGGTTCCATGCCGCCTTGTAGCCAGTTGCCCCCAGCAGCGGGATGGTGGCCGTGCAGCTGGCCGGGACGCGTTCGTCCATGGTCCTGGTGGCCTCGTCCACTGCGTCCTTGGCCATCACGCGGTAGGTGGTCCACTTGCCGCCGGCCACCACCACCAGGCCGGGTACCGGGTGTGCCACCACGTGTTCGCGGGACAGCTTGGCGGTGGAATCGTTCTCCCCTGCCAGCAGGGGCCGCAGGCCTGCGTAGACACCCTCCACGTCTTCACGGGTCAACGGCCGCTGCAGCACGGTATTCACGTGCTCAAGGATGTAGTCGATGTCCTTGCTGGAGGCGGCCGGGTGGGCCTTATCCAGGTTCCAGTCGGTGTCGGTGGTACCGATAATCCAGTGCCGTCCCCAGGGGATGACGAACAGCACCGACTTCTCCGTGCGCAGGATCAGGCCGACTGTAGATTGGAAACGATCGCGCGGAACCACCAGGTGGATGCCTTTGGAGGCACGGACCTTCAACTGCCCGCGCTCGGTCACCATGGCCTGGGTCTCGTCAGTCCACACGCCGGTGGCATTAATGACCTGCTTGGCGCGGATGTCGAAGCTGGTGCCGTCCTCATGGTTGACCACCTTGGCGCCCACCACACGCTCGCCCTCGCGCAGGAAGTCCACGACGGACATCTGGTTGACCGCGTGGGCACCGTAGTGGGCGGCCGTACGGATGAGGTTGGCAACGTACTTGGCGTCGTCCACCTGGCCGTCGTAGTACCGGATGGAGCCGACGAAGGCATCCTTCTTCAGGCTGGGTGCCGCGCGAAGCGTTCCCCGCCTGCTGAGGTGCTTGTGGAACGGCACTCCCCTGCTGTGTCCGCCGGAGATGGACATGGCGTCATAAAGGGCAATGCCGGCACCAACGTAGGGCCGCTCGAAGAAAGGCCTGGTCAGCGGGTACAGGAACGGAACAGGGCGGGCCAGGTGCGGGGCAAGCTCGGAAAGCAGCAGGCCACGCTCCTGCAATGCCTCCTTGACCAGGGCAAAGTCCAGCATCTCCAGGTAGCGCAGCCCGCCGTGGATGAGCTTGGAGGACCGTGACGACGTACCGGCAGCCCAGTCGTTGGCCTCGACGATGCCCACGCTGAGCCCCCGCGTGACGGCGTCAAGGGCGGATCCGGCTCCAACGATCCCGCCGCCAACAATCAGGATGTCCAGTTCCTGGCCGGGCTCCGTGGTGGCCTTGAGCCGTTCCAGGGAAGCCGCCCGGGCTTCGGGTCCCAGCTTGCCGTTGCTGCTCGGATCGTTCGTCATCGAAATCCTCCATCACGCGGGTCTGATTTTGTTAACCCTACTTCGGAGAGCCGACGAACGGCAGGGTGTGGCTAGTTGCCCGCGTACGGGGAAACGACCACGTCCACGCGCTGGAACTCCTTGAGGTCCGAGTAGCCGGTGGTTGCCATGGAGCGGCGCAGCGCACCAATGAGGTTGGACGTTCCGTTGGTGTGGTGGCCCGGCCCGAACAGGACCTCGTCGAGCGGACCAACAGTTCCTACGTTGACCCTGTCGCCGCGGGGCAACTCAAGGTGGTGGGCCTCCTGGCCCCAGTGCCAGCCCCGGCCCGGCGCCTCTTCGGCGCGGGCAAGTGCGGTACCCAGCATGACGGCGTCGGCTCCCATGGCAATGGCCTTGACGATATCCCCCGAGGTGCCCATGCCGCCGTCGGCAATGACATGGACATAGCGTCCGCCGGATTCATCCATGTAGTCACGGCGGGCGGCAGCGACATCGGAAATGGCCGACGCCATGGGCGAGTGGATGCCCAGCGCCCGGCGCGTGGTGGTGGTTGCACCGCCACCGAAGCCCACCAGGACACCGGCGGCACCGGTGCGCATGAGGTGCAGGGCGGGCGTGTAGCCGGCCGCGCCGCCCACAATCACCGGAACATCCAGCTCGTAAATGAACTGCTTGAGGTTCAGCGGCTCGTGGTCCTTGGACACGTGCTCGGCGGACACGGTGGTACCGCGGATGACGAAGATATCGACGCCGGCAGCCAGTACCGTCTTGTAGTGCTCCTGGGTGCGCTGGGGGGTCAGGGATCCGGCGACAGTGACTCCGGCAGCGCGGATCTCCGCGAGGCGGGACGTGATGAGTTCAGGCTGGATGGGAGCGTTGTAGAGTTCCTGCATCTTCCGGGTCACGGCAGGGTTGCTGGATTCCCCAGCGAGGGCCGCCAGTTCATCCAGGACAACCTGCGGGTCCTCGTACCTGGTCCACAGGCCCTCGAGGTCCAGGACGCCGAGGCCACCCAGGCCACCCAGGGCGATGGCGGTCTGCGGGGACATGGCCGAATCCATGGGGGCTGCGATCACGGGCATGTCGAATTTGTAGGCGTCAATCTGCCACGAGACGGAGACGTCCTTGGGGTCGCGGGTACGACGGTTGGGGACAATCGCAATGTCATCCAGGGAGTAGGCACGACGCCCACGCTTGCCACGGCCGATCTCAATCTCATAAGTCACTGCTCTAGGTTATCCCAGGCGGACCAATCACCAGGCGATGCAGGCTCAGGCGACGCCAGGTTCCGGGCCAACATCGGCACTCAACTGCGACTCGAACATCCTGAAGTAGCGGCCGCGCAGGGCCACGAGTTGGGCATGCGTGCCTTGCTCCACTATCCGGCCGTCTTCGAGCATGTACACCACGTCGGCCTTTTCGATGGTGGCGAGCCGGTGGCTGATCGCGATGATGGTGCTGCCGTGATCTGCGAACAGGCGGCTGAAGATCCGGTGCTCCGCCAGGGCGTCGATGGCCGAGGTGGGCTCGTCCATAATCATGAACGAGGCACGACGGTAGAAGTTGCGGGCCATGGCAAGCCGCTGCCACTGGCCGCCGCTGAGGCCCGTTCCCTTGCGGCCGCGGGGGTCCTCCATCCAGTTGCTTACATGGCTGTCCAGGCCGTTGGGAAGCTTGTTGATGAACTCCAGCGCTTCGGCATCGGCCGCTGCCTGGCGGATCCGGTCATCGTCACGCGGCGGATCGACGTCGCCAAACCGGATGTTGTCAGCGGCCGTAGCGAACTCGTACTTCAGGAACTCCTGGCTGAGGACCGCCAGATGGCGGTGCCAGGACGTGACATCCACGGCGGCGAGATCCACGCCGTCGAGCATTACCTGCCCCGAGTCAGGACGGTAGAGGCCTGCAAGGATGCGGATCAGTGTGGACTTCCCGGCGCCGTTCTCCCCCACTATCGCAATGTGCTGGCCGGACTATCGCAATGTGCTGGCCGGCGGTGATGGTCAGGTTGATGCCCTTGATCACCTCGGTATCGCTGCCCGTGTACGTGAAACGGATATCGCGCAGCTCCACTTTCTGCGGAGTTTCCTGCAGCGGCGGCGCGTGGTGCGAATGCACGGGCAGGTCCATGAACAGCTCATAGTCCTTGAGGTTGGCCAGGTCCTCGTCAATGGAACTCAGGGATGACACCAGGTTGTTGGCGGTGGACAGGGCCCGGCTGACGATCTGCTGGACGTACAGGAACTGGCCCACCGGCTGGGCCCGGGCAATAATCTGCCCCACCACCCAGATCAGCGAGACCACTTCGGCACCGTACTGCAGGGCGTCGGCCGCGAGCTGCTTTGGAATGTATCTCTTCTGGAAATCCAGCCGGCGTCTCTCATCCTGGTCCCGCAACCTTGAACGCAGGTCCATGAGGTAGCCCACGATGCCGTAGAGCCGCATCTCCGCGATGTGCTGGGGCCGGAGCAGGTTGTTCTCGATCATGCGCCGCTTCCGCCGCGAATCCACCTGCGTGTTCCAGTGCGCGATCTGCTCGCGGGAGAGCCTGAACTGCAGGTACACGCTGGGCACGATGGCCACCAGCACAATGACCGCAATCCACCAGCTCACCAGCAGCAGGGCGCCGATGGCCAGGATTACCGAGACGAGCTGGGTAAAGATTGCCGCGATCCGGTCCAGGACGCGCGCGTAGGAATCGGAGAACCGTTTGGCCCTGTCATACAGGTCAACGGTGTCTTTGTCGTCGTAGCGCCAGAATTCCAGCGCCAGGAAACGTTCGTACATCATGTCGCCAACGATCGCCCCCACCCGGAAGCTCATCAGCTGCTGGATGTAGCGGTCAACGCTGCTGAACGAGCCCCAAAACAGGCCCAGCGCCGCCGTCACGATGACGTAGACAATGGCCTGCTGCCCGGCCCCGGCGTCGCCTGCGTAGGCGGCAGCCAGGGCCGTTGTGGTCAACGCCGCGAAGTACGTGGTGACCAGCGGCAGCAATGCCGAAATGAGCGAGCCGACCACCTTCATGATGACGGCGGCCGGCGACGCCCGGAAGCTGACCCGCAGGACCTGCGCCACCGCACGCGCATACGGCTTCAGTGCCAGTTTGCGCCGGGACTTCTTTCCGTTGAGCTCTTCAGGATGGCGGGGTTGAGGCATTCGGGTCAGCGTGAACCGTAGTTGGGCGCTTCCACAGTCATCTGGATGTCATGCGGGTGGGATTCCTTCAGGCCGGCCGGGGTGATCCGGACGAACTTGCCGCGGGACTTCAGCTCCGGGATGGTGGGCGAGCCCACGTAGAACATGGTCTGCCGCAGCCCGCCCACCAGCTGGTAGGCCACCGACGAAAGCGGCCCGCGGTAGGCAACTCGGCCCTCGATGCCCTCCGGGATCAGCTTGTCATCACCGGAAACGTCCGCCTGGAAGTAGCGGTCCTTGGAGTAGGAGGTGTTCTTGCCGCGGGACTGCATGGCGCCCAGGGAGCCCATTCCGCGGTAGGACTTGAACTGCTTGCCGTTGACGAAGATCAGGTCTCCGGGAGATTCGTCGCAGCCTGCCAGCAGCGAGCCCAGCATCACCGTGTCCGCACCGGCGACCAGCGCCTTGCCGATGTCGCCCGAGTACTGCAGGCCGCCGTCGGCGATCAGCGGAACGCCCGCCGGAATTGCTGCCTTGGCGGATTCGTAGATGGCGGTGATCTGGGGGACGCCCACGCCGGCCACCACGCGGGTGGTGCAGATGGAGCCGGGGCCCACACCCACCTTGATGCCGTCGGCGCCGGCGTCGATCAGTGCCTGAGCACCCTCACGGGTGGCTGCCTGGCCACCAATGATGTCCACATGCGCGGCGGACTTCTCAGCCTTCAGCCGGGCGATCATGTCCAGCACACCCTGCGAGTGGCCGTTGGCGGTATCAACGAACAAGGCATCCACGCCGGCGTCCACCAGGGCCATGGCGCGCTCCCAGCCATCACCGAAGAAGCCGATGGCCGCACCAACGCGCAGCCGGCCTTCGTCATCCTTGGTAGCCAGCGGGTACTGCTCGGCCTTGGTGAAGTCCTTGGTGGTGATCAGGCCCTTGAGGCGGCCCTGCTCGTCAACCAGCGGAAGCTTCTCGATCTTGTTGGTGGCCAGCTTGTGCGAGGCCTCGTCACGGCTGATGCCCACATGGCCGGTGACCAGCGGCATCTTGGTCATAACGTCGCTGACCAGCCGGAGCGGGAAGTCGGACTCCGGAACAAAGCGGGTGTCGCGGTTGGTCACGATGCCCAGGAGGCGGTTTTCCGTGTCAACCACCGGCAGGCCGGATACGCGGTACTGGGCGCAGAGATCGTCCAGTTCCTTCAGCGTGGCCTCGGGCCGGATGGTGAGCGGGTTGGTGATCATGCCGGACTCGCTGCGCTTGACCCGGTCCACCTGGTCCGCCTGGTCCGCGATGGACAGGTTGCGGTGCACCACGCCCAGGCCGCCCTGGCGGGCCATGGCGATGGCCATGCGGGACTCGGTGACGGTGTCCATTGCGGCGGAGAGCAGCGGGGTCTGGACGGTGATCCGCTTGGAGATGCGGGAGGAGGTGTCGGCGTCGGACGGAATGACGTCCGTGTGCCCGGGAAGGAGCAGGACGTCGTCATAGGTCAGGCCAATAAAGCCGAAGGGGTTGTGTTCGGGCTGGGTCATGAGTGCGCCTCTTACCTTAAGTTGCTGGGTGACGGGTAGGGGTTGCAACCGATGACCAGCCCGTCATTACGGGTCTGGCCTGTGCAGAAGTGGTCCGGCCGAAGTACTGCCGGGGCAGTGCAAACTGTTGAGTAAATATTAGAACCTTGCAGGGCATCTCCCTATTCCGCAGCCCACATGTGAGCAATGGCACGCTTACCAGCCGGTTGCCGCCAGGAGCCGCTGCTCAAACATGGGGATCATGCTTTCCACATAGGTGCGGGTGAGGTGGTTGTCGTCCTTGTAGACATACACGTTGCCCACCACTGCCGGGCAGACGCCGTTCGCGCAGATAAAGTCGCTGAGGTCCATCAGGTGGAGGCCATCAACCTTGCCGGCATAGCCATCAAGAGGTGAGACGTCGGCCAGGGATTCACTGATGGGTGCACCGCATTCGGGGGCATCCGGACCATTCTGCTGGGCACACTCGGCCACGTCGGTGGTAAACCTCGGGTTGTCCCGGATGCCCACGATCTCGATTCCGGCGTCTGCGAACGGCTGGATTCCCTCCAGGTACCCCGGAACCTCCGTCTCGTAGGGCGCTTCCTCGTGGGTCAATGAAGCCACGGTAAAGACGGCATCGGGCTGATGCTCCAGGACGTAGGCGGCGCTGGCGTTGTTATAGGCATTGCACTCGTCGTTGCGCTCGGGCGACTCCGCTCCGAAGCGGCACGCCGGCATCAGCAGGGTCACCAGCTCCCAGCCCCGCTGCGCAGCAATCGGTGCCAGGGCCGCCAGGTACTGCTGGGCGTGCGAATCCCCCAGCACGACGATCCGTTTGGTAACGGGGCCGTCCGGAAGCTGCTGGCGGCAGCCCTCCAGGATGGGATCTTCGGTAGCGTTCGCATCCACGCACGGCTGGTGGATTCCAGCCCAGTCCTCTGCGAGGGCAGCCGGTGCCGGAATCACCTTTGCGGGCGGAACAGGCGTGCCTGCCTTTTCCGGGCTGAGCTGCGCGGCGCCGGGAGTCAGCTCGGCCGGCTGCGCGGCCGTGGCGGCTTCGTCAGCCGTGAGCGTGGTCTGCCAGATCGCTGCCGGACCGGCCAGCAGCGCACCGCAGGCGGCAATGATGACGGCGGTGCGCCAGGCCTTCAGCTTGGGCCAGTGCCAGTCCCGGAGCGGTTTCTCCACGAACCGGGTGGTCAGGACCGCAAGCACCGTGGCGGCACCCACAATGGCCAGGCCCTGGACCAGGTTGGGGAACTCGACGCCGGTGGCCGCCAGCGCGAGGACCAGAACCGGCCAGTGCCACAGGTACAGCGCGTACGAGTTATCCCCGAGCGCCACCAGCGGCTTCGACGACAGGAACCGGTCCACCCCGAACCGGCTTCCGCTCTGCCCCGCCACGATGATGGCCGCAGCGGCCAGCGTGGGCCAAAGGGCTATGTAACCCGGGAACGAACGGTCCACCACCAGCACCAGCCCGCAGGACACCATGGCCACCAGGCCGGCCCAGCCCAGCACCAGCCGCAGGGCTTTGCCAGGCTTCAAGTACGGCAAGGCCAACGCGAGCAACGATCCAAGCGCGAATTCCCACAGCCGGGTCCGGGTATCAAAGTAGGCGTACGCCTGGTTGCTGCCGGTCTGCTCCACCGAATAGGCAAGGGAAAAGGCGAACACCGCACCGAAGACGACCGCGAGCAAGCCGCGGTAGCTGATCCCGGCAACCTGCCGCTTCAGCAGCGGAAGAAGCAGTGCAGATCCGGCAAAAATCAGCGGCCACAAAATAAACACCTGGCCCTGGATGGACAACGACCAGAAGTGCTGCAACGGACTGGCGCCGGCGTGCTCCTGCGCGTAGTAGTCCACGGCCGTGTCAGCCAGCAGCCAGTTCTGGCTGTACAGAAGGGACGCCCAGGCCTGGTCAAGGATCCCGCGCCAGCGACCCTCCGGCAGGATCAGCCACGTGCCCGCCAGCACACCCAGGATGACTACGACGGCGGCCGGCAGCAACCGCTTGAACAGGTGCAGCCAGTGCGTCACCAGATCGATCGGCCGGCCCGACTCAACTTTCCGAACGAAGGACAGCGTGAGCAGGAAGGCTGAAATCAGGAGGAAAATGTCCACACCCCCGGACACGCGCCCCAGCCACACGTGGTACGTCATGACCATCAGGACGGCGAGCGCCCGGAGCCCCTGAACCTCAGGGCGGAACGTGGATTTGCGGGGTTTGCCGGCGTCTGCAGTTCTCGGAAAAGACACAAAAACCTCTCGCAGCGGGCAATCAAAGCATTAACCCTACGGAGGTGCCTGTCCGATGGCCAATCAGCGCCGGGCCTTCACGGCACCGGTCAGGTGGTTGCGGACGCCGCCTCGCGGTGGACCGGCGCGGGGAGTTTTCCCGCGAGATAGCGGGCATCGCGGCTCACTCCGGGCAAGGTTGCCGACGTCGCCGCGTAGAGGAATTCCTGGCCAAGGAAGAACAGCCCGGGTGTGTCCAACGCCACTCCCCGCCATTGCCTGGGCAACCCGCCGCCGTCGAGCATACCGGCGTCAATCCAGCTGAAGTCATCGCGGAAGCCCGTGCACCAGATGACGTTGGCAACCTCCAGCCGGGTGCCGTCCGCCGCCACGGGACAGCCGTTCTCCACGCCCGTAATCCGCGGTACCAGCTTGACGCCCACATCTTCCAGGTCCTTGGACTTCGTCCTGATCAGCGGTGCGGCATTCGCCTTGAAGGACGGCGCCACTTTCTTGCCCACCGGCGTGCTCAGCGTCAGGATATGCATCCCCGCGAACCGCACCAACGGCAGGAAGTACCGTGCCGCCGTCGGACCGTGTTTCACCGGAATCTCCGCGCCGGGCCTGCCCGCGACGAAGGTGGGATGCGCACGGCTGGCTTCGAGGCCGATTTCAGCCCCGGAATTCCCCCGGCCAACCACAAGCACCGGCCCGTCCTGCAGCTGCTGGAGATTCCGGTACTGGCTGGAGTGCAGCTGGACGATGGACGGATCCAGCTCCGCTGCAAACTCCGGCAGGTTGGGGGCCTGGCTGCAGCCGGTGGCCACCACAACGTTGCGGGCTTCCCAGCGGAGGCCGTCGGCAGAGGCTATGAAGCGGTCCCCTTCCCGGCGAAGATGCTCGATCCGGACCCCGTTGTGGATGGGAAGTTCGAACGTCCTGGCGTAGTCCTCGAGATAGGCCGCAACGTCATCCTTGGTGGGGAAGGACAGTGCGTCTGCGGGGAACGGGAGGCCCGGAAGGCCGTCGTACTTCGCAGGGGTAAAGACGCGCAACGAATCCCACCGCTGCCGCCAGGCGTCTCCGACCCGGGGAAAGGCATCCACTATCAGGAAGGTCCTCCCCTGCCCACGCAGAAGGCGACCGAGGGCAAGGCCCGCCTGTCCGCCGCCGACGATGAGGGTATCCAGCGTGCCGGTGGCGCCGTTGCTGTTCATGGCTGTTCTCCGTTTGATGTCGATGAAGGTTGCTGGCAATGAGGTGGTCAGGGATGGTTCCCCCGCGGGTGGTTATGGAGTCAGGCTACGGTTCCTGCCATGGCAGCGGATCGGGAGAATTATGTATTTATGCCGCCTCATACCGGTGCAGTTGGGTTGTATTGCGCACGTCTTATGCAGGCCGGCTTCAACCTGCGAGCCCGTGTTCGAAGGCGTAGCGCGTGGCGGCCGCCCGGTTTGAAAGGCCCAGTTTCATGAAGATGTTGCTGACGTGCCGGGCAACGGTTTTTTCGCTCAGATACAGCTCGGCCGCAATGCTGCGGTTGCCCCGGCCGGAGGCCACCAGGCGAAGGACTTCCACCTCCCGGCGTGTCAGGGGCCCTGCGTTGGGTCCTGTGTTGGGCCCGATATTGGGTCCTGTGCTGGCCCCTGTTTTGGTCCCGGGCCCGGCCTGCATGAGGGTGGCGGCCCAGGCGGCGGCCGCGGTGGCACCCAAATCAAGGAGTTCAGCCTGGGCCGCCTCACATTCCATTCGTGCCGATATTTCGTCGCCGGCGCCGCGGCAGGCAAGCCCGATCAGTACCCGGCAACGGGCGGCCTCATAGGGCACGCCGAGTTCAAGCCACCCTTGCCAGGCCTGGCGCAAAGCCTGGGCCGCCCCGGCATGATCGCCTTCGTGCAGCCGCACCCAGCCGTCGGCCTGTGCCGCCACAGCCCGCACCATGGGCCGGGGGCACTCTCTGGCGAAGCTCAGCAGCTCATCGGTACCCTTCCGTGCCTCGGACACGTCTCCCGCAGCCAGCCCGATTTCCACCAATGCCGGCAGCAGGCTGCGCCGTCCGGCCACATTCGCCTGGCCCGCGGCCCGCAGGATCATCGTTTGCGCCTCCCGGGCATTTCCCCGCGCCATGGCGACAAGCGCGAGGCCCGGCTGCGGTTCCCGACCACTCCGGGCAGCCTGCTTGTAGGAGGCCTCGGCCTGGTCAAGGTTGCCACGGAGGCGATGCACTTCCCCCTCCTGGTAGTAGCCGCCATAGAGCGCCCAGGGATCGCCGTCATGGGCACGTTGCTGTGCAACTGCGGCTGCTGCCAGCGCCTCATCCCAGGCTCCGTGGAGCCGGAACAGTTCAGCCCGGTGTGCCTGGCACTGGCCACTGAACGCCACAGTCCCCGGGCGGGCATTGCACCAGCGGTCCAGTTCCGCCGTCCACTCAAGGGCACGCTGGAAATCGAACGTCAGCTGGCAATTGCCGATAACCGCGCAGTAGATAATTCCTGACGGTACAGCAGAGAGCTCCCCCGCCGTGACTGCCACCATGGCCTCGTCAAACATCCGAAGGCCTTCCTCGGCCCGGCCAAGCGCCAGCGCCGCCTGCCCCGAACCCAGCAGGGCGAGGGCAGAGAGGTCCTTGTCCTGGAACTTCTGGCCGAAGGCGGCAACCTGTGAGAAAAGCGCGACGGCGGCTTCCGGATCACCGCCGTGCAGTGCGCCCAACGCAACCGGCAAAAGCATCAGCCCCTGTACAGGATCCGGTTCGGTGAGTTCCGCTGCCAGACGCTGTCCGCGGGCAAGCCAGCCTCCCGCCCGCGCGGGTTCGCCGGCGTTTCCCAGGTGCATCGCCAGCCAGGCGGCACAGCGGGCGGCGCCGATGACGTCACCCACCACCAGGTACTCCTCGTGGGCCCGGACCAGGGTGTCCATGCCCGTGGGGCGGTTCCCTGTCAGGATCTCCGCCGTCGCCAGTCGTTCAAGATCAGCGGCCGGAAGTCCGCCCCGCTGGTCGGCAGTGCGCAGTGTCCGGAAAGCATCCGTCCAGCGTTGGTCCCGGAACGCTGCCCGGCCCTGGTCAATGTCCGTCTCCGCCGACATCAGGCCTCCCTTGGGTACCGCCAGCCAGGCCATCAGCCAGGCCCCACGCCGTGCTGTGCGTGCGGGCCGGGCGGCCTAATCGCCACGGTACGCCGGCGGTGCACCGTGGACAACTGCCGGCGCAGGCTTACCGGAACTCAGGGGCGCAGCAACGTGAGCAGTGACTGGATGGTGTCCGCCTCAGCGGCGGTTTTGTCCGCGCGATAGGCCTTGACCCGGGCGAACCGGAGCGCGATCCCGCCAGGATACCGGGGAGATTTCTGCACTCCGTCGATGGCTACCTCCACAACGGTGATGGGCTCCACCCACACCGTTCCGGCCGTGCGGCGCACCTCGATTTCCTGGAACCGTTCAGTCTGCCAACGCAGCAGCTCGTCGGTAAGGCCCTTGAAGGTCTTGCCCACCATCACGTAGCCGCCGGGTTCACCAAACTCCCCGGTCGGATCCAACGCGCCAAGATGAAGGTTGGACAACAGCCCGGTCCGCCGTCCCGAACCCCATTCACAGGCAAGCACCACCAGGTCGAAGGTGAGCACCGGTTTGACCTTGATCCAGTTCGAACCCCTCCGTCCGGCGGCGTAGGTTGAACCCACAGACTTGACCACCACACCCTCATGCCCGGCGGCCAAGGCATCCCGCGACACCTGCTCCGCGACAGCGACGTCCCCCGTGATCTCACCCGGAATGCGGTAACCCGGCGCGATGCCCTCGAGCAGGCTGATCCGGGTGGACAACGGCTCATCCAGCAAGTCCCGGCCATCAAGGTGGAGGACATCGAAGAACCACGGATGCAGCACTGTGGTGCGCACAGCGTCTGCCCCGAACCGGGACATGGTTTCCTGGAACGGCCGTGGGCCGCCCTCTTCATCCAAGGCGAGTGTCTCGCCGTCGAGAATCACATCACGCACCGGCAGCCTCCGCGCCACGTCCACCACCTCAGGGAGCCGGTGCGTTACGTCGGCAAGATTGCGGGTGAAGATGCGTACTTCCCCGCCGGTGCGATGCACCTGGATGCGGGCGCCGTCGAGCTTGTATTCCACGGATGCCTCGCCCGTGGTCTCCAGTGCCTCGCGGGTGCTGGACGCCGTTGCGGCGAGCATGGGCTGCACAGGACGGCCGACGACGAGACCCACCGCATCGAGTTCGGCCGCCGTACCGGTCAGCGCCAGCAAGGCAGTGCCACCGAGGTCCCCCGAGAGCATCGCCGCGCGGCGCACGGCGTCGACAGGGCGGCCGGCAGCCCGGGCCACTGCGTCCGTCAGGACACCCTCGAGGGCACCGGTGCGCAATTCCCCCAGCAAAACACCGGCGATGAACTGCTGTTCCGCTTCCGTAGCAGCCGCGGTGAGGGTCCGAAGGGTGGCCGCGCGATCCGCCGTCGACCCGACGCCTGCAGTGACGAGGAGCTTGTCCAGCGCCGCATCAAGATCGGCGACGGTCAGGCTGGGCTGCCCGGCCGGCTCCCCCATCGCCGCTGACATGCCCCGCCACCCGACGCCGACCCTGCCCTGGCGTGGCCTGGCCATCAGCAGGCCGACCGTAGTGGTGATCTCCTCCGGTTCGATCCGGCGCAGGAGATCCGCGAGCGCACTCACCTTGGCGAGCCTGGAGCGTGTGGAAGCGACGGCCTGGGACGTTCTGACAAGCTCTTCGAGCAGCATGGCCTCAGTCTGCATGAGTCAGCGACGCACGGTAAAGACGACGTCAGGCCGGCGCTCCAGCCCCTTCCGGATTATTCGTCAGAGACTCCATCCGGTGGCGGCCAGGAGTTCACGCTCAAAAATAGGGGCGAGCGTGGTCATGTAGGAGCGGGTCACGTGATTATCGTCCTTGTAGACGATGACGTTGCCAATGATGGCCGGGCAGATACCATCCGGGCAGAAATAGGGCGTGAAGTCCACGAACGTGACTCCGGGGAGGTCCTCGGCCAGGGTGTCGGTGGGCGCCACAGGGCTGAAGCTCTCCGCGGCGCTGGAGCCACAGGATGATGGGTCACCAGGGTTTCCTTCCAGGCAGGCAGGAACCGGAGCGGCCATTCGAGGGGGTGCCCTCACGCCGAGAACCGGGATGCCTGCCTCTGTCAAAACCTTGGCATTCGCAACCCAGCCATCATCCAGATGTTCCGGCGCCGTCACACCGAAGGCTGTTCGGGTGCTGGTGGAAATCACCAGGTCGGGTTTCATCGACAGCACCTGGTCCAGGACCTTGCCGTTAAACTCCAGGCACTCGTCATCGACGCCCTCACTCTGGGTTGAGGTCATCGGGCATCCGCCCTTGGTGATGGAGGTAAGTCCCCAGTGATACTTTTCGGCCATGAGCAGCAGCGGGGTGTTCAACACGTGGGCGTGCGAATTGCCCACGACCACGATGTTTTTAGCGCCGTCTTCGATGCCGTTGCTGCAAATGTTCTCGCCCGGTCCTGTTGCACCGCAACCTTCGGGAAAGACGGGCCAGTCCAGGTCAATTGCCTCCAGTCCCGGGGCCGGAGGCAGCGTTCCGGATGTTGTGGGAACGTAATCCTGGTCAAGGGACAGTGCTCCCGGGTACATCGGGTCCTGTCCCACGGCGATTTTCGAATTGGACTGCACAATCATTTGCTGCCAGACAACCAGGGGCGTTGCCGCTACTGCCACAACAAGCATGACTGCCAGGGAGGCCCTGCGCCTGTTGACTTCCGGCCACCTCCATTCACGCCAAGGCTTCTCGACCAACCAGGTGGTGAGGAACGCCAGGCCCAGGGACGTCAGGATGATGATGGTCCCGGACAGCCAGCCCGCGTGTTCCTTGCCGGACCAGGCCAGGGCGATCACCAATACCGGCCAATGCCACAGGTAAAGGGCGTAGGAGTTGCCTCCCAGCCTGACCAGCGGCGCAGCCGACAGTATCCGGTCCACGCCGAGCCTGCTCTGAGTCTGCCCGGCCATGATCACCAGGGAAGCGGCAACGGTAGGCCACAATGCGGCGAGGCCCGGAAAAGCGCCTTGGACGTCGATGACAAAACCGCAGGACAGCATTGCCACCACCCCGATCCAACCCATGACAATCCGCGCTGTCCTGCCCGCGCGCAAACCGGGCAGAACCAAGGCGACGAGCGTTCCCAAAGCGAACTCCCAAAGCCGGGCTCCGGTGTCGAAATAGGCCAATCCCTGGTTGTTGGCCGTAAAGACGATCGAGTAGGCCAGCGACACCAGGAAGATACCGAAAAAGATGTAGGCCAAAAGAGGCCGGTAGGAAATCCCGGCCCGACGTGCGATGACGGCAGCTACAAGGAAGATGACAGGCCACAGAATAAAGACCTGGCCCTGGATGGAGAGAGACCAGAAGTGCTGCAGCGGGCTGGCCAGGCTGTGGTCATTGGCGTAGTAGTCGGCCGCCTGCTGCTGCAGCAGCCAATTCTCGAAGTAAAAGAGAGCCGCCCAGCTGTGATCGATAACGTCCAGCCAACGGGTGCGCGGCAGCAGGAGCGCCGATGCCACCAGCGTTGAAAGAATCACCACCACCGCAGCTGGAAGGAGCCTGCGGAACAGATGAAGCCAGTGCCTCACGAGCCCCGAAGGTTCCCCGCGCTGGTACCGGCCGGTGAACTGAAGTGTCATCAGGAACGCCGAAATCAACAGGAAAACATCCACGCCTCCCGAAACGCGGCCAAACCACACGTGATACGTGACCACCATCAGCACGGCCAGCGAACGCAACCCCTGGATCTCTGGACGGAAGGCCGATTTCCGCTGCCGGTCCGGATTTTTGGGTCCCACAAGGGAAAGCGGCACATTGCTCGCTGCGGACATGGATGCTCCTCCACCTGTGGGCAAAGCATCAATCCTAGCCCAGACAGCAAAGGACCGGCCCGGCAGAAGCCGGACCGGTCCTTGCAACGACGGTGGCAGAGGCACGCCCACGGGCGACCAAAGCCATATGTCGACGGGCTTCCGCCCGCACGGCTACACGCTAGTGGCTGTGGCCTGCGTGCTCGTCCTCTTCAGCAGCCTTTTCAACAACCAGGGTCTCGGTGGTGAGAACCAGGGCTGCGATGGAGGCAGCGTTGCGGAGAGCGGCACGGGTGACCTTGACGGGGTCGATGACACCGGCGCTGATCAGGTCCTCGTACTCGCCCGACTTGGCGTTGAAGCCGTTGTTGGTTTCCAGCTCGGCCACCTTGGCGGTGACAACGTAGCCATCGAAACCGGCGTTCTGTGCGATCCAGCGCAGCGGCTGGACAAGTGCACGGCGGACGATGCCCACGGCTGCTGCGGCGTCGCCTTCCAGGGCCTTGACGGCGGAATCCTCATCCAGTGCCTTGAGGGCGTGGATCAGGGCGGTACCGCCACCGGCCACGATGCCTTCTTCGAGGGCAGCGCGGGTGGAGGACACTGCATCTTCGATGCGGTGCTTCTTTTCCTTCAGCTCAACCTCGGTGGCTGCGCCAACCTTGATGACGCCGATGCCGCCGGCAAGCTTTGCCAGGCGCTCCTGGAGCTTTTCCTTGTCCCAGTCGGAGTCGGTGCGGGTTACTTCAGCGCGCAGCTGTGCAACGCGTGCTGCAACATCCTCCGCCGAACCGGCGCCGTCAACAATGGTGGTGTTGTCCTTGGTAACCGTGATGCGGCGGGCAGTACCCAGCACCTCAAGGCCAACCGTGTCCAGGCTCAGGCCCAGCTCCGGGGAGACAACCTGTGCACCGGTGAGGGTGGCGATGTCCTGGAGCATGGCCTTGCGGCGGTCACCAAAGCCGGGAGCCTTGACGGCAACAACGTTCAGGGTGCCACGGATGCGGTTGACGATCAGGGTGGAGAGGGCCTCGCCGTCGACGTCTTCAGCGATGATGAAGAGCGGCTTGGAGCTCTGCAGCGCCTTCTCCAGCAGCGGCAGGAATTCCTGGACCGAGGAGATCTTGCCCTGGTTGATGAGGATGAGGGCGTCTTCGAGGACGGCTTCCTGGCGCTCTGCGTCGGTGACGAAGTACGGGGACAGGTAGCCCTTGTCGAACTGCATGCCCTCGGTGAGGACCAGTTCGGTCTGGGTGGTGGAGGATTCCTCGATGGTGATCACACCATCCTTGCCGACCTTGCCGAATGCCTCGGCGAGGAGCTCGCCGATTTCCTCGCTCTGGGCGGAGATGGCGGCAACGCTGGCAACCTGGGTGCCTTCGACAGGACGGGCGTTCTCCAGCAGGCGGGCGGCGACGGCTTCAACGGAAACCTCGATGCCGCGCTTGATCTGGCCGGGAGCTGCGCCGGCTGCAACGTTGCGCAGGCCTTCCTTGACCAGGGCCTGGGCCAGGACCGTTGCCGTGGTGGTGCCGTCGCCGGCGACGTCGTTGGTTTTGGTGGCTACTTCCTTGGCCAGCTGAGCGCCAAGGTTCTCGTAGGGATCGTCCAGCTCGACCTCACGGGCGATAGTGACGCCGTCGTTCGTGATGGTGGGGGCGCCCCACTTCTTGTCCAGGACGACGTTGCGGCCGCGCGGGCCGAGCGTCACCTTGACGGTGTTGGCGAGCTTATCGATGCCGGCTTCAAGAGACCGGCGGGCAGCGTCATTGAACGCAAGCTGCTTTGCCATGGTGTTGTCCTTTCAAGACAGAAACCCCGCGCGCCGATCAACGGATGGGATCAGCAGCGCGGGGGTCCTTGGAGTGTTACTTAACGACGATCGCCAGGACGTCGCGGGCGGACAGCACGAGGTACTCGGCGCCGCTGTGCTTGACTTCGGTTCCACCGTACTTGGAGTAGATAACGACGTCGCCTTCGGCAACGTCGAGGGGAACGCGGTTGCCGTTGTCGTCAAAGCGGCCGGGGCCTACTGCAACAACTTCGCCTTCCTGGGGCTTCTCCTGCGCGGAGTCCGGGATGACCAGGCCGGAAGCCGTGGTCTGCTCGGCTTCGAGCGGGCGGACAACAATACGATCCTCAAGAGGCTTAATAGAGACCGACACTCGGACCTCTCCTTTTCGTCAGCAAATTCATGGACTTAAAGAAACCACCGGCACGTGGCTGGCAAACCGTCGTCGCGGTGCCGGCAGCAGCCTGGCTGGCAGTTCTCATGTATTAGCACCCTCCATGGGAGAGTGCTAATGAAGACTCTATGTAGTGGTTAGCACTCGGTCAAGGCGAGTGCCAGATTTTCGTCTTTGGCGGAAACCTTGGCTGTAGATTTGAGCAGTGCGCGCTGCCCTGTACCTGACCCTTGCCGCCCTGTTCTGGGCTGGAAACTTCGTTGTTGGCGAAGCGGTACTCAAAACAATGACGCCGATCGAGCTGACCTTCTGGCGCTGGGCCCTGGCCGCCGTACCGTTACTGCTCCTGGCCCAGGCCGTTGAACGGCCTGATTGGCGGGCAGCGCTGCGGCAGTGGCCAACGTTGCTGCTGCTCAGCGTCCTGGGCATGAGCGGCTACACCTTGCTGCTCTACAGCGCCTTGCAGCACACATCGGCTTTGAACGCCTCACTGATTACCGCTGCCAATCCGGCGCTCATTGTGGTGCTGGCCGTACTGCTGCTCCGCGACCGGCCGCGCCCCCTAAGCTGGGTGGGCATCGGTCTGGGCCTGCTTGGCGTGCTGCTGGTTCTGACGGGTGGCGAGCTGGGCCGTCTGCTGACGTTTTCCATCAGCGTGGGCGAGGTGCTGATGCTGGGTGCGATCACGGCCTGGGGCGTTTACACCATCATTGCCCGGCGGCTGGCTGTTCCGGCGATCACATCAACCGCGATCCAGGTGATCATGGCGGCCGTGATGCTCAGTCCGATGGCCGTACTCACTGGCACCGGGTTTCCTGCCACGCAGGCTGAACTCTGGTCCCTGGCGTTTGTGGCGTTGTTCCCCTCGCTGGGCTCCTACCTGCTATGGAACATGGCCCTGAAGACCACCACGGCGTCCAACGCAGGCAACTACCTGAACCTCATCGCCGTGTTCACGGCCGTGATTACCCTCCTCATGGGCCAGCCGATCACCCCTGCCCAGGTTCTGGGTGGGCTCCTGGTGATTTCGGGCGTTCTGCTGACGAGCTTGAAGAAGAAGGACACTGCTGCTGCAGAACATCCTTCATCTACCAGCCCGGAACACGTCAGTCCCGGGAACTAGCGGCCCAGATCCTCGAAGTCCACGTCTTCGTCTCCGTTGATGTCGCCCGCTTCGGGCTCATTCCTGTTGAGGTAGAGCAGGACACCTCCGGCAACTGCCGAAACAAGGGCCAGGACGAGCACCACAATGCCGCCCGTACGCGCTCCCACATAGAGGTCCCGGATCTGCCTGGCTTCCTCTGTTTCATCCCGGATGCTCTTGCCGTCCACTGAATAAACCGTGGAGTTAAAGGCATCCAGCGCGCCGATGATCATCAGCAGCACTCCACACACGACGGCGATCACAACACCGGCGATCAACGCCGGCTTTGCGAACTTAGCCAGACGCTGAGCCAGGGATTGGGGATGGTCAGCGGGCAGTTGGGGTGTTCGCTCTTCCATACCGTCAACCCTATCCGGACGCTCCCGCATCCGCCTGCGCGAGGCTCTGCAGGAACGTCCGACGGCGTCACATCCGGCCGCGTGACGGTCACGGAAGCGCCCGTCCCGACTACGCGCACGGAGTAGCCAGAGGGTACCAACCGGTGCTCGCGGCCTGTGCCTCACCAACCAACACCGCGGAGCCCTCAGACGACGTGGTGGAGGTACCAGTCCGGGTTGGGGTCTTCGGGGAAGGGATCACTCAGGGTGTTGAGGAGTGCGTCGTTGGCGTCGATTTCGTCGAGCCAGTTCAGGAGTGTTTCGTCGGGTTCTGGTGGTTCGTGTTGTTCTTGTTCGGCCCAGGCTTCGAGCAGCCACGCTGGTGGTGCCGGGTAGGGTCCGTGCCAGAGGTCTTTGAGGAGGTCCTGGGCTGGTTTCGAGAGCTGAACCGGTGGCGTGGTGGACGTGTTGTGGGCAGGCTCCGCCCTTGTAGTCAGGTCAGGGTCGAGGTCTGGAGCCGGTGCCGGGTTGTGGGCAGGGTCCGGCCTTGAGGCCGGGCGCGACTCTGACTTTGGCTCCGGTGATGTTGGAGATTCCGGGTTGTGGGCAGGCTCCGCCGTTGGAGTGGGGTGGTCGTCTCGGGCAACGGCGAATGCGGCGGATGCGGCTGGTGGGAGGGTTCCTGGTGGCCAGGTGGTGGGTTGTTGGTGGTGTGGTTGGGGTGGGTAGGTTCGGCCGGTGGGTGATGTCCATCCGGGTGGTTGGGTGGTGGTGGCTTGGGTGGGGGTCCAGGTGGTGTTGTGTTTGAGGTGGTGGTGTTTGCGGCAGAGTTGGGTGAGGTTGGTGATGGCGGTGGGTCCGCCGTGTTCCCAGGCGGTGAGGTGGTCTGCTTCGTTGTCGAGGGAGTGGTTGGTGCAGCCGGGGAACTGGCAGTGTGCGTCGCGGAGTGCGAGGAACCGTCGCATGCTCTTGGGGATCCGGTAGCTAGTCCTGCCGATCTCCAGTGGGGTGCCGTCGCGCGGGTCGGTGAGGACGCGGTGGAAGGAGTCGGCGCCCTTGGCGACGAGCCGGCGTGCCATAGATGGCGGGATGGGCCCGTACCCGTCAAGGACCGCGGGTTCATCGCCCAGGCCCATGAGGGTGAAGACCGGGACGGTCACCAGGACCTGGGCCCTCGGCGACGGGACCCGGCCATACCCACGCCCGCCCGCAGCGCTGCCACCGGGATTACTGGTCGGATCGCCGGCGGCAGCGCTGCCACCGGGAATACCATTCGTTCCGCCGGTTTCGCTGACGTCACTGACGTCACCGGTTGAATCGCCGCCGCTCCTACCGTCGTCGTCGCCGCTTTCTCCGTTGCTGCCTTCTTCCGTGAGCCCTGTGGTGAGGAGCCAGGTCGCTGCGATGTCGGCGCGTAGCTGGGTGAGGGTGCGGGGTTCATCCGGATGTTGCAGCCCGCGGGCGGTTGCGGTGGCGCGGTTCCAAATGGCTGCTGCGTCGTGGGCGGGGAGGTAGGCGTTCAGCCACGCCATGCCGTCCTTGTCGGGCCGGTACTCCAGCCGCCTGTCGCGATGGCATTTGGTGTGGCGTTCTTCGATGGTGTCGAGGTAGTGGTGTTCGCGCCAGTACCTGGCCCGGGCCCGGAACCGGGACGGTGTCATCTCCCCGGGCGGGCATCCGCGGCCTGCGTCCGGGTGGGCCGGGTCCAGGAACCTGGCTTCGAACGCGGTGGCGGTGGCGGGGGTCATGGTGTTGGTTTCGTCGGCGAGGATCCGGGCGTGCTGCCACGACAAGGATCCCTCGCCGAGGGCTTGAAGGGTCAACGGCAACGCGGCCGTGATCCGCTGGCTGATTTCCACGAGCCCGCCGGCAGCTCCTTCACTGACCGTCAACGCGCAGGCGATCTCAGCGACCGTGGACATCTGCGCCACGGCCTGGTCCTTCTCCGACGCGTCGGGGGCAAGCCGTGCCATTTGCGCGGCCACGCACGCGGCCGTGAGGCGGACCTTCAGCGCCGCGACTCGTGCCTCCAGCCGGGCAACTTCCGCCAACCCGTTCAGGCAGGCATCAAACTCATCCCGCAGAGGATCGCTTGGGGCACCGCCGGCGAGAGCAGAGCACGAGCCGGAAGTCGGAGAACCCGCCAAATCCCGCAGCGCAGCAACGGACGCGGCAACGGCTTCCACCGCTTCAGCAACCGCCCTGGCATCCATAAATTCATCATGCCAAGGGGGTCTGACATTCCAGGACCAAGCCCCGCGAATCAACGTTCCGACCCGCCGATATAGGGTGGAGCGCATGGCTGCCGACCCCCGCGAACAGATCGAACCGCTCCTCAACAGCGAAGGCTGGGAGCTGCTGGCATCCCTGGGGCCGTACAGGGAGGACGAAGCCTTCGAGCTGAACCAGCGCCTCCGCAAGGCCGGCCACTCCCCTGAACTGGTCTCGGCAGTGCTCACCCAGTCGCGCCTCCGGACCAAGGCCGAGGCCAAGTTCGGCGAGTTTGCCCGGGAGATGCTGTTCACGCAGGCGGGCCTGGAACAGGCAACCCGCTTGAACGTAGCGGCCCGCCACGCAGAACGTTTTGCCCGCGCCGGCGTCAAGCACGTTGCGGACCTGGGCTGCGGCTTGGGAGCTGATTCCCTGGCTCTGGCATCCCTGGACCTTGCCGTGACCGCCGTCGAACGCGACGAGGTGACTGCCGCGTGCGCCACGGTCAACCTCCTCCCGTTCCCGCATGCCACGGTGGTGCATGGGGATGCGGAGTCGCTACCGCTGGAGGGGGTGGACGGCGTCTGGCTGGATCCGGCGCGGCGCAGCACCTCCACCTCCGGTACAACCAGGATCTGGGATCCGGAGGCGTTTTCCCCGCCGCTGTCGTTCGTGGAATCCATCGCCGCATCAGGCAAGGCTGTGGGCGTGAAGTTCGGCCCTGGCATGCCTCACGAATCCATCCCGGCCGGCTGCGAGGCCCAATGGGTTTCAGTCAACGGCGATGTCACCGAGGTGGCTCTCTGGTTCAACGCCCTGCAGCGTCCCGGCGTCCGGCGTTCAGCGCTGGTGATTGGCCCGCACGGTGCAGCTGAGATGAGCAGCGGGAAGGACTTCGCTGAAGGCCCGGAACCGGAAATCGGTCCGGCGTCCGGATACCTGTACGAACCTGATGGCGCCGTAATCCGCGCAGGGCTGGTGGCCGACGTCGCACTTGAACTGGACGGGCACCTGCTTGATGAACACATCGCCTACATCTGCGCGCCGGAGCTCAGGGATACGCCTTTTGCCCGTGCGTACCGTGTCCTGGACGTGATGCCCTTCAACGTCAGGGCGCTGAAGCAGTGGGTCAAGGCGAACAACATCGGCGTGCTGGATATCAAGAAGCGCGGGATTTCAACCACTCCGGAGGAATTGCGCAAGCAGCTGTTCCAGGGCAGCACGTCCAAGAAAGCAGCAAAAGCCGGGAAGCCACGCTCCGCCACCCTGGTGCTCACGCGGATCGGTGAAACCAGGGTGGCAATCGCTGTTGAGCCGGTGAAGGTCTGAGCCAGTAAAGGTCTGAACCGGCAGCACTTCCCGACAGCACGGCCGGCAGGACCCGGCAACAGGCCCTACTGTGCGCGGGTGAATTCCTCGGCAGCCTTGACCTGCTCGTCAGTGGGCCGGATGCCCGTATAGAGCACGAACTGTTCCAGCGCCTGGATGGTGGCCACCTCGGCGCCGGTGAAGACGGTTTTCCCGGCTGCCCTGCCGGCGGCAATCAATGGCGTTTCGGCGGGCAGGGCCACGACGTCGAACACCACCTTCGCGTCGTCAATGGCGCTTTGCGGGAAGGACAGTGTGCCGGCGTCGGGTCCTCCGGCCATGCCCACCGGGGTGACGTTGATGATCATGTCAGCCGGACCGCCGTCGAATTCCGGTTTCCAGCCGAATCCGTACTGCTCCGCCAAGGCCCGCCCGGAAGCCTCGTTGCGGGCAACGACGGTAACGCGTGTGAAACCGGCGTCGCGCAGGGCTGCCACGGTGGCCTTGGCCATTCCACCGGCGCCCTGGACGGTCACGGAGTAGTCAGTGGGGACCGCGTTGCGGATCAGGAGCTGCTCGATGGCCGTGTAGTCGGTGTTGTAGGCGCGGAGGGTGCCGTCCGTGTTGACGATGGTGTTGACCGATTCGATGGCCGTAGCTGAGGCGTCCATCTGGTCCACCAGGGCGATGACGTCCTCTTTGTAGGGCATCGACACCGCACATCCACGAATGCCCAGCCCGCGGACTCCCGCAATCGCCTGTCCGAGGTCCGTGGGCGCAAAGGCCTTGTAGATCCAGTTCAGGCCCAGCTGCTCATAGAGGTGGTTGTGGAAGCGCGTCCCGTTGTTGCTGGGCCGGGCCGACAGGGAAATGCAGAGCGTCATGTCTTTGTTGAGGATAGGCACCTCCCCATTAAACATCGTCGCCTGGACCTCCCTGCCGGCTAAGCGGAATCAGCCCTGCCGGGCCTTCATCCGGGGGTTCTTCTTGTTGATCACAAACGTCCGGCCCCGCCTCCGGACCACCTGCGCTCCCGGCATCTTCTTGAGTGCCCTGAGTGAGTTCCTGACTTTCATCGCTGTCCTTCCATCTTGCGTTTCATTTCCTTGGGAGTCAGTTGGCAGCCGTCCAGGAGGTCACGCACCTCGCGCGCCTGGACATCCTCTTTGCGGCCGGTGACGGCAACCACCGTCGAGCGGTGCCCGAAGTCCGGCCGCCAGCCCTGCAGCGCATCGGCGTCGGAGGCATCACCAGCGGACCAATGGCCTGTGTTCTCCAGCCATATCAAAGGCCCCACGCCGGTCAGGCCGATGCGTTCTGTGGGGGCGGACGCCATCCAGAGGCGGCCGCGGAGCCAGTGCGATCCGGCCGCGAGCTGGGGCAACGCTTCCTGGAACCGCTTGGGGTGCAGGGGACGTCCGACGGCGTGTGTCACCGTCCGGAAATCGCCGGCCTGGGTGCGCAGCGGCACGCGGACGTCGCCGGGGCGGCTGCGTGCCGCCGCTTCCCGGGGGTCGTAGCAGTTGGGCCGGAACTCGTCCTCCCCGCCAACAACGGCGGCGTGCGGTGCCAGTTGGGACAAAAGGTCGACGCCGGCACTCCAGCCGGTGGTGTCCGCACCGTCTCCGCGGAGCAGCCCGGCCAGCGAAGCCCCTAATCCGTGGTGCGTCAGGACCGTGTCCACGTGGGCGAACTCCCCCACCAGGAATTCGCCGCTGGTCCTGCCGTCCTCAGGGGTGGAGGTGAAGCCGGATTCGAAGAGGCTGTGCCGGTCCCAGATCTGGTCTTCCAGTTCCACGGGGTCCAGTGCCAGCACGGCGTTTTCCACCTTTACCTGGCGGCCCAGTCCTGCTGCGATTCCGGCGGCTACCTGGCCGGTAGGGACGCCGGGCGGCAATCCCAGGACCACATTGCTGGAGCCCGAGTCCAGGAGGCGCTGCACCGTGGGGATGACGTCAAGCCGTACCGTGCAGCTCAGGCAACCGTGTTCCAGGGTGTTCTCGGCACGCTCCACCAGCTGGCCGTCGCGGAAGATGCGGCGCAGCACAACGGAGCCTTCAAGGAGGTCATGGTGGACCACCACGGAATCAGGGTGGCTGCCGGCGAGCCGTGCGGTGGCCTCCTGCCGGCATTGTGAGTCGAGCGAGCTGACGAGCGAAAGATGCATGCCCGCAAGCTTATATGAAAATGATTCTCATTAGTAATTAGCGCAGCCAGCTCCACGCGGCCAGGAACCAACGGCAACGGGCAGCTTCCCCGTAGCCGGCACCGAACCTGTCAGGACACCCACCAGGGCTTCGAAGGAACCCGGGGAACGCCCATAAACGGCAATCACGGAGCCTGCGGCCGAGCCTGCCAAAGGCCACGGGTCATCGAGGGAAACGTCTATGTTCCCGGCGGCTCCCTGCGGGGCGCCAGGGCCCACCAGCCGAACCACGGGTCCGCTGCCCACGGCGAGTCCGGCCGCCCTGGCCGCTTCGGTAAAGCGTGCCCGGTCAAGCTCCGATCCGCCGGCGACCTGCACAGCGTCACCCACCAGCCGTCCGCTGCACGGACCGGCCACCACTGTCACGGCCTTGGCGGACACAGCAGAGGACACCGCCGCTCCCGCCCCGGGCGGTGCCGGCGGAGTGCCCGCACCTTTGCGGCCCTGCCAGGCCATCAAAGTAATAACCCGCGCCGCGGCTTCATTCAGCCGATCTTCGGGCAGTGAGCCGTTCCCGACCGCGGTGACGATCGCACTGTGGGCAGCTTCGACGTCGGGCGGCATCAGAAGCAGGTCCGCGCCCGCGGCGAGCGCCTTGACGGACTCCTCCCCCACCGCATAGTTCTGACCGATGGCCCCCATGTTCAAGGCGTCAGTCACCGCGACGCCCTTGAAGCCAAGGCTGCGAAGGTGCCCGTACGTGGCCTTGGACAACGACGCCGGGATGCCGGCTTCCAGGGCCGGTACGTCGATGTGCCCGGTCATCACCATGGGCAATCCGGCTGCCACCGCCGCGCGGAACGGTTTCCAGTCCCGCGCCTCCAGTTCCGCCAGTCCGGCACCCTGGACGGGGAGCCCCACGTGGGAATCGACAGTGACCGATCCGTGGCCCGGGAAGTGTTTTACCGCCGGGAGAACCCCGGCATCCAGGAGCCCGGCGGACATGGCCACGGCATGGGCTGACACGGCGTCCGGATCGTCGGAGAAGGAGCGGGACCGGATCACGGGGTCCTGGGGCCCAATCGTGACGTCCGCATCAGGGGCAAAATTCATGGTGAACCCCAGGCCCGCAAGCTCGGCACCCATGGCCCGGCCGGCGTCCCGGGCCAGCGCAGGATCCCCCGCCGCACCATAGGCCATCGCCGCAGGCCACTCCGTCAGTGGCGCACGCAGGCGCGCCACCGGCCCGCCCTCCTGGTCAACGGCAACAATGCCCGGCCACGTACGTCCATCCGCGCCAACGGCCTCCCGCAGGACCGCCGTAGACCTGGCCATGGCCGCAGGATCGGCGGAGCCGTCCGCAGCCTGCGGGACGTTGTCGCCCATGACAATGCTGCCCGCGAGGTGGAGGCGCCTGATGGTGTCCGCCTGGGCAGCAGGATCCGCGCCGGAATAAAAGGGAACCAGGACCTGGCCGGCCTTTTGCTCAACGGTCATTCCCGCGAGAGCCGCAGTGGCGGCGTCGGCGTCCCGCTGTTCCGGGCCCCAGCCCAGCGGAACGGGAGCAGTGTCCGCCGCCGTCGGATCAGGGCTGGCAGGCGCCGTGCGCGGGCTGGCGGCCGGACTGGACGTCACGGAAGGGCTCCCCTCAGAGGACGGCGGCGAGGCCGGCGTAGCTGTGCAGGCCGTCAGTGCCGTCAGCGCTGCCGCGGCACTGACCGCAAGCCCCTGCCACCCGAATCGTTGCGTAATGTTCCCTGACTGCCCAAACCATGTCATCAATACGATGCTACGCCTGCACTAGACTTGAACCGCCTCGACAGTCATGGACTGGGGCGGAACAACAGAACAGTTAGGTGTACGCATGAAGATTGATTTCGCTTCATCCAGGCAATCAACTCTTGGTGTGGAATGGGAACTTGCGCTGGTCAACAGCCAGAGCGGCGAACTGGCCTCGGTTGCCAATGAAGTGCTCCGCGGAGTAGCCGCCAGGCACCCGGGCCTGACTGAAGACGACGAGCACCCGCACATCAAGCAGGAACTGCTGCTTAATACCGTTGAACTGGTGACCGGGATCTGCAACACGCCCGCCGAAGCCAAGGAAGACCTCAGCCGTTCACTCGCCGCTGTCCGCGAAATCACCGATCCCATGGGCGTTGACGTTTTCTCCGCCGGCAGCCATCCGTTCAGTCCCCCGCAGCTGCAGCCCGTGACGGACAAGGAGCGCTACGCCAAGCTGATCGACCGCACCCAGTGGTGGGGCCGGCAGATGGTGATCTATGGCGTGCATGTCCACGTCGGCCTGGACAACAAGAACAAGGCGCTGCCGGTTGTGGACGGGCTGGTCAATTACTTCCCGCATTTCCAGGCACTGTCCGCTTCCAGCCCGTTCTGGGGCGGCGAGGACACCGGTTACGCCTCCCACCGGGCCCTGATGTTCCAGCAGCTGCCCACGGCTGGCCTGCCGTTCCAGTTCCCCACGTGGGAGCAGTACGAAGACTACGTCCAGGACATGTTCACCACCGGCGTGATCGACACCCTGTCCGAGATCCGCTGGGACATCCGCCCCGTTCCCAACCTGGGCACCGTGGAGATGCGGATCTGCGATGGCCTGGCAACCCTTGAGGAAGTGGGAGCCATTGCGGCGCTGACCCAGTGCCTCGTGGAAGACTTTTCCAACACCCTGGACGACGGCGGCACCATCCCCACGATGCCGCCGTGGCACATCCAGGAAAACAAGTGGCGTGCTGCCCGTTACGGGTTGGATGCCATCATCATCCTGGATGCCAAGGGCAACGAACAGCTGGTCACGGACCACGTTATGGAGACGCTCAACCGCCTGGAACCCGTGGCCAAGCGGCTGGGCTGCAGCGATGAACTTGCAGACGTCGAAAGCATCATCCGCCGCGGCGCCGGCTACCAGCGCCAGCGGCGGGTTGCCGCTGAAAACGGCGGCAACCTCCAGGCAGTGGTCCTGGACCTGGTGCAGCAGATGCGGAACGGCCCGGCAGCTTAGGCCGTCACTGACACCGTGGTCACCGGCATGGATGGGTCCGGTGTGAAGTCGATGCCGCTGGGCTTGGCTCCGGACATCACCAGCTGGGCGCCCAACGCAGCCACCATGGCACCGTTGTCCGTGCAGAGGTCCAGCGGCGGAACCGTCAGGGTGATGCCGGCGGAAGCGCACCGTTGGGCCGTGAGTTCACGCAGGCGGGAGTTCGCGGCCACACCTCCGCCCAGCAGCACACTGGTGATGCCACGCTCACGGCACGCCAGCACAGCCTTTGACGTAATGATGTCCACCACCGCCTCCTGGAAAGCCGCGGCCACGTCCGCCACCGGTACTTCCTGTCCGGCCGCCTCGAACTGCTCAACACAACGCGCGACGGCGGTTTTGAGGCCGCTGAAGGACCAGTCGTACCGGTGTGGTCCTGGCTGTTCCGCCGTCCCCATGTATTTTGGCTGGCTGAGGCCGCGCGGGAACCGGATGGCCTTGGCATTGCCCTGACGGGCAAGCCTGTCGATGGCCGGGCCGCCCGGATAGCCGAGGCCCAGGATGCGGGCCACCTTGTCGTAGGCTTCACCGGCAGCGTCATCGATGGTGGAGCCCAGGAGTTCCACGTCGTCCGTGATGCTGTTGACCTTCAGGATTTCGGTATGGCCACCGGAGACCAGAAGTGCGCCAAGGTTGTCCGGCAACCGGCCGCCGTCGTACGTTTTTGCGTCCAGCACGCCAACGCCCACATGCGCCACCAGGTGGTTGATGGCGTACAGCGGCTTGCCTGTGGCAAGGGCCAGCGCCTTCGCGGCACACACGCCCACCATCAGCGCACCGGCCAGGCCCGGGCCTGACGTCACGGCAATGGCATCCAGGTCCTCCAGCTCCACGCCGGCGTCTGCGAGCGCTGCGCGGAGGGTGGGCACGAAGGCGTCGAGGTGGGCACGTGAAGCGATCTCCGGAATCACGCCGCCAAACCTGACATGCTCATCCATGGAGGAGGACACAGTGTTGGTCAGCAGGGTGGTCCCCCGGACAATTCCCACGCCTGTCTCATCGCAGGAGGATTCGATCCCCAGTACCAGCGGTTCTTCGGTGTTCATGGCTGCCTGGTTTCCTTGCTGGGCTCGTTGCTGCTGTCGTGCCAAAGAATGCCCAACTGCAGGCGCATGATCAGGGCGTCCGTGCCGTCCCGGTAGTAGCGGGGGCGGACGTGGATCTGCTCAAACCCGAACCTGAGGTACAGCTGCTGGGCCCGGGGGTTGTCTGCCCGGACTTCCAGCAGGACGTCCTCGGCTCCACGGCGCCGGGCTTCGCCGATCAGGCTGGTCAGCATGGCCGAACCAATGCCGCGGCCCTCGGCCTCGGGCTCCACTGCGATCGTCTGGATGTCCGCAATCGGCTGGATACACATCAGGCCCGCGTAGCCCAGGATCCTGCCTTCGGATTCAGCCACCACATAGTGCCGCGTGGAGGCCTGGCCCAGCTCGTCGTGGAACATGGACACCGGCCAGGCGTCCACGGGGAACAGCCGCAGTTCCATGGCGTGGACTGCGGGAATGTCCTCCACACCCATCGTCCGGAGCTGGACGCCGCCGGCAATGTTCCCTCCGGGCCCTTCCGCAATCCCGCTCACAGCGCACGCTTCCTGGGGCCCGGAACCTGGGCATCGGATTCCCTCAGGTACAACGGAGTGGAATCGGGCAGCGGCAGCCCCGCGGCCAATGCGGCCACGGCCCTCCGGCCCAGCGAAGCCGCATCCGGCTGGCGGTCGCGGAACGCAGGGTGGGCGGCCAGCGCGTCGCTGTACAGGCCGGCGCCTGCACCAAAGGCCGGCAGCGCGGGCAGGCTTTCGGCGGCACCCACGTGCGGTCCGTCCGCAAGGCGGGGAACGCCGCCGTCGTCCATGGAATAGCGGGCCCAGTACACCTCTTTGCGGCGTGCATCGGTGACCACCAGGAACTCCGGAACCTTGTGCGCTGACTCCGCGACGTCCAGGGCAATGGCATCGAGGCTCACCACGCCGTACAAGGGCTTGTTCCACACAAACGCGAGTGTCCGGGCGGTGGCGATTCCGGAACGCAGCCCCGTAAACGGACCAGGCCCAACGCCTGTCACCACCGCGTCAATGTCCGCAGCCCGGGTGCCCGTGGATGCGAGCAGTTCCTGGATGCCCGGCGCCAGCACTTCGGCGTGGCTTCGGGTGTCCTCGGTAGCGAAACTGCCCACTACCTTGCTGCCTGCAGCGCCATCTCCGGACAGGCTGTCTCCTGACAGGCCATCTCCTGACACCAGGGCAGCACTTGCCGTGGCCGAGGTGTCGATCGCAAGGATCAGCATCACTTGCCTCCTTCCGCAGGAAACCCGGAACCGCGCAGGGATGGCTGGCCGGCCCATCGCGGACCGTAGCCGCGGAGCACCAGGGTGCGGGGCTCGTCGTCGTCCTCATCACTGAAATCGAGTTCCCCGAACTCAAGCGGGCCACCCGCCGGATCACTGCCGTCCGTGGCCCCATTGCTGTCCAGGGACTGGGGGACGGCCGGCGGTCCGGCCAGTCCGGTGGCGCGCACCAGTTCGATGTCCAGCCGGCTGGCACTTAGGTGCTCCACGCGGCCGCGGCCCCATTCCACTACCGTGACGGCCGTGTCCAGGGTGTTTTCCAGGTCAATGCCGTCAATTTCCGACGCCGATTCCAGCCTGTAGGCGTCAACGTGGACCAGGTCCGGTCCCCCGGGACGGGGTCCGTCCGGGAGGTTGGGATGGATCCGCACCAGCACAAACGTGGGTGAGATGATGCCGGGCCGCACGCCCAGGCCCTGGCCCAGGCCCTGGGTGAAAGTGGTTTTCCCGGCACCGAGCTCGCCGGTGAGGACCAGCAGGTCCCCGGCTTCGAGCTGGCGGCCCAAGGCGGCAGCGATTTCCTGCGTCTCCTCCGCTGAGGAGACGGTGACCCGCTGCTCCCACAAAGGGGTTTCCCCGGCTGTTTCATCCGCGGTCATGCTGTCTCGTTCACGTAGACGCGCGGGACCCGCTGGCTGATGCGGGTGACGATTTCGTAGTTGTTGGTGCCTGCAGCCCGGGCCCAGTCATCCGCCGTCGGGCCTCCGTCCTTGCCGTCGCCGAAAAGTTCGGCCTCGGCACCCCGGAGGGTGGGGCCGCCGGCACTGACCAGCCGGTTCCCGACGTCGATCACCATCTGGTCCATGGCGATCCTTCCCACCACGGGGTAGGTGACGCCGTCCACGCGGACGGGACCTCCGGTGGCCACCCGGGGTACCCCGTCTGCGTAACCCATGGGGATCAGGCCCAGGGTGCTGGCGCCTGATGTGCGGTAGTTGAGCCCGTAGGAGACGCCCTGGCCGTCCGGGACGTCCTTGCAGTGCGAGACCATGGTCCGCAGGGTCATGGCCGGACGCAGCCCCAGGTCCGCGGAATTCTGCCCGTCGAACGGGGACAGCCCGTAGATTCCCAGCCCGGCGCGGACCATGTCGAAGTGCGTGTCCGGGCGGGACAGTGTGGCCGGCGTGTTGGCGAGGTGCCGGACTTCCAGGTCCACCCCGGCGTCCTCGGCAATGGCCAGCACTTCACGGAACGCCGCCAGCTGCTCGTCAGTTTCCTTGCGGTGCGGCTCGTCCGCCACGGCAAGGTGGGAAAAGATGCCCACCACGCGCAGCAGCCCGCTGTCCTGGTGCTCCACCGCTTCACCCAGCAGCCTGTCCCAGGATTCAACAGTGGCGCCGTTGCGTCCCAGGCCGGTATCCACCTTGAGGTGCACCCGTGCGGGGCGTTGCTGTTCCCGGGCCGCGGCCACGATCTGGTCAAGTTCCCAACCGGAGCACCCGATGTCGACGCCGGCAGCCACCGCCGCGCCGAAGTTGCTGTCCGGGGTGTGCAGCCAGGCAAGCAGGGGTGCTTCGATTCCGGCGGCCCGCAGCGTCAGCGCTTCCGAGATATGCGCCACACCCAGCCAGGCGGCCCCGGCTTCCAGCGCGGCCCTGGCCACCTGCACGGCGCCGTGGCCGTAGGCGTCAGCCTTCACCACCGCCATGACCTTCGCCGGGGAGGCCACCGCGGCCAGTTGGGCCACGTTATGCCTGATGGCTGCGAGGTCGATGACCGCTGATCGTTCGTAGCCGGCTGTTGGCCTGGCGGCGTCTGTTACTGGGTAAGTCACCTGATCGATTCTACTGGGGCCAGGTGGCGGATACGGCTTCAGGTGCCGTGAGGCAGGCCATGAACGGCCCGGAGCGTCATGGGCGGCGGACCTTTGATCCAATGCGCAGGAGTAAAGTTTTATCCGATGCATCTGCAGTTCGGCCGGAGCTCCAACCGGCCGCAGAAAGGAGAGCCGTAGCGTTGATCCGGCGAGTAGCGCTGCTGTCCCTCCACACCTCACCGATGGAGCAGCCAGGCTCCGGTGACGCCGGCGGTATGAACGTCTACGTCCGCGAGCTGGCCTTTGCCCTCGCCGCAGCCGGCGTTGAAGTGGAGATCTTCACGCGGTCCACCTCAGCCGGGCAGCCCGCCGTCGAACATCCCATGCCCGGTGTCTGTGTGCACAACGTCATGGCAGGTCCGCCCAAGCGGCTGCCCAAAGAGCACCTCCCCGAACTGCTGCACAGCATGGTCGCGGAGATCGAGCAGATCAGGCAGCGCCAGCCGCATGGCCGCTACGACGTCATCCACTCCCACTATTGGGTGTCCGGTGTGGCCGGGCTGGAGTTGTCCGGGCTGTGGAACGTTCCCCTGGTCCACACCATGCACACCATGGCCCGCGTAAAGAACCTGCTTCTGGGCCCCGGCGAGGTCCCGGAGCCGCGGCGCCGTGAGCTGGGCGAGCACCGGATTGTCGACGGCGCGTCCCGGCTCATTGCCAACACCGGCGCGGAGGCCCGGGAGCTGGTGTCCCATTACGGTGCCGACATCGACGTGATCGACGTTGCGCCACCCGGCGTTGACCTGGACATTTTCAACCCGGCGTTCCGCTCGCGGTCGCGGAAGCAGCGCGACATCAGCCCCAGCACCTTCCACCTGCTCTTCGCCGGCCGGATCCAACGCCTGAAGGGGCCGCAGGTCCTGGTAAACGCCGCAGCCATCCTGCGGTCCCGGCGGCCGGACATCGATCTTCGGATCACCATCCTCGGCGCCCTGAGCGGCAGCAAGGATTTTGACCTCAAAAAGCTTGTGGCTGAGGCAGGAATGGACGACGTCGTCACGCACCTTGCGCCGGTCAACGCCCAGGAGCTGGCGGGCTGGTTCCGCGCGGCGGACGTTGTGGTGATGCCCTCCTACAGCGAATCGTTCGGCCTGGTGGCGCTGGAGGCCCAGGCCTGCGGCACCCCTGTCCTGGCCACCCGCGTGGGCGGACTGTCCCGCGCCGTCTGCAACGGGCGGACCGGCCTGCTGGTGGACGGCCACCACCCCGGGGACTGGGCAGACGCCCTCGAAGCGCTCTACGACGATCCCGCCACCCGGGAAGACATGGGGCGCGCCGCGTCGATCCGCGCCGAGGAATCCGGCTGGAACCGCACGGCGGCCATTACGCTTGAGAGCTACCACGCCGCGCTCGGCAGCTACCTGGGCACAACCCTGGTGCCCACCACCTCGCTGCTGTAGGCATCAAGCCACCCAGTCGTGATCCGGCCGGGCGACCAGGAAGGACAACGATGTCTGAAGGAATGCTGACGGATCTGGCCATCGCACAACAGGCCACCTTGCGCCCCATCACCGAGGTGGCTGCCGCTGCGGGCATCGGGGCTGATGCCTTGGAAAGCTACGGGAAGTTCAAAGCCAAAATCAACGTCGGCAACCTGGATGCTCCGGCCCCGCACGGCAAAGTGGTACTGGTTTCGGCTATGTCCCCCACGCCCGCCGGCGAAGGGAAATCCACCCTGACCGTAGGCCTGGCCGATTCGATGGCCCGCGCCGGCCACCGGGTGATGGTGGCGCTGCGTGAGCCATCCCTGGGCCCTGTACTGGGCATGAAGGGCGGTGCCACCGGAGGAGGCTATTCCCAGGTGCTGCCCATGGACGAGATCAACCTGCACTTCACCGGCGATTTCCACGCCATCACGTCCGCCAACAATGCGCTGATGGCCCTGGTGGACAACCACATTTTCCAGGGCAACGAACTGAACATCGATCCCCGCCGGATGACGTTCAAACGCGTCCTGGACATGAACGACCGCTCGCTCCGGGAGGTCGTGATCGGACTCGGTGGTCCGGCGCAGGGCGTACCCCGGCAGGACGGCTTTGACATCACCGTCGCCTCCGAAATCATGGCCGTCTTCTGCCTGGCCACCGGCCTGGACGACCTCCGCGAGCGCTTGGGGCGGATCACCTTCGGCTACACCTACGACCGCCGGCCCGTGACGGTGGCGGACCTGGGCGTCCAGGGAGCCTTGACCATGCTGCTCAAGGAGGCCATCAAGCCCAACCTGGTTCAGACCATCGCGGGGACCCCCGCACTGGTCCACGGCGGCCCGTTCGCGAACATCGCGCACGGCTGCAATTCCCTGATCGCCACCCAGACCGCCCGGCGGCTGGCGGACGTCGTGGTGACGGAGGCCGGCTTCGGCGCGGACCTCGGCGCTGAAAAGTTCATGGACATCAAGGCGAGGGTGGCGGACGTGGCCCCCTCCGCCGTCGTGGTGGTGGCAACCGTCCGGGCGCTGAAGATGCACGGCGGGGTGCCCAGGGACAGTCTCCACGAGCCCGACGTCGATGCCCTGGCTTCGGGGGTCTGCAACCTCCAGCGGCACCTGGCCAATGTGGCCCGCTTCGGGGTGCCCGCGGTTGTCGCCATCAACCGCTTCTCCACCGACAGCGACGAGGAACTTGATTGGCTGCTCGCCTGGTGCCGGGCGGAAGGGGTGCCGGCCGCCGTAGCGGATGTCTGGGCCCGCGGCGGAGGCGGCGACGGCGGCGATGAACTGGCGGAACTGGTGGCCCAGGCGCTGGCAGGGCCAAGCAGCTTCCGCCACCTGTACGGCACGGAACTGCCGGTGGAGGAAAAGATCAGGACGATCGTGCAGGACATCTACGGCGCGGACGACGTCGAATTTTCCGTGCCCGCGCTGCGCCGGCTCGCGGAAATCGAACGCAACGGCTGGTCGGGACTGCCCGTGTGCATGGCAAAGACGCAATACTCGTTCAGTGACGACGCCACACGCCTTGGCGCACCCAAGGGGTTCACCATCCACGTGCGGGACCTGCTGCCCCGCACCGGCGCCGGCTTTATTGTGGCGCTGACGGGCGCGGTCATGACCATGCCCGGCCTGCCCAGGGAACCGGCGGCGATGCGGATGGACGTGGACGGGGCCGGCAACATCACAGGGCTGTTCTGAGGTCACCGGCCCAGCGTCATCTGCCCGGCGTCACCTGCCCGTTGTCAGCGCCGGGTAAACGGCCGGGAACAGCTCGGATGAGTCGCGCCCCTTGTAGTCCCGTTCCCCATAGGCCGCCACCATCTGTTCGAACAACTGCTGGCCCTCCTCGCGCAGCGCCTCAAGGTCGACGCCGGGAAGCGCCCCGTCGACTACCACGGGGCGGCCCGCCACGTAGGTGTCCGTCACGTTGCGGGCTGATCCGTTCAGGATGAGGGTGCGCAGCGGATCTTCCACTACGCCGTCCCGGAAGTCTGCCAGGGAAGCCACCATGATGTCTGCCTGCGCTCCCGCGCAGAGGCGTCCCAGATCCTCGCGGCCCAGGGCTTTGGCACCGCCCAGCGTGGCGGCATCGAAGAACGCGGAGACCTTCCCGGCGTCCTTGCGTCCCTCCGCGATCCGCGCCAGGTGGGTTCCGACGTCGATCCCCTTGATCAGGTCCGGCGGGAACGAATCGGTACCCAGGCACATGTTGATGCCCGCAGCGGCAAACGCGTCAAAGGATTTCAGCATGCCTGCGTAATGGAATGAGGTCAGCGGGCAATGGATGATGCTGACGCCGTGGCGGGCCAGGACGTCCAGCGGCCCGCCTTCAGCGCGGGCAGCAGGATCCGTCCCGTCAATGACAACCCCGTGCGGGATCAGGAGCCGGGTCTCCAGCAGCCCGGTGTCAATGAGCTGCTCCAGGACGGTGCGGCCGGTCAGCTCCGAGACGAATCCGTCCTCAGCGGGCTGCTGCAGGCAGTGCAGGCGGACCAGCACGTCCCGCTCCCTGCCAAGTGCGGCGGTCCTGCGCATCAAATCGTCGGAGAGCGTCTCGATCCTGCACGGCAGCAGGACTCCGGTCAGCAGGGGGTGGTCCAGTGAGTCCACATAATCCAGGAACCGCTCTGCGTCGGCCAGACCCTTCAGGCCCTCTTCCTCGTCGAAGAGGATGACCCGCTCACCGTTGCCGTCAGTGACGTTGATCCCGGACCTGTAGGCCGGGCCAAGGAACCCCCTCAGGCCAAGCTCAATGCTGGTCCGGGCCATACCCTCCAGCTCTTCTGAGGTCTCGGCCCAGGAACTGTGGATCTCCGAAGCGATGGGCATATAGGTGGTCACGCCATGCAGGGCCAGCTGGGCGAGGGCAAACCTGCGTACCGCCTGGCGCTGGGCGGCACTGAACACATCCCTGCGGCGGTTATGGAAGTAATCCTCTGACCACTGCATGCCCGGGGCAGTCTCTTCGGTGGGCCAGGAATCAATGATCGCGTGGTCAATGTCCGTCAGTGCATCCAGGTCGATCAGGCCCGGAGCAATCAGGCTTTGCCCGAAGTCACGGCGTTCATCCACCGGGCCGTCGTAACCGGTACCCACGTAGATGATTTCGTCGTCGCGCATCACCACCTGGCCGTCAGTGAGCAGCACATGGCGGGCGCCGTCAAAGGCCAGGACATGCCGGGCCGAGAGCAGGGTAATCATGGGTCCTCCTGAACGTGCGCCGTTATTTGGTATTCCAACTGGACTAACTCACCCGCAGGGCAAAGGGGCCAGCAAGCGAGTTGTGGCGCATTGCGTGAATTTTTATCAACATTGTGACGTGCCTTGCATCACAGTGTGATCGAGCTTACCATTTTTTGTATACCAAAACGCGAGCGGCGATCCCCAGCCGCCAGCACACGAAGGGTTCCCCACCATGAGCAACAAGTCCACGGCCACCCCGTTGGATCAGGCAGCAGGCAAAGACGCCGGAAGACTGCCCCGCTATTTCACTCCGACGGCACGGCAGTGGGGGTCCATGATCCTGATCTCCACAGCGGCCTGCGCCGCAGCCATCCTGGCCGGCACCCACAAGATTCCCTTGGGCAACGCCGCAATCGTGCTGATGCCGGTGCTCTGGGCAGTACTGATCGGCGCCGTCATCGGCGTGCAGCGCGTCCGCCCCATGTCCGGCAAGAGCCGCGCCGTATCGTCCGTCCTGCTCAACGTCAGCATCGTGATGTTCCTGGCGGCCCTGGGTACCCACGTAGGACCGTCGCTGGCAAAGTTCACCTCAATCGGCCCCGCCATTGTGCTCCAGGAAGTCGGCCATATCTTCGGCACCGTCATCCTGGCACTGCCCGTTGCCGTTGCCCTGGGCATGGGCCGTGCAGCGATCGGCGCCACCTGGGCGATCGACCGCGAATCGTACCTGGCTTACGCCCTGCAGAAATTCGGCGTGAACTCGCCGATCTACCGCGGCGTGTTCTCTGTTTGGCTGCTGGGCAGCGTGTTCGGTGCGGTATTCATCTCGCTGCTCGCCGGGCTGCTGGGCGCCATGGACATCTTCGATCCCCGCGCCCTGGCCCTGGGCCTCGGGCTCGGTTCGGGATCCATGATGCTGGGCGGCGTGGCAGCCCTTTCCATCATTTACCCGGACCAGGCCCCGGAAATCATGGCGCTGGCCGCACTGTCCAACCTGGTCACCAACCTCGTCGGCTTCTACGCGGGAGTCTTCCTCTCCCTTCCACTGGGGCAGCGGCTGTACAAGTTCTGGTCACGGCTCTTCCGCCGGGACGATGAGGGCCGGCGGCTTGACCGTGCCGGAAACCCTATCGTCGCCAGGAAGGCAAGCCGCCCGGAACCCGACACCCTCAACGTCACGGCCGTGATCCAGGACCCCGAGGTGCGGATGAAGCCTTCGACGTGGGCCATCGCCTTCCTCGCAAGCATTGCCATGGGTATCCTGCTGAACTCACTGGGCACCAAGTCATTCACCCTGAACGACGTTACCGGCGTCGTCATCCTTGGCGGCCTGACGGCCCTGGCATTCCTGCTGGCCAAATACGTGCCAAGTGTCCCCTCGAGCGTTTGGGTACTCGCCCTGGCAACCCTGGCCACCGCACCCTTTATGCCCTTCAGCTCCACGATCATCGGATTCACGCACAACCTCGAAGCGCTCTACGTAGGACTCGGCTCAATCGCGCTGCTGGGCATGAACCTCGGGCGCGACGTCGACGCCCTGAAGACCCTGAACTGGCGCATCGTGATCGTCGCGATGCTGACATTCTCCGCCAGCTTCATTGCCGCCGCGGCACTGGCGCAGTTCGTGATCAACGTCTGATCAATGAACGAACATGTGATCACTGACCGAAGGTGATCTTCGACGCAGCAACCGGCGCGGTGCCGCAGAACCGCGCCGGTTGCTGCGTCTTTGCTGCGTCAAGATGAACGAAAGGAGAACAGCGGACGGCCCGGAACTTGCTAAGATCTAAAGGCTCCACCGGCACCCCGGGGAGCCTCCCCACTTTGCAAGCTCAACGGACGTGCTCCCACGCGCCCGGATGCCGGCACCTGCCCTACCCGAGGAGACCCTGCCCTCATGACCACCGTGGCCGAACCAGACTATTTCGAGGACTACCGAAGCAACCTTGATTCCCGATATGAGGAAGGCTTCGGGCAGGGTCCCGACCTCGACGACGACGACGAAGGCTCGGCCTTCGACGAACTCGACAGCCTGCTCAACGGGTTGTTCGACGATGACGACGAAGATTTTGACGAACCCGTAAAGGCGCCGGCTGCCAAGGCAGTGAAGAAGGCGCCCACAGCAGCGAAGGCGGCTGCGCCGAAGAAAGCCGCGGCCGGAACCCCCAAGGTAGGTCCGGTCATCACCCGCCGGGTAGCTCCGGCAATGGCGACTGTCCAGGCTCCCGTAGCTCCCGCCGTCGAACAGCCTGCAGCGGCAAAAGCCGCTGCCCCGGCCCCCGAAGCGCCAGTTGTTCCGGTGGCGCCCGTGCTTCCCGCCGTCGAAGAGCCTGCCGTTGCAGAGGCGCCCGCCGAAGCCGTTCCGGACCTCCCGGACAGCCCCTTCTTCGCCCCGCACATTGCGCCGGTCAACCAGCACGTGGAGTTCCTGCGGAAGCTCCGTCCGGGCCTTGAGGTGCCTTACGTGGACCCGATGCACTCAGTCGAGGAATGCCGGATCATCAGCCTGTTCTCCAACACCGGCGAGGCCTCACCCCAGGGCGTGGTGTGGGCCGGCGATGACGCCGCGGCCACCCGCCTGCTGGGCCTGCAGTTCCAGCTTGGCTTGCGCCCCGAGTGGATCATGCCGTGGAACACCTACCCCTGGTTCACGCCGGGCGAGGCCAACGGCAAGCTCACTCCCGAGCAGGTTAATGCCGGCCTCAAGCCGCTGATTTCCTTCCTGCGGCTTGTTCCGCGGGCCTCGGCAATCGTTGCCCACGGCACGGAAGCCAACCGCCTCGCCCAGATGCTCCTCAAGACGGACAACCCGATGATCTGGCGCCGGGGCCTGAAGGTCTACAAGGCCCGTCCGCTGCACGGCCGCACCTTTGCCGGGTCCAAGGACCGGCACACCGAGCTGCTGATCGATATGGGCCGTTCCTACGCGGACGCCATGGCCCGGGCAGGGCTTCAGGCCGGACGCCGCTAGCCGCAGGCACCAACAGAGCCGCAGGCGCAAACACGAAAACGCTCCCCCACCGGAAGGTGAGGGAGCGTTTTGTTTGGCGCGTTGGAACAGCAGCGTTTAGCGCTCGATGTCTCCGCGGATGAAGGCTTCAACCTTTTCGCGGGCGAGGTCATCGTTGAACTGCTCCGGCGGGGACTTCATAAAGTAGCTGGACGCGGACAGCAGGGGCCCGCCGATGCCGCGGTCCAGGCCGATCTTGGCGGCACGGATGGCATCGATGATCACGCCTGCCGAGTTGGGCGAATCCCACACTTCCAGCTTGTACTCAAGCGAAACGGGGGCATCGCCGAAGTTGCGGCCTTCCAGGCGGACGAAGGCCCACTTGCGGTCATCGAGCCACTGCACGTAGTCGGACGGGCCGATGTGGACGTCCTTGGCAGCCAGTTCGGCTTCGACGTTGGAGGTGACGGCCTGGGTCTTGGAGATCTTCTTCGATTCCAGGCGGTCGCGCTCCAGCATGTTCTTGAAGTCCATGTTGCCGCCCACGTTCAGCTGGTATGTGCGGTCCAGCGTGACTCCGCGGTCTTCGAAGAGCTTGGCCATCACGCGGTGGGTGATGGTGGCACCGATCTGGCTCTTGATGTCGTCGCCCACAATAGGGACGCCGGCGGCGGTGAACTTGTCAGCCCACTTCTTCGTACCGGCGATGAAGACGGGGAGGGCGTTGACGAAGCCCACGCCGGCATCGATGGCGCACTGTGCGTAGAACTCCGCGGCTTCCTGCGACCCAACGGGCAGGTAGCAAACCATCACGTCAACCTTGGCATCCTTCAGGGCCTGGACGACGTCGACCGGCTCCTCCGTGGACTGCTCGATGGTTTCGAGGTAGTACTTGCCCAGGCCGTCCAGGGTGTGGCCACGCTGGACCGTGACCCCGGTGGGTTCCACGTCCGCGATCTTGATGGTGTTGTTTTCGCTGGCCAGGATGGCGTCAGCCAGGTCAACGCCAACCTTCTTGCCGTCCACGTCGAACGCTGCGACAAACTGGACGTCGTTCACGTGGTACTTGCCGAACTCAACGTGCATCAGGCCCGGAATGGTTGCCTGGGGATCGGCGTCCCGGTAGTAGTGGACACCTTGGACCAGCGACGCAGCACAGTTTCCTACGCCAACAATGGCTACACGGATCGGATTCGAAGACACGGAACTCCTTAGGAACTAACGTAAAAATGCAGCCGTCCCGATGCTGGGCGAACCGCTCCAGCGTGGAAGGGGGCAATCAAGCGCCATGCGGCGCCTCTACATTCTACCAACTGCGCCGGAACGGGTAATGTTCCCGCTCCGGCGCAGCGCGTAAAACACGGGCAGGTCAGCGGGCGCTGATGTCCGATTCGGCAGCAAACTTATCGATGGCTGCCAGCTCCTCTTCCGTGAAGCCCAGGTTGTTGATCGCGGCCAGGGTGTCCTCCAGCTGCCGCACGCTGGATGCTCCCACCAGCGCCGAGGTAACTGGCGTTCCCTTGGGCTGTTCACGCAGGATCCAGGAGATGGCCATCTGCGCCAGGCTCTGGCCACGGTCGCTGGCGATCTCCGTCAGTCCCCGGACGCGGTCCAGGGTGTCCTCGGTGATGGCGGACTCGGAAAGGAACCTGGCTTTTGCCGCCCGGGAGTCCTCGGGGATTCCCTTGAGGTAACGGTCCGTCAGCACACCCTGGGACAGCGGGGAGAAAGCGATGGACCCGGCACCAACCTGTTCCAGTGCCTCGTAGAGGTTCGGGGATCCGTTCTCCGTCCAGCGGTTCAGCATGGAGTAGCTGGGCTGGTGGATCAGCAATGGGGTGCCCAGTTCCTTCAGGATCCGGGCGGCCTCGAGAGTCTGTTCCGGAGTGTAGGAGGAAATACCTGCGTAGAGCGCCTTGCCGGAACGCACTGCGTAATCCAATGCACCCATGGTTTCCTCCATGGGTGTTTCCGGATCGGGCCGGTGGCTGTAGAAGATGTCCACGTAATCCAGGCCCATACGCTGCAGCGACTGGTCAAGGCTGGAGATCAGGTACTTCCTGGACCCCCACTCGCCGTACGGCCCGGGCCACATGTAGTAGCCGGCCTTGGTGGAGATGACCAGCTCATCGCGGTAGGGCTTGAAGTCGTCAGCGAGGTGGCGTCCGAAGTTTGTTTCGGCGGAGCCATCCGGCGGGCCATAGTTGTTGGCCAGGTCGAAGTGGTTCACGCCGAGGTCGAAAGCCCGGCGCAGGATTGCCCGCTGTTCCTCGAACCTCTTGTCGTCGCCAAAATTGTGCCAAAGGCCCAGTGAGATGGCGGGTAGTTTGAGTCCGCTGCGGCCAACGCGGCGGTAAGGCATGGAGTCGTAGCGGTTATCCGCAGCGATATAGGTCATACCGGCTATCCTGCCAGCGGCGGCCCCCATAACAGAACAAAAATGAACTATTAAGCCCGCGGCTGACCATCTCAGGCCGGCAGCCCGCTGGCGACGTCGTCAACCGCCCTTTGGTACTGCGGCGCCTGCAGGTAGTCGCTGTGGCTCGTAACCAGAAACTGGTAGGTGTAGGGATCCATTTCCTGCACGTAGCGGTCTCCATAGTCCGGTGCCATGGCCGGGTTGCTTGTATTTGCTGTGTAGCGGACGGGGAAGCCGAGGTAATCGGTCTTGCGGTAGGCGTTGATCCACCGGTTGGTTCCGGGGCCGAAGACATCCGTCAGGTTGAGGCAGGCCGGTCCTGTGGATCCTGTCCCGTCGATCCTCTCCGTGTCCGGTCCCCCGGGGTCGATGAGTCCAGTCCTGGACACCGGCGTTGTGGCAAGAATGCCCGGGCCAAGAAGGTCGGGGAAGAACCTGCCGAAGTAGGCCCTGAGCTGGGTGCCATAAGTGACCAACCCAATCCGATTGAGTTTCAGGTCGGGCCGCACGGCCTTGAGATGGAAGAGGGCGCTGACCGCGATCACGGCTCCCAGGCTGTGCGCCGAGATTACTACCTTCGTCGCGTCCTTGGACGGTGAGTCTTCCTTCCCATCCAGCCAGGCGGCGATCCGCGCGGCGAACTCGGGAACGGCCCGCTCCCCGTAGCTGGGCGGGCCAAAGGGGTGCGCGGCCTTGGGCATGAAGCACATGAGGTCCCACAGGAGCGCCAACGGCCGCGAGTTTGGCTTGGCGGACGTGATGGCCAATGCGAGGATGGCGGCGCCTGCCGCAGCCAATCCCAGCGCGCCTGCTCCTTCGATGACGTCGTACAGCCAATCCAAGGGTTCCTCCAGCGTGCCCTTGAATGTGCCTAGGACCAGCGCTGCAGTCAACCCGGAAAACATAACAACTGCCAGCACCAAGGCCATCGCCTCTGCGCGGTGGAGCAGTGAGGCTTTCCCTCGTGCGGCCACCAGTTTCCTGGCCACGGCCGCCTGGTAGGGCACTGGCGGTGTGGTGCCATATGCCGCCGCCAATTCCGACACTGCATCGTCTTCCGTGTTCCAGGACTTCATTCTCTTGTTGGCCACGAGAACGCAAATCCCCAGGATGACGGCCACCAGAATGATGACAAACAGCAGTAACCCACTGAACATCATGAAGACCGACGGCGGGAAGAGGGCGTCGTCGGTAATCTCACCAAATCTCCACATGCCGTCCTTGGAAGCGGCGCGCCGCTCAAGGTTCTTTTGCAGCACGGTGGCGGTAGCGCCCACCACGGCGCAACTCATGATGGTGGCGGCGCCGAGCGCCAGCGTGCAGAACACCGCGGACCCGCGCCCCCACCAACCCAGCGCTTGGGTGTCGTAATTTTTCCTCGTCAGGAAGCACATACTGATGATCAACAGCAGCATGGCAGCCATGAGCGCAGCCGGGGCCGTACCCAGTCCGAGCATTCGGACGGCCGTGCCGCCTTCGCAACTCGATCCGCCGTCGCATGGGATGACGGACGCGATGACTGCGGCCGCTGCGCTGGCCAGGGTAACAAGAAATATAGGAATCATCCACGAAGTTCCGGCATTGGCGGGTACGTCCGGGTTTGCCGCTGCCATCCGGACGGTTTCGATCCCTGCGGCGATCAGGGCCACGACGGCGGCTACCCAGGCGATAAGAAAAACGACGCCGGGTGTGTCGAGTCCACCGTCTCCGAGCTTCGTTAAGCAGCCCGCGAAGAAGGTCCCCGGGTTGCCGCACGCTATACCGTCTACCCGCGTCCAGACGCCATCCCAGGAGATGACCGCCGCTACCATCGCCAACGATGCCCAGAGGTGAAGCCACCCGTTGCTCCGGACTTCCTTGCGTGCGTCCCAAAGGTTTTGGATCATCAGTGTGGGCAGCACCGCCGCGCCATTTGCGGCGCTATTCACTCCCGCACCGCCGCCGCCCAGGTTTGGGCGTGGATGGAACCGCGTCCGAGCCAGGTACGCCACGCCGGCCAGGAGTCCAACTCCCAGCAATGGAACCAGCGCCAGCAACGCGATCCGTTGTCCCCGCGTCCATCCGGCCATACCGTCAAAAAACGACGGGAGCGCAGCGCAGGTCCGCTCCGGCTCAGCGGTAGCGGGCGGGACCGGCTCGGGTCCATCGGCTGGAAAACACTGGACGGCAATCAGGTCCATGGCCACTACTGCCGCCGTTGCTACGAAGTACAGAGTGAGAAGCAGTGCGAAGAGCCTGATCCGCCCGGCACCGTTCCGGCGCACCCCGGCTCCGGCTTCAGCGTATTCGAATTGCGCGCCGCCGGACGCCGTCGGAGGGGTCCCCGATCCTCCACCAGCCGCGGCGGAAGCGCCCGGAACCGCGGAAGCGGGGGGCGTCGCCGGTTCTTGCCTGGCCCGCGGCAGCGGCCTGCTCCAGTAGGCGGCGTTCGTCAACCCGAACGGCATGAGAAGGAACCACACTGTCCGCACCGCGGCGTCGGCGATCTTATTGGCGATGCCGATCCCGGTGAAGCGCGCCAGATGGCCCCATGAGTACGCCTCGATTGTCCGCTTGCTGCCGCTTGCAGCTGGCGCGCCAATCCCTTGGGCTGGAGTTGTGTCCGCTTTGGCCCGGTAGAAGCCAGCGAGGTCATCGCCCCAGGACAGTTCCACGTCCTTGGCTTCGAGGGGTTTGCGTCCGGTTCGAAGCAGCTCGTGCGGCGGGGTATTTCGAATGCCATGGATCCGAAGCTCCAAGGTTTCCGGGAGCGACCCAGTAGCCTTGGCTGCCGTGGCGGAGGTGGGTGACTGACCGATGTCCATGAGGAGCCTCCGGTACCTGGCGGTTGCGGCACTTCAGATAGCCAAATGGTACGCCTCGGGTTATTCCATCGTCTAGGTTAAATCACCCCTGAAATTTCACCTCTCAACTGCGATTGCGGCGCTCCACGGAGCCAAGAGGAGTGAGCCCCCAGCCAGCGTCGTGGCGTCGTCGGTAGCCAGGACCAGATCGCCAGCTGGCGCCTGCAGGCGTGCTGCGGCGTCGGCGAAGTTGAGGAGTACCTCAATGGCCCCCCGCCGGAAACGCAGCCAGCCGGCGTCGTCGTCAAAATCAACCTGGGTACCGGTGAAGCCCAGGCCCGCCAGCTCCGGATATTGACGACGCAGCGCGATCAGCGACTTGTACAGCTCCAGCAGCCGTGCATGATCGCCGTCGGATGCTTCGGCCCAGTCCAGCTTGGAACGGTGGAAGGTTTCGGGGTCCTGCGGATCCGGGACGACGGCGGGATCCCACCCCATGCGCTCGAACTCGCGGATGCGTCCTTCCGCAGTGGCCTTGCCCAGCTCGGGTTCGGGATGCGACGTGAAGAACTGCCACGGCGTGGTTGCCCCGTACTCCTCCCCCATGAACAGCATCGGAGTAAACGGCGAAGTCAGGGTGAGCACCGCGGCGACGGCCAGCCGGCCATACGGCAGCGTCTGGGAGAGCCGGTCCCCCACTGCCCGGTTGCCGATCTGGTCGTGGTTCTGGCTGCACACCACCAGCGCGGACGGATGCGCCAGGCCAGCGTTGATGGGACGCCCGTGGTGCCGGCCACGGAAACTGGAGTAGCCGCCGTCGTGCAGGAATCCATCCCGCAGCACCTTGGCCAGCACTCCGATTGATTCGAAGTCGGCGTAATACCCCTCCGTTTCGCCGCTGACCGCAACGTGCACGGCATGGTGGTAGTCGTCGCTCCACTGGCCGTCCAGGCCGTAGCCTTGGGCGTTGCGGGGATAAATGAGGCGTGGGTTGTTCAGGTCCGATTCCGCGATCATGGTCCGGGGCAGCCCTGTTTGGGCGGTAACCTCATCCCCCAGGGCGCCGAGTTCCTCCAGCAAATGCACCGCGCGTTCATCCTTCAGGGCATGCACGGCGTCCAGTCGAAGGCCGTCCACGTGATAATCCCGGAGCCACATGGCGGCGTTGTCCAGGATGTACTCCCGGACAACGTCGGAGCCCGGGCCGTCAAGGTTGACGGAGTCGCCCCAGGTGTTGGCGTCACCCTGCTTGAGGTAGGGCCCGAACCGGGGAAGGTAGTTGCCGCTGGGGCCGAGGTGGTTGTAAACAACGTCCTGGATCACGCCGAGCCCCGCGGCATGAGCTGCATCCACGAACCGCTGGTAGGCGGCCGGCCCGCCGTATCCTTCGTGGACCGCGTACCACTGGACGCCGTCATAGCCCCAGTTGTGGGTGCCATTGAAGGCATTGACCGGCAGCAACTCCACGAAGTCGATCCCGAGCCCGGCAAGGTAGTCGAGCTTCTCTGCGGCCGCGTCCAGCGTTCCTTCGGGCGTGAACGTTCCCAGGTGCAGCTCGTAAATCACCGATCCCTTCAGCTCCCGGCCCCGCCAACCGGCGTCCTGCCAGCTGTAGCCGGCGGGGTCGAAGGTCCGGGACAGCCGGTGCACGCCGTCCGGGAGGCGCCGCGAGCGCGGGTCCGGGAGCGGATCACCGCCATCCAGCCGGTAGCCGTAGTCGAATTCTCCGGATGCGGGTGCCTCCGGTGCCGTCCACCAGCCCTCAGCACCAGGCCCCTTGTCCACGGAGACCATGGCCAGCTCCCGGCCGGCAAGCTGCAGTGTGACCTGGGAGGCGTTGGGCGCCCAGACGTCGAACCGTTCGGGGCCGGATGCGTACAGCGTCATTCGGAGGCCTCCCCCGGTGTGCCTTCCACGGGTATCAGCAGCGCCACCGGGTAGACACGCAGGATGTCCTCCACTGCCACCTTGCCGGGTCCGAACTGAAGCCCGGTCAGCTGGTCGGTCAGCGTTGAGGAAAGTTCGACGGCGGTGTCGCGCCAGCCGCCGGCAGCCTCAAGTCCGTAGGGAAGCCGCGTAGCCAGGGTCACCGCACCGTGGGCACCGCCGGCAGTGCTGCCAGCATCACCGCTGCCGGCATCACCCCGGTCGAAGGCCACCAGGTGCTCCGCCGCGGGTCCGGTCGCGGTGAGTGCGCGGTAGCCGGTGAACAGTTCCGGACGGTCCCGCCGGAGCCGCAAGGCGCGCGAGGTGACCAGCAGCTTGCTGGTTTCCGCGGTGTATGAGGCCGGGAGCACGCCGTCGTCCAGTTCTTCCAGCGCCGAGCGCCGCGCCTCGAAGTCGACGCTGCGGCGGTTGTCCGGGTCCGCCAGCGAGCGGTCCCAGAATTCGGTGCCCTGGTAAACATCCGGCACGCCGGGCATGGTGAGCTGGATCAGCTTGGCGGACAGGGAGTTGGACGCGCCGTGTGGGTCGATCCGGGCGACGAACGCCGTGAGCTCCGTCCGGACGTCCGGGTTGTCAAAAACGGCGTCGACGGCGGCAAGCAGCTTCGCTTCGAAGTCCTCGTCCGGATCGGTCCACGTGGTGGAGTTCCCGGCTTCCCGTGCGGCTTTTTCCGCATAGCTGCGGAGCCGGTCCCGGCCCGCCGGCCAGGCACCGGCTATTGCCTGCCACAGCAGGGCAGCCAGCGGCCCGTCAGGCAGCGGGGCCAGCTCGCGGAGCTTGGACAGTGTGGCAGTCCACTCCGGAACCAGCTCCGAAATGACGGAGATCCGCGCCCGGGTATCCTCGCTGCGCTTGGTGTCGTGGGTGGACAGCGTGGTCATGGACAGCGGCAGCTTCTCCTGGCGCCGCTCCATCCGCCGGTGGAACTCCTCCGGGGACAGGGAGAATTCCGTGGGATCTGCGCCCACCTCAGTGAGGGAACCCAGCCGCGTGTAGCGGTAGAAGGCAGTGTCCTCAACACCCTTGGCCATGACCATTCCGGAGGTCTGCTGGAAGCGGCGGCCCAATTCCTTCTCCGGATCAGCCAGCAGGACAGCGAGGGTTTCAATGGCGGTGGAAAGCTCCGGGCGGGTCTCGGCGGCGTTGCGGCAGGCTTCCTTCAGGACGCCTGCGCCTTCGGGAAGATATGTGCGGTACACCGGGAAGGCTGCGATGATCTCGGCCAGCCCTTCGGCCGCTTCCTCGTCAGAGAGCCCGCTGTCTGCGGGCAGCAGTCGCACCAGCCGGAGCACCTCGGAGCGGAGGATGCCATCCTCCGTGTCGCGTTTGGTGCCGTGGATCATGTCCCCGTAGTCGGCTGCGCCCCCACGGCCCCGGAGCCGGGAGTCCAGCCGGGTCAAGGGTGTTTTGCCGGCCGGATCCACAAAAAGCCTGTCGACGTCGGCGAGCGCGTCGTAGCCGGTGGTTCCCTCGCAGTCGAAGTCGGCCGGGAGATCCTCGCCGGGCTCCAGGATCTTCTCCACCAGGACGTAGGCGCCGCCGCTGATCTCCTTGAGGCGCTTCAGGTAACCAACAGGGTCCGCCAGCCCGTCCGGATGGTCCACCCGCAGGCCGTCCACCAGGCCGTCGTCGAACCAGCGCTTCACCTCGGCATGGGCAGCGTCGAACACCCATGGCACCTCGACCCTGATGCCGGCCAAGGTATTGACGGCGAAGAACCGCCGGTAGTTCAGCTCGGAATCGGCGCGCCGCCAGGCAACCAGTTCGTAGTGCTGGCGGTCGTGCACTTCACGGGGATCGTCGCCGGGCTGCCAGCTGCCGTCAGCCAAGGGGAAGCGGTGGCCGTAGTAGCGGAGTTCGCCGTCCTTGACCTCCAGCTTGTCCAATTCGTCGTCGTCACCCAGCACGGGGATCCGGATGCGTCCGCCGCCAAAGTCCCAGTCGACGTCGAACGCTTCCGCATAAGGGGAGTCCCGTCCCTCTTTCAGGAGCGACCACCACCAGGGGTTCTGCGGCGGCGATGCCACGCCCACGTGGTTGGGCACAATGTCCACCAGCACGCCCATTCCGGCCTCCCGGGCTGCCCGGGAAACCGCGAGCAGGCCTTCAGGCCCGCCCCGCTCCGGGTCAACCGCTGAGGGATCAGTCACGTCGTAGCCGTGGTCCGAGCCTTTCTCCGCCGTGAGGATCGGTGACAGGTACAGCCAGTCCACCCCCAGGGAACGGAGGTAGGGGACGGTTTCTGCGGCGTCGAAGAGCGTGAACTCTGACCTGATCTGGAGGCGGTACGTGGAGCGGGGCACCCTCATGAGGCGGCCCCTGCCGGCGGGGTGGGTTCCGGCCCCCCGGACCCGGATGTCCTGGTCCTGGCCGGGTCCGGAACGGCCGGCGCGGTCAGCGCCGCGGATTCGGCCGTTGTGGTCTGGGTCAGTGCTGCCAGCGACGCCGCCACCGAGTGGTCCGGTTCAGTTTCGGGGACACTGTGGGCACGGAGCACCACAATCGACTTCGCAGCGAGCTGGATGGTTTCGCCGGCCTTGAGCGGATCGGTGTCTGCCTCGTTGCCACCTGTATCAATCATCACGTCCCACGCGCTGGCATACTCGGCACCCGGCAGCGTGAAGTCAACAGCCTCGACGTAGGCGTTGAAATACAGCAGGAAGTTCACGTCGGTGATGGTCCGGCCGTATTCGTCCTTCCCGTGGATTCCATCACCGTTCAGGAACACGCCCAGGGACCGGCCGATGCCGCTGTCCCAGTCTTCGGGCGCCATGGGCGACGCATCGGTATCGAACCACACGATGTCCGGGAGCCGCTGATCTTCCCCGCGGGGCGACGGGCGGCCGTTGAAGAACCGGCTCCGGCGGAAGGTGGGGTGCTTGGCGCGCAGTGCGCTGACTGCTGCCGTGAACTCGATCAGGGGCTGGTCCACGTTCCCCCAGTTGATCCAGGTGAGCTCCGAGTCCTGGCAGTACGTGTTGTTGTTGCCCTGCTGGGTGCGTCCCAGTTCGTCGCCGTGGGCCAGCATGGGTACGCCCTGGGACAGCAGCATGGTGGCCAGGAAGTTGCGTTGCTGCCGGGCGCGCAGGCCCAGGACCTCGGGGTCGTCCGTTGGCCCTTCCACTCCGCAGTTCCAGGAGCGGTTGTGGGATTCGCCGTCGTTGTTGTCCTCGCCGTTGGCCTCGTTGTGCTTCTCGTTGTAGGAGACCAGGTCCGCGAGGGTAAAGCCGTCGTGGGCGGTGACGAAGTTGATCGATGCCACCGGGCGGCGGCCGGAGTGCTCATACAGGTCAGCCGAACCGGTGATCCGCGATGCAAACTCCCCCAGCGTGGACGGTTCACCGCGCCAGAAGTCCCGCACCGTATCCCGGTACTTGCCGTTCCATTCCGTCCAGAGCGGCGGGAAGTTGCCTACCTGGTAGCCGCCCGGACCAACATCCCAAGGCTCGGCGATCAGCTTGACCTGGGACACCACCGGGTCCTGCTGGATGAGTTCGAAGAACGTGGAGAGCTTGTCAACGTCGTAGAACTCGCGGGCCAGGGTGGAGGCGAGGTCGAACCGGAATCCATCCACGTGCATTTCCGTCACCCAGTAGCGCAGCGAGTCCATCAGCAGCTGGAGGGAGTGGGGCTGGCGGACGTTGAGCGAGTTGCCGGTGCCCGTGTAGTCCATGTAGTGCTGTTCGTCGCCTTCCATGAGGCGGTAATAGGCTGCGTTGTCGATGCCCTTGAAGGACAGCGTGGGGCCCAGGTGGTTGCCCTCTGCGGTGTGGTTGTAGACGACGTCGAGGATCACTTCGATGCCTGCCTGGTGCAGCGCGCGGACCATGGCCTTGAAATCCTGCACCTGCTGGCCGGTGTCGCCCTTGGAACTGTAGGCGTTGTGCGGGGCGAAGAAGCCGATGGTGTTGTAGCCCCAGTAGTTGTTCAGGCCCTTGTCCTGCAGCGTGCCGTCGTTCACGAACTGGTGCACCGGCATCAGTTCGATGGCCGTAATGCCCAGCTTCTGCAGGTGCGCGATCACCGAAGGGTGGGCCACGCCTGCATAGGTACCGCGCTGCTCCTCCGGGACTTCCGGGTGCATCTGGGTCAGGCCCTTGACGTGTGCCTCGTAAATGACCGACTTGTGGTACGGGATGCGGAGGTTGGTATCGCCTTCCCAGTCGAAGTAGGGGTTGATCACCACGCCCATCATCATGTGCGGGGCGGAGTCGTCGTCATTACGGGATTCCGGCTCCCCCAGCTGGTAGGAGAACAGTGCGGGATCCCAGTCGATCTCACCGTGGACGGCCTTGGCGTAGGGGTCCAGGAGGAGCTTGTTGGGATTGAACCGGTTGCCGGAATGGGGATCGTAGGGGCCGTGTACCCGGTAGCCATATTTCTGGCCGGGCTGGACCTGCGGCAGGTAGCAGTGCCACACGTAGCCGTCCACTTCCACCACGTCCACGCGGGTTTCGGTGCCGTCGTCGTCAAAGAGGCAGAGCTCAACTTTTTCTGCCCGTTCGCTGAAGAGTGCGAAGTTGGTGCCGGTGCCGTTAAAAGTAGCTCCCAGCGGATAGGCCGATCCGGGCCAGACGTCCATTCGTGCTCCTCGGTAGTGCTTCTACGGAATCGAAAACTAATTACTCAGCTTACTTACTTTACTCCAGGCCGCAGCCACTTCCGCTGCAATGCTAACCGCAGTTACGGGACCTCCGGCAGAGGCGAGGCTTCCTGCCAGGCCATGCAGGCTTGCCGCCAGCGCTCCCGTTTCAGCCCAGTTTCCGGGTTCCCGCTGGGCCAGCAGCGCGCCAAGAATCCCTGCCAGGACGTCACCGCTTCCGGCTGTTGCCATCCAGGGCGTCCCTTCGGATTGACTGAACACGGTACCGCCGGGCTCTGTTATGAGCGTGGTGGCGCCCTTGAGCAGAACGGTGGCGCCGGTGATATCCGCAGCGCGGCGCACCGTTACAAACGGGGAATGTTCGACGGCGGCACGTTCGGTTTTGTGGCCCAGCCGGGTTAACAACGTGGCAAGTTCGCCCGCGTGGGGTGTGAGGACAGCCTGCGGTCCCAGCGTGGGAGGCAGTCCGGGCAGGGCCCCGGCGTCCACCACCACAGGCAGTCCGGAGGCAACGGCATCGCGGGCCCGGGCCAGCTGCAGGGCATCTTCGGAGCCTGCGTCGGGACCATCTGGCCCAGCCGGAACCAGCCCGGGTCCCACCAGCCAGGCCTGCACGTGGGCATCGGCCACGTCCCCGGTGGAACACACCACTTCGGGGCAGGCCTGGTTCACCAGCGCGGCCACCGACGGCGGGCCGAGGTACCGCACCATGCCAACTCCGGCGGCGAGCGCGCCCTGGCAGGCCAGCACGGCGGCTCCCGGATAGGACCCGGTGCCGGCCACGATGCCCAGCACGCCGCGGGAGTATTTGTGTGAACGCCGGCCAGGCTGCGGCAGGAGCCGGGCAAGGTCCGCAGGCTCCAGTCGCAGCAGGGTAGGCTCCCGAAGGAAGGGCTCGATACCGATGGGGATCACATCGATGCGCCCGGCGTAATCAGCTCCGGGATCGGTAAGCAGGCCGGATTTGGCGGCGCCGAACGTCACGGTCAGGGTTGCCGGGAGCACTGGCCCGTCCGCTTCCCCGGTATCCGCGTTCACGCCACTCGGCACATCGCAGGCCAGCACCAGGCCGGGCGGATCAGCGGCAACAGCCTCTACGAGTTCCGCAACCGGACCCCGGAGGCCGCCGCGCGCCCCGGTTCCCAGGACGGCGTCAATCAGGACGTCGGCGCGGGAACACAGCAGGGCGAGTTCCGCCGTCGAACATTCACTGGTCCGCAGGATAATGCCACCGGCGGCGGAAAAGGCGGCCATTCCCCCGGGATGAGCTTCGTCGGCGGTAAGGATCGCGGTGGTCCGCATTCCCCGGCGCCTGAGCAGGGCGCCGGCATAAAGCCCGTCACCGCCGTTGTTGCCCTTCCCCACCAGGACGACGGCGGAGCCCCCATAGAGCCGGAGTTTCAGTCCGTGCATCTCACGGATGGCGGCGCTGGCCAGGCCGTAGGCGGCGCGGGCCATCAGGGCGTCACCGGCACCGCGGTCCAGGAGCGGCTTCTCAGCCGCCCTGACCGCGCTCCCGGTGTACGCCGTGATCATGTGGGGCCTGGCTCAGCCCTCGGCCAGGACCGTGGCGGTGGCAATACCGCCGTCGTGGCTCATGGACAGGTGCCAGCGTTTGACGCCCTTGGACTCGGCCACGGCCAGCACAGTCCCCTTGACCTTCACCGTGGGGCCGTGCTCGTCCAGGCCGATCCAGCAGTCCTGCCAGTTCATTCCGGCAGGGGCACCCAGCACCTTGGCAACGGCCTCTTTGGCGGCGAACCGCGCAGCGAGGGAGCGGGTGTTCAGTTCCCGCTCGGCCGGAACGAACAGCCTGTCACGCAGCCCGGGGGTGCGTTCCAGCTGCCGTCCGAACCGCTCGATGTCTACAACGTCAACGCCTATGCCAACAATCATGCGGCTATTCTACGGTGACGCTCTTGGCCAGGTTGCGCGGCTGGTCCACGTCGTAACCCTTGGCGGAGGCCAGCTCGGCAGCGAAGATCTGCAGCGGAACGGTGGTCAGCAGCGGCATCAGCAGCGTAGGCGTCTCCGGCACGTAGAAGACGTACTCGGCGTAATCCTGGACTGCGGTGTCGCCTTCCTCGGCGATCACCAGGGTGCGGGCGCCACGGGCGCGGACTTCCTGGATGTTGCTGACAACCTTGGAGTGCAGCGAGTCGCGTCCGCGCGGCGACGGCACCACTACGAAGACCGGCTGGCCGTCGTCGATGAGCGCGATCGGACCGTGCTTGAGCTCGCCGGCGGCGAAGCCCTCTGCGTGAATGTAGGCGATCTCCTTGAGCTTGAGCGCGCCTTCCAGGGCTACCGGGTAGCCCACGTGGCGGCCCAGGAACAGGACGGACTTTTCCTCCGCCATGCCGCGGGCAAGTTCGCGCAGCGGGCCTGCCTTGTCCAGGATGCTCTGGATCTTCGCGGGAATCTTGTTCAGGTCCGCGAGGACGTCCTTGATCTGGCCGCTGAAGATGTTGCCGCGCAGCTGCGCCAGGTACAGGCCCAGCAGGTAGGCGGCGGTGATCTGCGCCAGGAATGCCTTGGTGGAGGCCACTGCGATTTCCGGGCCGGCGTGGGTGTACAGCACGGCGTCGGATTCACGCGGGATGGTGGATCCGTTGGTGTTGCAGATGGAGATGGTCTTGGCGCCCTGCTCGCGGGCGTAGCGCACGGCCATCAGCGTGTCCATGGTCTCGCCGGACTGGCTGATGGAAACCACCAGGGTCTTGTCATCGAGGATGGGATCGCGGTAGCGGAATTCGTGCGCCAGCTCAACCTCGGTGGGGATCCGGCACCAGTTCTCGATGGCGTACTTGGCCACCATGCCGGCATAGGCAGCGGTGCCGCAGGCCAGGACGATGATCTTGTTGACCTGCTTGAGCAGCTCCGGATCGATGCGGAGTTCGTCCAGGGTCAGGCGGCCGTTGATGTCCGAACGGCCCAGCAGCGTCTGCGCCACGGCGTCAGGCTGGTCATGGATTTCCTTCTCCATAAAGGAGCTGAAGCCGCCCTTTTCGGCGGATTCCGGATCCCAGTCGACGTGGTATTCCTTGCCTTGTCCGGGAACACCGTAGAAGTCGGTGATCTCCACGGAGTCAGCGGTTATGGTGACAATCTGGTCCTGGCCCAGTTCCACTGCCCGGCGGGTGTAGTCGATGAAGCCGGAGACGTCCGAGCCCAGGAAGTTCTCGCCGTCGCCGAGTCCAACAACCAGGGGCGAGTTACGGCGGGCAGCCACAACCACGTCCGGCTGGTCAGCATGGACAGCCAGCAGGGTGAACGCGCCTTCGAGGCGCTGGCAGGCCAGCTGCATGGCTTTGGTGAGGCCGCCGTCGCGGACGTCGCCGCCCAGCTGGGTGCGGAAGATGTCAGCCAGCAGGGCCGCCGCTACTTCGGTGTCGGTTTCGGAAAGGAACGTCACACCCTTGGCCAGCAGTTCCTGCTTCAGCTCGGCGAAGTTCTCGATGATGCCGTTGTGGATCACTGCCAACTTGCCGCCGTCGGCAAGGTGCGGGTGGGCGTTGCGGTCAGTGGGGCCGCCGTGGGTGGCCCAGCGGGTGTGGCCGATTCCGGTCAGCGATGCCGGAAGGGGCTTCTCTTCCAGTTCGTTCAGGAGGTTGCTCAGCTTGCCGGACTTCTTGCGGGTGGAAATCACTCCATCCGCTACTACGGCGACTCCGGCAGAGTCATAGCCGCGGTACTCCAAACGGCGCAGGCCTTCCAGGACGACGTCAAGCGCGCCGTAGGCTGAAGCTTCTTGGCCGTTAACGCGGCCCACATATCCGACGATTCCACACATGGGCTTAACCCTAACGTCTCCGGAGGGCTGGCCCCGCATCGAGCAACGGCGGCGTGGGCACCGTCTCATTTCGCTCTGGGCGTGGGGCGGGGCAGAATCATTAGGGTGACTTTGCAACGCAACGAAGCGAATGGAGAGGGAACCTCCCCGTTCGTGGAGCTGGACCGCCAGACGTGGTCCCGGCTCGCCGCCCAGATGGAGCAGCCCCTTAACTGGGAGGACGTGCTCCGCCTCCGCGGCCTCGGCGACCCCCTGGACATGACGGAAATCCGCGATGTCTACCTGCCGCTTTCCCGCTTGCTGCACCTCTACGTCGAAGCGGCAGGCCAGCTGCACGCGGCCACCACCACCTTCCTCGGCGAGCAGACCCAGCGCACCCCGTTCGTGATCGGCGTCGCCGGTTCCGTGGCCGTGGGCAAATCCACGATTGCCCGTGTGCTCCGCGAGATGCTGCGGCGCTGGCCGGGAACACCCAACGTTGAGCTCATCACCACCGATGGTTTCCTGTACCCGCTGGCTGAGTTGAAACGCCGCCAACTCCTGGACCGCAAGGGCTTCCCCGAGTCCTACGACCGCCGGGCGCTGCTGCGGTTCGTCAGTGCCATCAAGGGCGGCGCCGAGGAAGTCCGTGCACCCTGGTATTCGCACGTTACCTATGACATAGTTCCCGGCCGCGAAGTGGTGGTGCGGCGTCCCGACGTCCTCATTGTCGAAGGCCTCAACGTGCTGGCCCCCGCCCGGCCGCGGCACGACGGCAGGCAAGGCCTGGCACTGAGTGACTTCTTCGATTTCTCCATTTACGTCGATGCCAAGACCTCCTATATAGAGGAGTGGTACGTGGACCGGTTCCGCAAGCTGCGCACCACGGCCTTCGCCCAGCCGGAATCGTACTTCCACCGCTACGCCACCCTCTCCGACGACGAAGCGGAAAAGACGGCCCGGGACATCTGGAAGCGCATCAACGAGCCCAACCTGGAGGAAAACGTGCTGCCCACCCGCGGCCGCGCGCAACTGGTGCTCACCAAGGACGCGGACCATTCCATCCGCCGCATGCTGCTCAGGAAGGTCTAGCCGTGTGCCGGGACTGTTCGGTTCCGCTCGCGCCCAGCCGCCGCAGCTTCGCCACGTTCCTCGCCGTGGGTGCAGGACTCACCGTCCTGACCGCCTGCAACCCGGGCTCCCCCGCCGGTTCCGTGCAGACGCCGGAAAGTTCGACGTCGGCTGTTGCCTCCGGTTCCCCGGCGGCGGCGCCGTCTGGCTCCCCTGAGCCCGTTGCCACGGCAGCGGTGGAACCGGTCAGCGGAACCCCGGCCACCGCGCAACCTTCGCCCTCTGCAGCGTTGCCGGGGCAGCATTCGCTGACGGATCCGGCCAGTCCGTGGCTTGTGGTGAACAAGTACCGGCCGCTGCAGCCCGCGGACTACGCGCCCGCGGACCTGGTCCAGCCCGCGGTCGCTATGGCGACCTCAGGCGAATCGGCATTACTGAACAGCACGACTGCCGCAGCCGCGGAGGCGATGTTCGCGGCCGCAGCGGCCGACGGCGTTTTCCTCACCCTCGCCAGCGGGTACCGGTCCTACAACACCCAGGTGGCCACCTATAACAACTACGTGGCGGCCCGGGGCCAGGCCGATGCTGACACAGCCTCTGCCCGGCCGGGGTACTCGGAACACCAGACCGGCTGGGCCTTCGATATCGCCGACGGCGGCGGCGCATGCAGTTTCCAGCCCTGCTTCGCCGACCAGCCGGCGGGCGTCTGGGCAGCAGCCAACGGCCACCGCTTTGGTTTTGTGGTCCGGTACCAGTGGATGTTCCATCCCGTCACCGGCTATTACTACGAGCCGTGGCACCTGCGCTACATCGGCGTCGAGGCCGCCACGGACATGGTGAACAAGGGCATCCACACGTTGGAAGAGTACTTCGGCACAGGCGCCGCGCCGGGGTATCCCTGAGCCTTTGCCAAGCCAGGTCTTCACGACACGCCCGGCCGGATATTACAGAATTGTCATCTCCGGTTAACAGAGGTGCGCTACCTTGGTTCCATGCTGAGTGGATTCAAGAGTTTCCTTATGAAGGGCAACGTCATTGACCTTGCCGTCGCCGTCGTCATTGGTGCCGCCTTTGGCGCCGTGGTGACCTCCATCGTGGATGGCTTGTTGACCCCGCTGATCGGCCGGATCTTCAACGCCAAGGGCATCGAAGAAATGCAGTGGGAAGGGTTCATGTATGGATCCGTTATTTCCGCCATCATCTCCTTCATCCTGGTGTCCGCCGCGATCTACTTCATCGTTATCGTCCCCATGAACCACATGATCGAGCGCCGCAACCGCCGCCTCGGCATCACCGAAGAGGAAGAGGAAGCCGATCCACAGATCGCACTCCTCACCGAAATCCGCGACTCCCTGCGGAGCCGTCAGAACTAAAACCATCCCGGCAACCAATAAAGCAGCCCGTCTCCTTCAGGAGGCGGGCTGCTTTATTGGTTGGCTTGCGCAGTCCGGGGACTAGGCGTCCGCTACGAGCTCCAGCGCCAGTTCGGTGCGGACGACGTCAGCGAGCTGCCCAGCAACTTCCTGCGCCGTCTCTTCGTCCGGTGCTTCGACCATGACGCGTACTACGGGTTCCGTACCGGAGGGGCGCAGCAGCACCCTGCCACCGTCGCCCAGGCGTGCTTCGGCAAGAGCGACGGCGGCCGCTACCTTTGCGTCACCCTTCACCCGGGTGCGGTCCACACCACGGACGTTGATCAGAACCTGCGGAAGTTTGGTCATGACGGTGGCCAGTTCCTTCAGGGACTTGCCGGTCAGCGCCACCTGCGCGGCCAACTGCAGACCCGTCAGGACGCCGTCGCCGGTAGTGGCGTGGTCGGCGAAAATCACGTGGCCGGACTGTTCGCCGCCAAGGTTGAAACCGCCGTCGCGCATTCCTTCGAGGACGTAGCGGTCCCCCACTGCGGTTTCGCGGATCTGGATGCCAGCGTCCCGGAGAGCGATCTTCAGGCCCAGGTTGCTCATGACGGTGGCCACCACGACGTCGTCGGTCAGCTTGCCGGAGGCCTTCAGTGCGACGGCGAGGATGGCCATGATCTGGTCCCCGTCCACTTCGTTGCCCTCGTGGTCCACGGCGAGGCAGCGGTCAGCGTCGCCGTCGTGGGCGATCCCGAGATCTGCCTTGTGCTCAAGCACAGCGCGCTTGAGCTCGCCCAGGTGAGTGGACCCCACGCCGTCGTTGATGTTCAGGCCGTCAGGTTCGGCGCCGATAACCACAACGTTCGCGCCGGCGTCCTTGAAGACCTGGGGTGAGCAGCCACTGGCGGCACCGTGGGCGCAGTCCAGGACCACTGTCAGTCCGTCAAGGCGGTGCGGAAGGGTGCCCAGGAGGTGCACGATGTAGCGGTCCTCGGCGTCAGAGAAGCGCTGGATGCGTCCCACGTCGCCGCCTACGGGACGGTGGGGTTCTTTACCCATCTGCGCCTCGATGGCGTCTTCCACCTCGTCAGGGAGCTTCTGGCCGCCGCGTGCGAAGAACTTGATGCCGTTGTCCGGTGCCGGGTTGTGGGAGGCGGAGATCATCACGCCGAAATCCGCATGCAGGTCCGCCACCAGGTAGGCCGCTGCGGGAGTGGGGAGGACACCGGCGTCATAGACGTCGATTCCGGAGCTGGCAAGACCTGCTTCGACGGCGGCTGCGATGAATTCTCCGCTGGCGCGGGGGTCCCTCGCAACCACTGCGCGGGGGCGGGCGCCGGAGTCGCTGCGTTCATGGCCAAGCACCACGGCGGACGCCTGGGCCAGCTGCATTGCGAGTTCAGAAGTCAGGAGGCCATTGGCCAATCCGCGGACACCGTCGGTTCCAAATAATCTAGACACCGGTCAAGTCTAGGGGAAAGTGCGGCCCAACCCGTGATCGGGGAAGCCACCCACTTCAGGACGGCGTGGCGTGGAATGCACAAAACCCGTCCCGCCACAGGGGCGGAACGGGTTTTGTGTGAGCGCCGGAGCGCCGTAAGCGGGATTAGCGCTTGGAGTACTGCTGAGCCTTGCGGGCCTTCTTGAGACCGGCCTTCTTACGCTCGATGACGCGGGCGTCACGGGAGAGGTAGCCGGCCTTCTTCAGGATGGCGCGGTTGTTCTCGACGTCGATCTCGTTCAGCGAACGGGCGATGCCGAGGCGCAGGGCACCGGCCTGGCCGGAGATGCCGCCACCGTGGATACGGGCGATGACGTCGTAGGCGCCATCCAGATCCAGGATCCGGAAGGGCTCGTTGACGTCCTGCTGGTGCAGCTTGTTCGGGAAGTAGTTGGCCAGCTCGCGGCCGTTGATGGTCCACTTGCCGGAGCCCGGGATAACGCGGACGCGGGCAACAGCTTCCTTGCGACGGCCAACTGCTGCGCCGGCAACGGTCAGTGCCGGGCGCTCCTTCTTGGGAGCAGCTGCTTCAGCAGCACCGCTCTCAGAGGTGTAGCTGGTCAGGTTTTCCTCAGCCTCAACGGCTTCGGTGGTCAGTTCTTCGTTCTGAGCCACGATTCTCCTTGTATAAGTTGTTGGTGGCCAGGACTACTGGGCGACCTGGGTAATTTCGAAAGTCTTGGGCTGCTGGGCGGCGTGCGGGTGCTCTGCACCGCGGTATACCTTCAGCTTGCCCAGCTGCTGTGCAGCAAGGGAGTTCTTCGGGAGCATGCCCTTGATGGCCTTCTCCACGGCGCGGACCGGGTTGGATTCCAGGAGCTCCGCGTAGGTGGTGGAGGTCAGGCCGCCCGGGTAGCCGGAGTGGCGGTATGCGCGCTTCTGCTCCAGCTTGGCGCCGGTCAGGGCAACCTTTTCAGCGTTGATGATGATGACGAAGTCGCCCATGTCCATGTGGGATGCAAAGGTGGCCTTGTGCTTGCCGCGCAGCAGGATTGCGGTCTGGCTGGCGAGACGACCAAGGACAACGTCTGTGGCGTCAATGACGTGCCACTGGCGGTTGATATCGCCGGGCTTCGGGGTGTACGTACGCACGGTTTTTGCCTCGTTCTTATTCTGGCGTTCTTGTTTAGGTGTCACCCAATCGCGTGCACCTACTATCTATGCGCTACCGGAACAGAGGTGAGGGCTCTATGTAACCAGTCATCCTTACGTCCCGAATGTGACCGCTGAGTAGTTATCCTGCAACCGGATTCTCAAGCGGGCACGCATCATCGAGATAGGACACGCACAACGACTACCAACTTTAGCCTTAAGGCAGGCGCCGGGTCAAAATGGGCTAGCGTGGCAGCCGCCTACGGCACTTCGCGGAGGTACGCGCGGCGTCCCCCGGAGGAACACGCGGGCCCGGCCGGCCGTCACTGCGCCTGTCGAGCACCCCCATGGCACCGGGCGGGATGGCATCGGACTGGAGGTATCGGACTGAAGGATACCGGGCTGGAGCCGCATTCCTGCGCACTTATGCCCCCCACCCGCTCCCCGCTCCTCCACAACCATCGGGGGCATCGCAATCCACACCGTCCACCGCACAGCAATTGCCTTAGTCCTTTATGCTTCGCCGGCGACTTCCTGCCCGGAAACCCTTCGAATTGGCATCGCGCCCCTCGCCGGCACCGCCAATGATGTACCTGGATACTTGGACTGACTTCATGTGGTTTTATGGCCGACTCGCCGGACGGCCAACAAACCAACTAGTTACCATGCTTACTATTGCGGTAATTCCCGGAATCACGCCAAAGAAGAAGCGCTTTGCTCTTCCGCATCGACCCTGCCCCTGGGAGTACTGATCCCACTTCCAGTCGGTGGCTGGATGCAGCCGGCCGCGTGAAGCCGCAGGCAGACAGTCAGTTCCACGTAGTGCCCGCTTCCAAAACCGAGTACAGCACCATCATTCCGAGTACATAAATTCGATTCACCGCTAAAAGTCGGGTACCGCTACGCATTGTTGTCATATAGGGCCGGTGACATTCTGTGCTTAGCGAAGCCCAGCCGCTGGTATTTGGGGGCAGCTGGGCAATTCGTTGAATCCCCTCATCAGTTTTCACCGAATTCAAAGGAATATGACATGACTTCTCTTATGGTCTCAATGATGGCTTTCGTCTCCGGAGTAAAGGCGCGGATGGGTTCTGAAAAGGGCGCAACAGCAACGGAATACTCGCTGCTCGTGGCGTTTATTGCACTCGTCGTAATTGCTGGAGTCACCTTGTTCGGTGCCGCCCTCAGTAAGTGGTTTGGCGATCTGGCAGCTGCAGTAGGCGCTTGGAAGACTAGCTAAATTTGCCGCCAGGCGGATGGGCTTGTTCCGTTGAACCAGCAAGCGCCTGTTCAGAATCCATACCCGATCTGGGACAGGCAATGAACACCAGAATTGGTCACGCTGCGCACTGCGATAAATCCCGTGGTGCTGTCGCCGTCGAGTTCGCCCTCGTGGCCCCGGTGCTGCTCCTCCTTGTCGCCGGAATCATTGAGTTCTCCAACATCTTCAACGCCCAAGTGTCTGTCACCCAGGCCGCCCGCGAAGCAGCCCGCAATATGGCGATACACAACAACCAGGGAACGGCCACCACTGCGGCACAGGTTGGGGCCCCAGGGCTGGACACAAGCTCGTTTGCACTTGCGTTCAGTCCCGGAACCTGTGCGCCTAACACCAACATCAAGGTCACCATCAGCTACACGGCCCCGGGGATCACCGGGGTCTTCGGTACGGGATTTGGAGTCACGGGAGTGGGGGCAATGCGATGCGGCGGATGAGTCGTTACTCCCTGGATCCTGAACGCGGCGCATCCGGCGTCCTGGTTGCCGTGATGATGCTGGTCCTGCTCGGCGCCGGAGCCCTGGCAGTGGATGCCGGCCAGATCTACGCCGAGCGGGCACAGCTTCAAAACGGTGCCGACGGGGCCGCATTGGCGGTGGCCCAGGTATGCCATAAGGCAACGTGCACCCAAGCTCAAGCCGACTCTCTCGCCACCGAACTCCTCAACGCCAACGCCAACGACGGGGCCTCGGCCCTATCAGGGTCAGTTGAGATGGACGTTGCCGGCCAATGGACAGTGCGGACAACTACCCGGGATGGAACGTCAGGTGCCGGCTTCCTGAGCCAGATGTTTGCCAGTGCGCTCGATGCCCCACCGGCCACGGTCGGGGCGTACGCCGTCGCCGGCGCCGCGCCCTTGGGTGCTGCCTCCGGATTCCCCCTCGCCCTGTCCAACACGTGTTGGAACCTCACCACGGCCAGCGACACAGCGACTGTCCAGAAGATTTCGTACAAGCCCGGTGGGACCTGCACGGGTCCCTCCGGAACAGAAATCCCAGGAGGTTGGGGCTGGCTCGACCAGGACGCCCCGTGCAGGGCAGCGTCCACCCTGGGCAGCAACGAGCTTGGTTCTGATCCCGGAAACAACCCACCCGCCGGCTGCTCAGCCATCCTGGCCGAATGGCGGGCCACGATCCTGGCCGGGGGTGAAGTCAAGGTCCCTTTTCCCGTCTTTGACGATGCAACCAACAACGGACAGAACGGAAGGTTCAACATCATCGGTTACGCCACGTTCAAAATCTGGGGCTGGAAGTTCGGGAACAACCACGACTACGAGTTCCGTAATACGGCCTCAGACCCCGGGATGACAACGGACCTGGCCTGCTCGGCGGGCCAGGACCGCTGCATCATCGGACAGTTCGTCAAGTTCGAATCGATCGACTCCACTACCGGGGGGCCAGGCGGCGGAGCCAACTTAGGAACAGTGCAGATTCGCCTGGTCCAATAGTTCTAAGGGGAAACAGTGAAAACTCGCCTGCTGGGAGGCGTAGCCGCATTGCTGGTGGCAATTGTCGGCACAGTCTTACTCTTCACGTATATCCAAAACGCAGACAACCGGGCCATGGCCAACACGGAGACGGAATCCGTCTACGTTGTAGATAAACCCGTTCCCGCGGGAAGCACCGCCAGCGAGCTCCGGGAATCGTTGGTGCGGAAGGCAATCCCGAAGATTGCGCTCGCTCCTGGCGCAGTATCGGATCTCGCACCGCTGGAGAACCAGGTGACCACTGTGGACCTTGTCCCCGGTGAACAATTGATCTCAAGCAGAATGATCGACGCCGGAGCCTACCTGGGTCCGTCCAGGGTAGCCGTGCCGGCAGGCATGCAGGAGTTCACCCTACGTTTGCCGATCGAGCGGGTTGCAGGCGGAAAAATTTCGGCCGGTGACACAGCTGGGGTTTTTATCTCGTTGGACGAGACCACCACCAACCCGGAGACCGGAGCAAATGAAACCAAGTCCAGTGCCACCCAATTGACGTTCCACAAAGTCCTGGTGACGGCTGCGCAGTTCAGCGATGGAGCGGCCGCCGAATCAGGTTCCTCCACATCCGGCAATACACCGGCCGGCCAGGTCAAGAGTGATGACACGTACCTCATCACCCTGGCCCGGAATTCCGTGGACGCGGAGAAGATCATTTACGCCGTTGAATATGGGCGCGTTTACCTCTCCAAAGAGCCGGCAGAGGCAGCCGAGGACAACACCGGAGTGGTCAATGGAAGCAGGGTATTCAAATGAGCCGCTTTGTCATCATTACCCCGGACGTGGCATTTGAGCAGCGGGCACGGCAGGCCGCTGCGGGAATGTCCGGTTCCCTCCACCACTTTAACGCCGACTACCTGCCCAACACCCCGGGTGACGTGCTGGGCCAGCTTGTGGGCGAGCCGCCGGAAGTGTTCCTCCTTGGCCCTGGGCTTCCACCGGAAGACGCCGTGAAATTTTCGGCAATCCTGGATCTCCAGTATCCGGAAATCAGCGTAGTCCTCGTGGAGGACCAGACACCCGAACTGGTTCTTCAGGCGATGCGTGCGGGGATCCGGGACCTCATCAGCGCGGAGGCCGACGCGGACACGATCAAGGTGCTGTTGGAGCGGGCGAGCCTCGCTGCGGCCGGACGACGGCGTGGCCTTGCTCCCAGCGCGTCCGAGGAATCCGAACACCGGCAGGGCGGACGGATCGTTGCCGTTCTTTCACCAAAAGGCGGCGTGGGGAAAACCACGGTAGCGACGAACCTGGCAGTGGGCCTTGGGCAGAGCTACCCAATGAGCGTGGTCCTGGTGGACCTGGACCTGCAGTTCGGCGATGTGGCCAGCGGCTTGATGATCGAACCGCAGCACACAATAACTGACGCCGTGGTGGGGGCGGCAAGCCAGGATTCCATGGTGCTCAAGACGTACCTGAGCGTGCATCCGACAAACATCTACACTCTGTGTGCACCGAGGAATCCAGTAGAGATGGATCGCATTTCCGCTGAACAGGTTAAGCACCTGCTCAAACAACTCCAGCAGGAGTTCCAGTTTGTGGTGGTGGACACCGCACCGGGCCTGGGCGAACATGTGCTGGCAACTCTGGAGCTGGCCACGGATGCGGTATGGATCTGTGGAATGGACGTCCCCAGCATCCGGGGACTCAGAACCGGTATTGAGATCCTCTCCGAACTGGACCTTCTCCCACCCCGGCGCCATGTGGTCCTGAACATGGCGGACAGGCGGAGTGGACTGACGCTCACAGACGTGGAAGCCACAATCGGCGCACCTGTGGACGTGGTGCTTCCACGTTCGCGGGCCCTGCCGTTCTCCACCAACAAGGGCATTCCCGTGCTTCAGGACGGAAGCCATGATCCGGCTGCACGGGGGTTGAGGCAGCTTGTAGACCGGTTCAAACCCGGCTGGGAACTGCGCCCGCACAAGCGGCTGCACCGCAGGGCGGTGCTCCAATGAACCTCTCCCGCAGGCTCGAAAAAGCCCGAGGCCTGCAGCCTGACCAACAAGAGACGTTTCAGGCAGCGGCCCCGGCACCGTTCAGTGCACCTCCTGTCCCGGCAACACTTGGCACACTCCACGACGCCATGACGCTCGAAAATGCGGCTGCTGTGCATGTTGCGGCGGTGCCCGAAACCGCTGCTGTTGCAAGCGAGGCACTGTCGTCCTTGAAGGAACGTGCCAGCCAGGCCCTTTACGAGCGCCTCGGTTCACGTATCACCGACTCCTCCCTGGAGGAGGCGGAGCTTCACAAGTTCGTGATGGATGAACTAAAAATTGTGGTCGACGAAGAACAGGTGCCGCTCACATCCAGTGAGCGGCAACGCCTTATCAGGGAAGTCTCCGACGACGTGCTGGGCCACGGCCCCATTCAGCGGTTCCTGGACGATCCCACTATCACCGAAGTTATGGTCAACCGCTTCGACCAGGTGTATGTGGAGCGCGACGGGCAGCTGTTCAGGACGGAAGTGCGGTTCGGCTCCGACGAAGCATTGCGCCGGGTGATTGAACGCATCGTGTCCCGCATCGGACGGCGGATTGATGAATCGTCTCCCCTGGTGGACGCCCGGCTTGCAGACGGATCCCGCGTCAACGCCATCATTCCCCCGCTGGCCGTCAACGGACCGGCCCTGACAATCCGTAAGTTCGGACGGGAGGCCCTCACCGTCCAAAAACTCATTGCCTTCGGCAGCCTCACCCCAGAGATGGCTGAATTGCTCCACGCGTGCGTTCACGCCAGGTTGAACATCATCGTTTCGGGTGGCACGGGCACGGGCAAAACCACCTTGCTCAATGCCCTGTCCTCATTCATTCCTGCCACGGACCGGATTATTACCATCGAGGATGCGGTTGAGCTGCAGCTGCAGCAGGAGCACGTGGTGAGGCTCGAGAGCAGGCCGGCGAACATCGAAGGCAAGGGTGAAATTGCTATCCGCGATCTGGTCCGCAACTCACTGCGAATGAGGCCGGACCGGATTGTGGTTGGTGAAGTCCGCGGAGGTGAAAGCCTGGACATGCTCCAGGCCATGAACACCGGACATGACGGTTCGCTGTCCACGGTACACGCGAATTCGCCCCGGGACGCAATTGCCAGGCTTGAGACGCTGGTGCTGATGGCCGGGATGGACATTCCGCTCAGGGCCGTGCGTGAACAGGTGGCATCCGCCGTTAACCTCATCGTCCATCTGTCCCGCCTGCGGGATGGCACACGCCGCGTCACGCACGTCACCGAGGTCCAGGGAATGGAAGGCGACGTTGTGACCCTCCAGGATGCCTTTGTCTTCGATTATTCAGCTGGAGTTGATGCCCAGGGACGGTTCCGCGGGCGGCCAATCCCCACCGGCGTCCGGCCACGGTTCACGGATAAGTTCGCCGAACTGGGCATCCACGTTTCCCCCCAGATATTCGGGGCGCAACCAGTGGCCAGGGGGCGGTGAGGATGGGCGACATGCCGGCAGGCCTTTTCGTCGCAGGCTTGTTCCTCGTCTATGCGGCTGTCCTCATCGTGTTCCTGGTGGTTCTGAAACCTGGCGGTGGCGTCCCGTTGAGCCGCCGTAGGCCTGGGGCCATGGATCAGCAGTCTGCGTTGACGCGGCTGACAAACCAGTCGGTATCCGTGCTCAATCGGGGTCTGCGCAAGGGTGATTTCAGCATCCTGAACCAGCATGTCCTGGACGAAGCCGGGCTCAAGAGGCAACCCGGGGACTACTTGTTGACTGGTGGCGCGGCAACCCTGGTGGCCGCAGTCCTTGGCTACCTGGTTGGCGGAATTGGATTGGCCACGCTGCTGCTTCTGGTCACACCGGTCGGCTTGCTGGTGCTCCTGCGTTTGTTGGTGGGCCGCCGCAGACGGCGCTTTGACGAGCAGGTGCCTGACACGCTGCAGATGCTCGCCGGCGGAATCCGGGTGGGGCACAGCCTGCTCAGGGCGATCGACGCCGCGGCGCAGGAAAACGACGCCCCGATGTCTGAGGAACTTGCCCGGGTTGTTAATGAAACGCGGATAGGCCGGGATCTGGGCGCGTCATTATCGGATGTCGCGCAGCGCACCGCGAGCGAAGATTTCCTGTGGATAGCACGTGCCATTGAGATCCACAGGGAAGTCGGTGGCGACCTCGCCGAGGTGCTGGATCACGTGGGCGACACCATTCGTGACCGAAACCAGATCAGGGGACAGGTCCGTGCCCTCAGTGCCGAAGGCCGAATGTCCGCAATGGTACTGATGGCCCTGCCTGTGGTGATGTTCGCCGTCCTGATTTTCATTAACCCCCTGTATGCAAGGGTCTTTACCTCCACAGTTCCCGGCTTCCTGATGATAGCCGTGGCCCTGGTACTTCTGTCCCTCGGCGGGCTGCGGCTAAGCCGCCTTATTAAGCCGAAGTTCTAGGGAGGCCGCGAACATGCAACCTCTCGCGTATGCCGCAGTCCTGGCCATCGTGGTCCCGATTTCCGCCATGGTCTGGCTCGGTCTATCCGGGGACAGGGCGGGATTCCGCAGGATCCAGGCGAACCTGGGCAATAAGGCAAGTGCCGCTGAAAAAGCCACCAGCCGGGGCGAGCAGTTCGCTCATCTCTCGGGCAGGCTGACACCTAAAGGCTACGTCGCCTGGCTGGACAAGCAGCTGGCCGGAGCGGGACGGCCGCGACAATGGCCGCTGCAGAAAGTCATCATGGCCAAACCGCTCCTTGGCTTCGCTGGATCCGTGCTTGCTTTCCTCGTCTATATGGCAGCCCCTTCGGGCGGACGCCTGCTGCTCTGCCTGGGTCTCGCGCTTCTCTCCTACTTTCTGCCGGACCTGCTGATTCGGAACAGGGCACAGAAGCGCCGTGAAGCAATTCGGCTGGAACTTCCCAACGCCCTGGACCAAATGCTCATTTCCGTACAGGCCGGCCTGGGGTTCGAAGCGGCAATGAGCCGGGTTGGCGAATTCAACGGCGGACCGCTGGCGGATGAACTCATCAGGACGCTGCAGGATATCCAGGTGGGACGCAGCCGAAAGGATGCCTACCTGGCATTGGCCCAGCGCGTGGATGTTCCCGACGTCCGGACATTCGTGCGCGCGGTTGTCCAAGCGGACATCTACGGAATCGCCATAGCCAACGTACTCAAAACCCAGGCCAAGGACATGCGGATCAAACGCAAACAGCGGGCCGAGGAACACGCCATGAAGATGCCCGTAAAAATGCTCTTCCCACTGATCTTCTTTATCCTGCCCACCCTGTTCATTGTGTTGCTGGGGCCGACGGTCCTGAACATCATCGACACGTTCGAACGGATGAATCGATAGCCGCTGCCTCCCAGCCCGCGCCCATCGGCGCCTCACAGACAGGACCCCCTCGGCACCCAGAACCGAGGGGGTCCGCTGCGTTTGGGTCGCGATCAGGGGTCTCGACAAGCTCGACCACCGGAGCGGTCTCGACGGGCTCGACCAGCGAGGCGTGGCTACTCCCGCAGCGCCCTGGTGAGCTCGGCACGCGCCAGGAGTTCGTCGTCGGACGGGTATGCCACTTCCTCAAACACCAGGGGATGCGGCGGCGCAAGAACTGACTTCGCGTCCCGCTTCCTGGCAATCAGCCGCTCATGCAGCCAGCCCGGCGGCACTGCGCCTTCCCCCACGTACAGGGCAGAGCCGATGAGCGCCCGCACCATGTTGTGGCAGAACGCATCCGCCTGGACGGTAGCAACAATGATGCCGTCCTCACCGCGGGCAAACTCGAAGCGCTGCAGTTCCCGGATGGTGGTGGAACCTTCGCGGGGCTTGCAGAAGGCCAGGAAGTTCTGCAGGCCCAGGAGCTGGGCGGCGCCTTCGTTCAACAGGTCCACGTCCAGCTGGTTCTTGTGCCACATGGTGGAGTAACGGCCCAGCGGGTCCCAGAGGGCCGGGCCGTCCGCTATGCGGTAGCTGTAGCGGCGCCACAGGGCCGAGAACCGCGCGTCAAACCCGGGAGGCGCCAAGGTCACGCTATGGACTTCGATCGCGCCGGTAAGGTCGCCGAGGATACGGCTCAGAGCGCCCCGCAACCGGCGTAGGAGCGCGACGGCGGGATCCAGCTCCGCTCCCCTGTTCAGTCCCAGCCACTCGGCTTCCGTTAGGTCCAGGTGCACCACCTGACCGCGCGCGTGAACGCCGGCATCGGTGCGGCCGGCGACTGTGACACGGACCTGGCGCCTGACCAAAAGCTCCAGCGCACTCTCCAGCGTTCCCTGGACTGTACGCCGATCCGGCTGCACCGCCCACCCGCTGAAGGGGCCGCCGTCGTACGCCAAATCCAGCCGGATACGCAAAAACCCGCCGCCCCCTAAAACGGGGGCCGCGGGTTTTTGTTCGTTCATAGACTTAAGTCTATGCGAAGAAAATCAGCGAATTACTTCGCTTCCTTCTCCTCGGCCGGAGCCTCTTCAGCAGCTTCCTCAGCGGCCGGAGCCTCTTCGGTAGCGGCTTCGGGAGCCTCAGCAGCTTCGGTCTCTACAACCTCGGCCTCGGGAGCTTCTTCTTCGGCGGCCGGAGCAGCCTTCTCAGCAGCCTTGGAAGCCTCGGCTACAACAGCCTGCTTGGCGGAAAGCGGCTCGAGAACCAGCTCGATGACAGCCATGGGAGCGTTGTCGCCCTTACGGTTGCCGATCTTGGTGATGCGGGTGTAGCCGCCGTCGCGGTTCTCCACAGCCTGCGCGATGTCGGTGAACAGCTCGTGGACAACGCCCTTGTTGCTGATCAGGCCGAGAACGCGGCGGCGGGAAGCGAGGTCGCCACGCTTGGCGAAGGTAACCAGGCGCTCTGCGTACGGCTTCAGGCGCTTGGCCTTGGTCACCGTGGTGGTGATCCGCTTGTGCTCGAACAGTGCAGCTGCCAGGTTCGCGAGCATCAGACGCTCGTGAGCCGGGCCGCCACCGAGACGCGGACCCTTAGTGGGGGTAGGCATAATTGTTTCTCCTGTTATGTAAGCCGGTCAGGTCCATCGCTGGACCTGACGGCCAAGATCTGCTTGTTAGAGCTCGTCGTCGCTGTAAGCGGCGTCGTCCTCTTCAATTGCTGCGGCACGCGCTGCGAGGTCAAAACCGGGAGGCGAGTCCTTGAGGGACAGGCCCAGTTCAACCAGCTTTGCCTTGACCTCGTCAATGGACTTCGCACCAAAGTTGCGGATGTCCATCAGGTCAGCCTCGGAGCGGGCAACGAGTTCACCCACGGTGTGGATGCCCTCACGCTTGAGGCAGTTGTAGGAACGGACGGTGAGGTCCAGATCCTCGATCGGCAGAGCCATGTCAGCTGCCAGGGCAGCGTCAGTCGGCGACGGACCGATCTCGATACCTTCAGCTGCGGTGTTCAGCTCGCGGGCCAGACCGAACAGTTCCACCAGGGTGGTGCCTGCGGAAGCAACGGCATCGCGCGGGGCGATGGCCTGCTTGGTCTCGACGTCGACAATCAGCTTGTCGAAGTCGGTGCGCTGCTCAACACGGGTTGCTTCCACGCGGAAAGTAACCTTCAGCACCGGCGAGTAGATGGAGTCAACCGGAATGCGGCCGATCTCCGAGTCGCCGGACTTGTTCTGAGCTGCTGAAACGTAGCCGCGGCCGCGCTCGATGGTCAGTTCGAGTTCGAACTTGCCCTTCGAGTTCAGCGTGGCAATGTGCAGATCCGGGTTGTGGAATTCGACGCCGGCCGGAGGAGCGATGTCCGCGGCGGTGACGACTCCGGGTCCCTGCTTGCGCAGGTAAGCAACAACCGGCTCATCGTGCTCGGAGGAAACCGACAGGCTCTTGATGTTCAGGATGATCTCGGTGACATCTTCCTTGACACCCGGAACCGTGGTGAACTCGTGCAGCACGCCATCGATCCGGATGCTGGTTACAGCGGCACCGGGGATGGAGGAGAGCAGGGTACGGCGGAGGGAGTTTCCGAGGGTGTAGCCGAAGCCCGGTTCCAGCGGTTCAATGATGAAACGCGAACGGTTTTCGGAGACTACCTCTTCGGAGAGGGTGGGGCGCTGTGCAATGAGCACTTAGGTTTCCTTTCGGCGAGCATCCGCTATATGACGCAACACAGGTGGTGGAAAATCGAGTCTGTTGCCTTTAGCGCCGGAGGGTCTGCCCGGACCAGTGATGGTCCGGGCAAACTCCTCCAACGCTGAAGTTACTTAGACGCGGCGGCGCTTCGGGGGGCGGCAGCCGTTGTGGGCTGCGGGGGTGACGTCCTGGATGGAGCCAACCTCGAGGCCAGCGGCCTGCAGCGAACGGATCGCGGTTTCGCGGCCGGAGCCCGGTCCCTTGACGAATACGTCGACCTTGCGCATGCCGTGCTCCTGCGCACGCTTGGCAGCGGCTTCGGCAGCCATCTGGGCAGCGAACGGGGTGGACTTACGCGAACCCTTGAAGCCAACCTCACCTGAGGAAGCCCAGGAGATAACAGCACCGGTCGGATCCGTGATGGAAACGATGGTGTTGTTGAACGTGCTCTTGATGTGCGCCTGGCCCAGCGCGATATTCTTCTTGTCCTTCTTACGCGGCTTGCGAACCGCGCCACGAGTCTTCGGGGGCATTTTTTCTCCTACAGAAAGTTATGGGGGAAAGCCGTTGAATCCCTAGGGGATTTAACGAGCCTTCTTCTTGCCGGCGACGGTACGCTTCGGGCCCTTGCGGGTACGTGCGTTGGTCTTCGTACGCTGACCGCGTACGGGCAGGCCCTTGCGGTGGCGCAGGCCTTCGTAGCTGCCGATTTCAACCTTGCGGCGGATATCTGCTGCTACTTCGCGGCGAAGGTCACCCTCAACCTTGTAGTTGCCTTCAATGTAGTCACGCAGCTCAACCAGCTGTGCATCAGTCAGGTCCTTGACGCGAACGTCAGCGCTGATGCCAGTGGCAGCCAGGGTTTCGTGTGCACGGGTCTTGCCCACGCCGTAGATGTAAGTAAGCGCAATTTCCAACCGCTTTTCGCGGGGAATGTCTACGCCAGCGAGACGAGCCATAGTGGCAGTACTCCTTGAATAAACCGGAGGTCGTAGGCAGTACACCCGCACGTGCTGTGCGGCCCCAGCCTCCGACCGGGGGTTAGCTGTCCGGGCTCTTTGTTGCTCAATGTCCCAGTACAGCTTGTGCTGCCTTTATTTACTTGCGTGGGTTGCGGCCCAGGGTTTCCTCAGGGAGGAAATTAGCCCTGGCGCTGCTTGTGGCGCGGGTTCTCGCAGATCACCATGACCCGGCCATTACGGCGGATCACTTTGCACTTTTCGCAGATCTGCTTGACGCTCGGCTTGACCTTCATGGCGTTCCTTTGCGTGTAACAGTTGGTCAACTGGAGCAGCTTTCAGCTTGCGCTTGGGCCGCCCAGCAATTTACTTGTAGCGGTAGACGATACGACCACGGGTGAGGTCGTACGGGCTGAGCTCCACCACTACGCGGTCCTCCGGGAGAATCCTGATGTAGTGCTGACGCATCTTTCCTGAGATGTGCGCCAGAACGATGTGCTTGTTGGTCAGCTCAACGCGAAACATCGCGTTGGGCAGAGCCTCCGTCACAACGCCCTCGATCTCAATGACCCCGTCCTTCTTGGCCATACCCTCCGCTAACTGTTGTTTGCCGCAGCCCACCGGATTGCACAGGGAGGACCACGGACGTTTTTGTTTGATCGATCGCCGCCTCCAAGACCCAAAAGGGCGTGGCAGGGCAGACAACCAACAAACAACACTACCCTGTGGGACTGCAAAAGTTAAATCGGCAATACTAACGTACCGGGCCCGGATAGGCACGTGCCCCGTCCAGGATTGCCAGGCGTACGACGTCGGCTGCCGCACTCTGCAGGGTAATGAGGCTGATCTGCCGGGCAGCTTCGTCGCTGCGGTCAAGTGCCACTTCTCCCGTTGCGAGGCAGAAAACGGTATCGCCGTCAGCCAGGGTGTGCGACGGGTTCAACGCCCGGGCAAGGCCGGCATGTGAAGCCGACGCCGTCCTGTAGCACTCGGCCGCATCCAGCACGGCGTCCGTAGCAACCACAACAAGGGTGGTGTTCAATCCCTGGTGATCGAGCTTGTCGAGATCCCCCTCCTCCCGGTGATCGAGCCTGTCGAGATCCACCGGCGCCCCCAGCGCATTCACAACCGCCAAAGCCCCAACCACAACCCCGTTCTCCAGGGTCAGCGAAGCAGTACCCACGCCGCCCCGGTATTGGCCCCTGGCTATGAGCGCTCCGGTTCCTGCACCAACAGGGCCGCGTTCGACGTCGTGACCCTCCTCCTGCGCCGCAGCGGCGGCGGTTGCCGCGTAGCCCATGTCCGCCGTCGGACGTGCACTGAAGTCACCACCCCGGCCAAGGTCGAAGATCGCGGCGGCAGGAACGATGGGCACCACACCCCCGGTCACCGGGAAACCGCGGCCGTTTTCCTCACACCACCGCTGGGCACCATGCGCGGTGGCCAGTCCGTACGCGCTCCCGCCGGTCAGGACAACGGCGTCGACGGTGGATACAAGCGTGGTGGGATTCAGCGCGTCGGTCTCGTGCGTTCCCGGGCCGCCGCCACGGACGTCCACCGAGCCGATAGTCCCGGGTCGCGGAAGCACAACCGTGACCCCGGTCAGCCAGCCGTCGCCTGTCCGCTGGACATGCCCCACCCTGATTCCCGGCACATCAGTGATTTGTCCCATTGACCCATTGTGCCCGGTGGGTGGTTGAACCGGTCGGATCTCGACAGGCTCGATCATCGGGGACTCAACCACCGGCGCTCGTTCGCGGCCTCAGCGGAAACATTTGGCTGCTCCCCTGCCAACGCCCAGTTAACAAGGTTCGAAACTTAGGCCAACAGTTTCCCGAACACCCCGGAACCGGGATTTTGATGGCCTGGCATGTGGTGGGCTGATCTCAGTTACGCCTGAAACCCACACAGCTACCCGCCGGATCACGGCGCATTTTCCCGATAGGGTCCCATGACCGACTATGCCGACACCATGCCTGCGCCTGCCCGGCAGAGCAGCCCCGAACCTGTTGCCGCAACGGGTTCCACAACAGCACCCAAGGTTCAGCCGCCTCGCAACCGCTGGTCAAAACGGTCACAGCGCGACTTTGTGGTCTTCCTTGCGCTGGCGCTGCCCAACCTGTTGCTGATCGGAGTCTTTACGTACGTTCCACTGGTCAACAACATCTACTACTCCACACTGAACTGGACCCTGGGCTCCGCTACCGCCACTGTTGTGGGGCTGGAAAACTACATCACGTTCTTCACCAGCGCGGACGCGGCCCGGGTCCTGGGCATCACCGGGGTCTTCACGGTAGCGACTGTCGGCGGGTCCATGGTCCTGGGCCTGCTGGTTGCCCTGGCCCTGAACTCCAAGGTGCGCGGGACCACCTTTGCCCGCTCGGCAGTGTTCGCCCCCTACGTTTTGTCAGGAGTCGGCGTCGGGCTTGTCTGGCTGTTTATCTTCGACCCAGGCTATGGCGTCCTGTCCTGGATCCTGCGCGGGCTGGGTATGGCCAGCCCACAGTGGATCAACAATCCGCAACTGTCCCTCACCATGGTGATCATCGTCTACGTCTGGAAAAACCTGGGCTATTGCGCAGTGGTGTTCCTGGCGGGGCTGCAGTCACTGCCCAGGGACGTGATGGAAGCGGCAGCACTGGACGGTGCCACGAACATCCGCCGGTTCCTCAGCATTTCACTGCCGCTGCTCTCCCCCACCACGTTCTTCCTGTTGATCACCACCATGCTCAGCTCGCTTCAGGCGTTCGACCTCATCCGCATCATGACGCCCCTGGGAACCGGCACCAGCACCCTGATTTACGAGTCCTACCTGCAGGCCTTCGGTGCCTACAACCGTGCCGGCTATTCGGCCGCGATCTCCGTGGTCCTGTTCGTCGTCCTGCTTGCGGTCACCGTGCTGCAGCTGCGCTTTGTGGAGAGGAAGGTGCACTACTCGTGAGCACCACTACACGTGCCGGGCTTTCCACAGTGTCCGACGACGGCGGCGCGCCCCTGCGCGTTTTCTCCCGTTCCAATCTGGTCCAGACCCTCGTGGGCGGCTATGTGCCGCTGATGATCGCGGTCCTCGTGGTGTTCCTGCCGCTGCTGTGGATGGTGCTCAGTTCCTTCAAACAGCCAAGCGAGATCATCACCCTTGACCTGAACGTCCTGCCGGAGAGCCTGAACCCTGCGAATTACCAGGCGGCCATGACCACTGTCCCGTTCGGCATGTTCTTTATGAACAGCGCCGTCGTCACAGTGGTGGGTTCCGCTATCAAGGTGCTGCTGGCCATTCTGACTGCCTATGCACTGGTCTTCGTGCGCTTCCCGTTCAAGAACGCCATTTTCGTGCTGATCCTGGTAGCGCTGATGGTCCCGCCGCAGGTCTCCATTCTGCCCAACTACATCCTGATCGCAGGCTTAGGCGGCAAGAACACGTTGTGGGGCATCATCCTTCCCGGGCTTGGCACCGCCTTCGGAACGTTCCTCCTGCGCCAACACTTCCTGACCCTTCCGGGCTCCCTGCTCGAGGCGGCAGAGATCGACGGCGCCGGGCACTGGCGGCGTCTGTGGCAGGTCGTGGCGCCCGTATCGCTGCCGTCCATCGCCACCGTTGCCCTGGTCACCGTGGTCAGCGAATGGAACGAGTACATCTGGCCGCTCATCATCACGGACAAGCCGGAAAGCATGACCCTCCCGGTAGGCCTCACGCTGTTGCAGAACTCCGAGAGCAACGCCGAAGGCTGGGGCATCATGATGGCCGGCGCGGTCCTGGTGATCCTGCCGGTGCTGGTCATCTTCGCCATGCTTCAGCGCTACATCGTGGCGGGGCTGACCCAGGGCAGCGTCACCGGCTGATGTCGCTCCGGTGCCCGCCGGCCACCATCCTGCACTCCCCCGCCGTCGAATCTCCACACCATTGCTTCTCCACCAACCGCATCCGCATCAATCGAAAGGCACCACCATGGCTTTGAATCTTGACCGAAGGCTGTTTCTCTCCCTTGCAGCAGCCGGAGCGGGCACAGCTGCGCTGACCGCGTGCGGCGGACCCGCAACAGGAGGCACCAGCGGCACCGCCGAAGCCGCAGCCCTGGACTTCAGCGGCATCAAGCCGGCGGCGTCTATCGATTTCTGGTCCAACCACCCGGGCAAATCCCAGGAGGTGGAGAAGGCAACCATCGCCAAGTTCGAGGCCAAGTACCCGGACATCAAGGTGAACCTGGTGACGGCAGGTGCCAACTACGAGGAGATTGCCCAGAAGTTCCAAACCGCCCAGGCCGCCAAGTCAGGCCTGCCGGCGCTCGTGGTCCTCTCGGACGTCTGGTGGTTCCGCTACTACCTGAACGAAAGCATCATCCCGCTGGACTCCCTGGTGAAGCAGCTGGACATCCAACTGGATGACTTCCGCACCTCGCTGGTGGAGGACTACCAGTACGACGGCAAGCAGTGGGCACTCCCCTACGGCCGCTCCACCCCGCTGTTCTACTACAACAAGGACCACTTCGCTGCGGCCGGGCTCCCCGACCGTGCGCCGGCCACCTGGCAGGAATTCGCCGAGTGGGCTCCCAAGCTGAAGGCAGCTTCGGGCGCGCAGTTCGCATTTATGCACCCGGCGCTTGCCGGCTACGCGGGCTGGACCCTGCAGAACAACCTGTGGGGCGAGGGTGGGTCCTGGTCCAAGGACTGGAACATCACCTGTGATTCGGACGCCTCGGTAGCGGCACTCCAGGCCGCACAGGACTCGGTGTACAAGGACGCCTGGGCAGGCGTTTCCTCGAAGGAATCTGCCGACGACTTCGCGGCCGGCCTGGCCTCGGCGACGTTGTCGTCCACCGGGTCCCTGATCGGCATCCTCAAGGCGGCAACGTTCAACGTGGGCGTTGGCTTCCTGCCCGGTGGAACCAAGGAAACCACCGGTGTCTGCCCCACGGGCGGCGCCGGCTTGGGCATCCCCAGCGGCGTAAGCCCGGAGGAGCAGCTCGCAGCGGCCATGTTCCTACAGTTCGTCACTGAACCGGAGAACACCGCTGCATTCTCGGCAGCAACCGGCTATATGCCCACCCGGGTCTCCGCGGACATGACTTCAGTGCTCGCCAAAACGCCACAGATCAAGATCGCCATGGACCAGCTCGAAGTAACCCGTGTGCAGGACAACGCCCGCGCGTTCCTGCCCGGAGCGGACCAGGAGATGGCCAAGGCGGCCGCGAAGATCCTGACCCAGGAGGCCGACGTCAAGGCCACCATGACGGAGCTCAAGGCAACGCTTGAAGGCATCTACGCCAAGGACGTCAAGCCCAAGCTGAAGGCATAGCCCGACCCCCGGTGGTTGAGCCTGTCCCCGGTGGTTGAGCTTGGGGCCACGGCCGCAGGGTTCCCTGGCCGAGCTTGCGAGGTTAGGGGGCGGTTGGGGAGCGAAACCCCGGTGGTTGAGCGCGTCGAAACCCCGGTGGTTGAGCTAGTCGAAACCCCGGTGGTTGAGCTAGTCGAAACCCGATCTCGACAAGCTCGATCACCGGGCGCTCGATCACCGGGCGGCTGCCTGCTCCTTACGGGATGGGGACGGGCGTGACGCCGAGCGGGACCAGCCGCGACGCACCGCCGTCGGGCGCAGAAAGTACCCAGATACCGGCCTCATGGACGGCCACGGAATGCTCCCACTGGCAGGAACGTGAACCGTCAGTGGTGACCACCGTCCAGTCGTCGTCCAGCACGGCGGTCTCGATGCTGCCCCGGACCAGCATGGGCTCGATGGCCAGGCACAGGCCCGGCCGGATCTTCGGTCCGCGGTGGCTGGTGCGGTAGTTCAGCACGTCTGGAGCCATGTGCATCTCGGAGCCGATGCCGTGCCCGACGTAATCCTCCAGGATGCCAAGCTTCTTGCCGGGCACAGAGGACACGTAGTCATCGATCGCGGCGCCGATGTCCCCCACGAACTTGCCCTTGGCCAGGGCGGCGATACCGTGCCACATGGCCTGTTCGGTGACGTCGGAGAGCCGCTGGTCATCAGGGTCGGCGGTTCCCACAATGACGGTCCGGGCAGAATCGGAGTGCCAGCCGTTGACGATTGCGCCGCCGTCGATGGAAATGATGTCCCCGTCCTCGAGCTGGCGACCGCCGGGGATGCCGTGCACCACCTCGTCGTTGACGGAGGTGCAGATGGTGGCCGGGAAGCCGTGGTAGCCCAGGAAGTTGGACTTGGCGCCCGACTCGCTCAGGACGGCCGCGAAGACATCGTCCAGGTGCTTGGTGGTCACACCGGGCACGGCAGCAGCCACAGCGGCATCGAGAGCGCGGCTGAGGACCAGTCCGGCCTCATGCATGGTGCGCATCTGCTGGTTGTTCTTGTATTCAATGCGGGGCTGGCCAAATGCCATGGTGCTTCCTTTCAATGACTAAGGCTCCTCCCGGATTCCGGGAGGAGCCTTGTCAGTCCTACGCCAAATTTAGGCGGTCTGGGCCTCTTTGATGGCCTGCATAACGCGGTCGGTGACTTCGTCGATGCCGCCGATGCCATCAACGCGGGTCAGGATGCCGCGTTCGGCATACTTGGCCACAACGGCTTCGGTCTGCTCGTGGTAGAGATCCAGCCGGTGACGAATGACGGCTTCATTGTCATCGCTGCGGCCCGTTTCCTTGGCGCGGCCCAGAAGGCGGGTCACGAGTTCCTCGTCGTCAGCAGTGAGCTGCAGGACAACGTCCAGGGAGTCCTGGCTTTCGGCAAGGATGCCGTCAAGGTAATCAACCTGGGCAGTGGTGCGCGGGTAGCCGTCCAGCAGGAAGCCGTCTTCGACGTCGGCTTCGTTCAGGCGGTCACGGACCATCTTGTTGGTGACGCTGTCCGGAACGAAATCGCCGGCGTCCATGTACTTCTTGGCCTCAATGCCCAGCGGGGTTTCGCCCTTGACGTTGGCACGGAAAATATCGCCCGTGGAGATCGCCACGACGCCGAGGCGTTCGGAGATCCGTTCGGCCTGGGTTCCCTTACCGGAACCGGGAGGTCCAATAATCAACATTTTGGTCATCGCAATAGCCCTTCGTAATGACGCTGCTGAAGCTGAGCGTCAATCTGCTTTACCGTTTCCAAGCCAACACCCACCATGATCAGGATCGAGGTGCCTCCGAACGGGAAGTTCTGGTTGGCATTGATCAGCACGAGTGCCACAAGCGGAATCAACGCCACGAAGCCCAGGTAAAGGGCGCCGGGGAGGGTGATCCTGGCAAGCACGTACTGGAGGTAGTCCGCCGTCGGCTTGCCCGCACGGATACCGGGAATGAAGCCGCCGTACTTCTTCATGTTGTTCGAGACTTCTTCAGGGTTGAAGGTGATCGCGACGTAGAAGTAGGTGAAGAAAACGATCATGGCGAAGTACAGCGCCATGTAGATCGGCTGGTCGCCAAGGACCAGGTTGTTGCTGATCCATTCAACCCAGCCCGGAATCGGGTCACCGTTGGTGGGGGTGTTGAACTGTGCGATCAGGCCCGGCAGGTACAGCATCGAGGAGGCAAAGATGACGGGCACGACGCCGGCCATGTTCACCTTGATCGGGATGTACGTGCTGGTGCCGCCAACCGTCCGCCGCCCCACCATGCGCTTGGCGTACTGGACCGGGATACGGCGCTGGGACTGCTCCACGAAGACCACCAGTGCAACGGTGACCAGGCCGATCACCAGGACCATAAAGAAGGTGCCCGGACCCTGCGAGGACCAGATGGCGCCGAGGGAAGTGGGGAAGGATGCTGCGATCGAGGTGAAGATCAACAGGGACATGCCGTTGCCGACGCCCTTTTCCGTCACAAGCTCACCCATCCACATGATCAGGCCGGTGCCGGCCGTCAGGGTGATGATGATCAGGATGGTGGTGATGATGCTGGTATCAGGGATGATCGGCAGCGCACAACCCGGAAGCAGCTGGCCGGAGCGGGCCAGTGACACAAGGGTTGTGGCGTTCAGGAGGCCCAGGGCGATGGTCAGGTACCGCGTGTACTGAGTCAGCTTTGACTGTCCCGCGGCACCTTCCTCATAGAGCTCCTGGAAGCGGGGAATGACCACCCGCAGCAGCTGGACGATGATGCTGGCCGTGATGTACGGCATGATTCCCAGGGCGAAGACCGAGACCTGCAGCAGCGCGCCGCCGCTGAACAGGTTGACCAGCTGGTACAGCCCACCGGCTGTCTGACCTGCCTGCAAACATTGCTGGACATTCTGGTAGTCCACGCCCGGCGAGGGGATAAACGCACCCAAGCGGAAGATCGTGATAATTCCCAGCGTGAACAACAACTTGCGTCGCAGATCAGGCGTGCGAAAGGCCCGGCCAAATGCGCTAAGCAAGCGTCCTCCTGAGTTTTTAAGAGAGTGGGGTGATGTGGGTATCAAAGAATCCCAGAAACCGAGTCTAACGGGTCCATACGGGATGCGAACAATCGTAGGGCACCATAGCCCGGGTGTGGGTTAAGAAAAACTCCCGGTGTACAGGGCCGAAGCCCCGTACACCGGGAGTTTGCAACGTGCAAAAGCAACGCCGTTCTGCAGGTTTCCCTAGAGAGCGGTGGTGGTTCCGCCTGCTGCTGCAATCTTTTCGACCGCGCTGGCCGAGAATGCGTCAACCGTGACGTTCACCTTGACGGTGATGTCGCCGGTGCCCAGCACCTTGACGGGCTGGTTCTTGCGAACTGCACCCTTTGCAACCAGGCTCTCCACGGTGACGTCGCCGCCTTCCGGGAACAGCTCGTTGAGCTTGTCCAGGTTTACAACCTGGAACTCAACCCGGAACGGGTTCTTGAAGCCGCGCAGCTTCGGCAGGCGCATGTGCAGCGGCAGCTGGCCGCCGGCAAAGCCAGCCTTGATCTGGTAGCGGGCCTTCGTACCCTTGGTACCGCGACCAGCGGTCTTACCCTTGGAACCTTCACCACGACCAACACGGGTCTTGGCGGTCTTGGCACCCGGGGCGGGACGCAGGTGGTGAACCTTCAGTGCGTTCTGCTTCTCAGCAGCGGCGCCCTGTGCCTTTTCGGCGGTGTTCTTCTCTGCCATTTACTTCGCCTCCTCTACCTTTACCAGGTGCGGAACCGTGTTGAGCATGCCAACGGTCACGGCATCGGCGGTACGGACCACAGTGTGGCCGATCCGCTTCAGGCCGAGGGACCGCAGGGTTTCGCGCTGGTTCAGCTTGCCGCCAATGGCGGACTTGATCTGAGTGATCTCCAACTGTGCGTCGGAGGGAATCAGGTTCTTAGCCATGAGCTAGGCACCTACCTTCTGGTTCATCAGTGCCTTAACCAGAGCCGGAGGAGCGATCTCGTCCAGCGGCAGGCCACGGCGTGCTGCCACGGCTGCCGGCTCTTCGAGGCGCTTCAGGGCATCAACGGTCGCGTGAACGATGTTGATGGCGTTGGAAGAACCGAGCGACTTGGACAGGATGTCGTGGATGCCCACGCATTCCAGTACCGCACGCACGGGACCGCCGGCGATAACACCGGTACCGGCGGAAGCCGGACGCAGCATTACGACGCCTGCAGCAGCTTCACCCTGCACGCGGTGCGGGATGGTGCTGCCAACGCGGGGAACGCGGAAGAAGGACTTCTTGGCCTCTTCAACGCCCTTCGCGATTGCGGCGGGAACTTCCTTGGCCTTGCCGTAGCCGACGCCGACCATACCGTTACCGTCACCAACGACGACCAGTGCGGTGAAGCTGAAGCGACGACCACCCTTGACGACCTTGGAAACGCGGTTGATGGTAACAACGCGCTCTACGAACTGGCTCTTCTCGGCTTCGCGACCGCCGTCGCGGCCACCACGGCCACCACGGCCGCCGTCGCGTCCACCACGTTCGCCGCCACGCTCGCCACCACGACGGGCGCCGCCACGGCGATCGTCGGCAGCAGCTGCGGGGGCAGTAGCTTCAGCGGCTTCAGGGGCCTTCTGATCTGCAGACACAGTGTCCTTTTCCTTGTTTGCTTCCGTCACAGCGACAGCCCACCTTCACGTGCACCGTCAGCGACGGCGGCGATCCGGCCGTGGTACTTGTTGCCACCACGGTCGAAGACTACGGCTTCAACACCGGCAGCCTTCGCACGCTCGGCAACCAGTTCACCAACGCGCTTGGCCTTGGCGGTCTTGTCGCCGTCGAATGCACGCAGGTCCGCTTCCAGGGTGGAAGCGCTCGCTACGGTCTGGCCAATGGTGTCATCGACAACCTGGACAAATACGTGGCGGGCCGAACGGTTTACAACCAGACGGGGGCGTGCAGGCGTACCGGAGATGCGCTTGCGGATACGAAGCTGGCGACGGCTGCGACCAGCAGCCTTGCTCTTGTTCGTACGCTTCTTGTTAATTGCGATGGCCATGGTTACTTACCAGCCTTTCCGACCTTGCGGCGGATGACTTCGCCGGCGTAGCGAATGCCCTTGCCCTTGTACGGGTCAGGCTTACGCAGCTTGCGAATATTGGCAGCAACCTCGCCGACCTGCTGCTTGTTGATACCTGCAACAGAGAGCTTGGTCGGGGACTCAACTGCAAAGGTGATGCCGTCCGGGGCGGTGACGCTGACCGGGTGGCTGTAGCCGAGAGCGAACTCAAGGTCTGATCCCTTGGCCTGAACGCGGTAACCGGTACCAACGATTTCAAGCTTCTTCTCGTAGCCCTTGGTTACGCCCTCGATCATGTTGGAGATCAGGGTGCGGGTCAGGCCGTGGAGTGAACGGGAGGCGCGCTCGTCGTTCGGGCGGGCGACAGTCAGGGTTTCTGCTTCCAGAGTGACCTCGATCGGGCTGGCCACAGTGTGGTTCAGCTCGCCCTTGGCACCCTTGACGCTGACGACAGAGCCGTCAACCTTGACCTCAACGCCGGCAGGAACGGTGATGGGGAGACGTCCAATACGTGACATTATTCTCTTCCTTTCCCGTTACCAGACGTAGGCGAGGACTTCGCCGCCCACGCCCTTCTTGCCGGCTTGCTTGTCAGTCAACAGGCCGGAAGAGGTGGACAGGATTGCGATACCCAGGCCACCCAGCACGTGCGGCAGGTTGGTGGACTTCGCGTAAACGCGCAGACCCGGCTTGGAGATGCGGCGGACGCCAGCGATGGAACGCTCGCGGTTCGGACCAAACTTCAGGTCGAGAGTCAGCTTCTTGCCAACCTCGGCGTCTTCTTCCTTCCAGCCGGCGATGAAGCCTTCTGCTTTCAGGATGTCAGCAACGCGTGCCTTGAGCTTGCTGTACGGCATGGACACGGAATCGTGGTATGCCGAGTTTGCATTGCGCAGACGCGTAAGCATGTCTGCGACTGGATCAGTCATTGTCATGTGGGCTCTTGCCCTTCCTCATAACGGTTTCCGCGGGCTGGCTTCTGCAGGAATCCTGCGTGGAGCCGGTCCGCCGGACCTTTTACGTAGTTGATTAGTCTTCGGCCTTGAACGGGAAACCAAGCGCCTTAAGCAGCGCGCGGCCTTCGTCATCGGTCTTGGCAGTGGTAACAACCGTGATGTCCATACCGCGGACGCGGTCGATGGAATCCTGGTCGATTTCGTGGAACATAACCTGCTCGGTCAGACCGAAGGTGTAGTTGCCGTTACCGTCGAACTGGCGGCTGCTGAGGCCGCGGAAGTCGCGGATACGCGGCAGAGCCAGGGTGACCAGGCGGTCCAGGAATTCCCACATGCGGTCGCCACGCAGGGTAGCGTGTGCACCGATGGGCATGCCTTCGCGCAGCTTGAACTGTGCGATCGACTTGCGGGCCTTGGTTACCTGCGGCTTCTGGCCGGTGATCAGGGTGAGGTCGCGGACAGCGCCCTCGATCAGCTTGGAGTCCTTAGCGGCATCTCCAACACCCATGTTCACAACGACCTTCACCAGGCGGGGAACCTGGTTGACGTTTTCGTACTTGAACTCTTCGCGGAGGGTGTCCTTGATGGAGTCTGCGTACTTGGTCTTCAGACGAGGAACAATCTTCGCTGCCGGAGTCTCGAGAGTCTCAGTCATTAGATGTCCTTCCCTGAGCTCTTGGCCACGCGGATACGCACTTCACGCTTCACGCCATTGCGCTCAACGGTGTCGATGCGGAAACCTACGCGGGTGGGCTTCTTGGTGGACGGGTCTACCAGAGCCACGTTGGAGATGTGGATCGGAGCTTCGACAACTTCGATGCCACCGGTCTTGGTGCCGCGCTGCGACTGACCGACCTTGGTGTGCTTGGTGACGCGGTTGATGCCCTCTACCAACACACGGTTGGTGTCCGGGAATACACGCAGGACCTTGCCCTGCTTGCCGCGGTCGCCGCCGCGCTCAGCCTTGGCGCCAGTGATGACCTGAACGAGGTCACCCTTCTTGATCTTAGCCATGGACTAAAGCACCTCCGGAGCCAGAGAAACGATCTTCATGAACTTCTTGTCACGAAGTTCACGACCAACCGGTCCGAAGATACGGGTACCGCGGGGGTCACCGTCAGCCTTCAGGATCACAGCTGCGTTCTCGTCAAACTTGATGTAGGAACCATCCGCACGGCGGCGTTCCTTCTTGGTACGGACGATGACAGCCTTGACGACGTCGCCCTTCTTTACGTTGCCGCCCGGGATTGCATCCTTGACGGTGGCGACGATAACGTCACCGATGCCTGCGTAGCGACGGCCAGATCCACCGAGAACGCGAATGGTAAGGATTTCCTTAGCACCCGTGTTGTCGGCGACCTTGAGTCGCGACTCCTGCTGAATCACTATTTACTCCTTGCGTCGCGCCGGTTCTCAGACCGAAAATCTTCCTACGGAATGAGCCTTGCGGAACGGTTGATCGGGGTGTCTCTTGACCTGCCTGGATTTTGCCAGACCAGGCCTAAACGCCCGTGCCAAAAACATGTGCACCCCAGCCTGGATCCGTACGGATCGGGGGGCAAGGGGGCATTATGCCGTGGCACGATTGTTTACGAGGTTGATGACGGCGCACAGAAGGCGCCATACAAACTCAATATCCTAGCACAGTTGAGCCGGTCCCCCATACCACACCAGGATCTCGACAGGCTCGATCACCGGGGGGTTGAGCACCCGGTGATTGCCTTTAACGCGGAAACCCCCGCACCCTGACGGGAACGGGGGTTTCGCTGAAAAGACCTACTTGGCCTTTTCGAGGATCTCTACCAGACGCCACCGCTTGGTAGCGGACAGCGGGCGGGTCTCGGCGAGGAGAACGAGGTCGCCGATGCCGGCGGTGTTCTCTTCGTCGTGAGCCTTGATCTTGGTGTTGCGGCGGATGACCTTGCCGTAAAGGGCGTGCTTTACGCGGTCTTCAACCTGGACAACGATGGTCTTTTCCATCTTGTCCGAGACCACGTAACCGCGCTTCGTCTTACGGTAACCGCGCTCAACAGCCTCGGCTGCTGCGGAAACAGTTTCCGTCACGTTCTCGTCCTTTTCACTCACTTGGCATCCTCCTCGGTTTCAACCGTTTCAGCCGGCTCGGCCTTCTTGGTTGCAGCCTTCTTGGACTTCTTTTCTTCCTTGGCTTCCACAACCGGTGCGGCAACCTCGGCACGAATGCCCAGTTCGCGTTCGCGGAGAACGGTGTAGATACGTGCGATGTCCTTCTTTACCGCGCGCAGACGACCGTGGTTCTCCAGCTGACCGGTGGCTGACTGGAAACGCAGGTTGAACAGCTCTTCCTTGGACTTGCGGAGCTCCTCGACCAGACGCTCGTTATCGAAACCGTCCAGCTGTGCGGGAGCCAGATCCTTGGACCCTACTGCCATTTCTATTCACCACCTTCGCGACGCAGAATGCGTGCCTTCAACGGGAGCTTGTGGATTGCCAGGCGCAGGGCCTCGCGAGCTACCGATTCCTCGACGCCGGAGATCTCAAAGAGAACCCGGCCCGGCTTGACGTTCGCGACCCACCATTCCGGTGAACCCTTACCGGAACCCATGCGGGTTTCGGCGGGCTTCTTGGTCAGCGGACGGTCCGGGTAAATGTTGATCCAGACCTTGCCGCCACGCTTGATGTGGCGGGTCATCGCAATACGGGCAGACTCGATCTGACGGTTCGTGACGTATGCCGGGCTCAGGGCCTGGATGCCGTACTCACCGAAGGAGACCTTGGTGCCGCCCGTAGCAGCGCCGGAACGACCCGGGTGGTGCTGCTTACGGTGCTTGACTCGACGTGGGATAAGCATTTAAGCCTGTCCTCCTTCTACAGCCGCCGGCGCAGCGGCTGCCTCAGCTGCCGGAGCCTCGGCAGCCGGAGCTGCCTCTGCTGCCGGACGGTCGTTGCGACGACGACGGTCACCGCGGTCAGCGCCGCCCGGGCGGCCCGGACGATCGCTGGGTCCACGGCCACGGGACGGAGCAGAAGCGGCCTGCTGGGCCAGCTGCTTCGCCGTGACGTCACCCTTGTAGATCCAGACCTTCACGCCGATGCGGCCGAAGGTGGTCTTGGCTTCGTAGAAGCCGTAGTCGATGTTCGCGCGGAGGGTGTGCAGGGGCACACGGCCTTCGCGGTAGAACTCCGAGCGGGACATTTCAGCGCCACCCAGTCGACCGGAGCAGGCGATACGGATGCCCTTGGCACCTGCACGCTGTGCGGACTGCATGGCCTTCTTCATCGCACGGCGGAAAGCCACGCGGGAAGTGAGCTGCTCAGCAACGCCCTGGGCAACAAGCTGTGCTTCCATCTCGGGGTTCTTGACCTCGAGGATGTTCAGCTGGACCTGCTTGCCGGTGAGCTTTTCGAGCTCGCCGCGGATGCGGTCTGCTTCTGCTCCACGGCGGCCGATGACGATACCCGGGCGTGCCGTGTGGATGTCCACGCGGACACGGTCACGGGTGCGCTCGATTTCGACCTTGGCGATACCGGCGCGCTCCATGCCCGTGGACATGAGCTGGCGGATACGGATGTCTTCGCGAACGAAGTCCTTGTACCGCTGACCGGACTTGGTGCTGTCAGCGAACCAGTGCGATACGTGATCGGTGGTAATGCCGAGTCGGAACCCGTGCGGGTTTACTTTCTGTCCCACTTAGCGAGCCTCCTCTTTCTCCGGGGTAGCGACTACCACGGTGATGTGGCTGGTGCGCTTCTTGATCTGAAATGCACGACCCTGGGCACGCGGCTGGAACCGCTTCATGGTCGGGCCTTCATCAACAAACGCTTCGCTGATGATGAGGTCACCTTCGTCAAACGCCACGCCGTCGCGGTCCGCGAGGACCCGGGCGTTGGAGATTGCCGACTGAACTACCTTGAATACCGGCTCCGAAGCTGCCTGGGGGGCAAACTTCAGAATTGCCAGAGCCTCATTCGCTTGCAATCCACGAACAAGGTTGACGACGCGCCGGGCCTTCATAGGCGTTACGCGGATGTGACGCGCAATTGCCTTGGCTTCCATTGCTTTCCTTCTCTCGTCTTTGACGTAAGTGCAGGCGCCTAGCGGCGCTTGCCCTTACGGTCGTCCTTGACATGGCCGCGGAATGTCCGCGTGGGAGCGAATTCGCCGAGCTTGTGCCCGACCATCGACTCAGTGACAAACACCGGGATGTGCTTGCGTCCGTCGTGTACGGCGATCGTGTGCCCGAGCATGTCGGGGATGATCATCGAACGGCGGGACCAGGTCTTAATGACGTTCTTGGTGCCCTTATCGTTTTCCCGTGCGACCTTTACAAAGAGGTGCTGGTCAACGAAAGGACCTTTTTTCAGGCTGCGTGGCATGTGTCCAGGCTCCTATCGCTTGTTCTTGCCAGTACGACGGCGACGCACAATAAGCTTGTCGCTCTCTTTGTTGGGACGGCGGGTGCGGCCTTCGCGCTTACCGTTGGGGTTGACGGGGTTACGTCCACCGGACGTCTTGCCCTCGCCACCACCGTGCGGGTGGTCGACCGGGTTCATGGCTACACCACGGACCGTCGGACGGACACCCTTCCAGCGCATACGGCCGGCCTTGCCCCAGTTGATGTTCGACTGCTCGGCGTTGCCGACCTCGCCGACGGTTGCGCGGCAGCGCACGTCAACGTTGCGGATTTCGCCGGAGGGCAGACGCAGCTGGGCGAAACGGCCTTCCTTGGCGACGAGCTGAACAGAAGCACCTGCGGAGCGGGCCATCTTGGCGCCGCCACCCGGACGCAGCTCAACAGCGTGGATAACAGTACCCACGGGGATGTTGCGCAGCGGCAGGTTGTTGCCCGGCTTGATGTCGGCATTGGCGCCGGCTTCAACGAAGTCGCCCTGGGAGAGCTTGTTCGGGGCGATGATGTAACGCTTGGTGCCATCAACGTAGTGCAGGAGGGCGATGCGAGCCGTGCGGTTCGGATCGTACTCGATTTCGGCAACGCGGGCGTTGACGCCGTCCTTGTCGTGGCGACGGAAGTCGATCAGACGGTACTGGCGCTTGTGTCCACCACCCTTGTGACGGGTCGTGATCTTACCGGAGTTGTTACGGCCACCCTTTTTCGGGAGGGGACGTACCAACGACTTTTCCGGCGTCGACCGCGTGATTTCAGTGAAGTCCGCTACGCTCGAGCCACGACGGCCCGGTGTAGTCGGCTTGTATTTACGGATTCCCATAATTTATTTCCTCGTTAAAGTGGTCTCCGCTACGCGAGCGGACCGCCGAAGATGTCGATAGTGCCTTCTTTGAGGGAGACAATCGCACGCTTGGTGCTCTTGCGCTGGCCCCATCCGAATTTGGTCCGCTTGCGCTTACCGGCACGGTTGATGGTGTTGATCGATTCGACCTTGACGGAGAAAATCTTCTCCACGGCCAGCTTGATCTCGGTCTTGTTCGAGCGGGGGTCCACCAGGAAGGTGTACTTGCCCTCATCGATCAGGCCGTAGCTCTTTTCCGAAACGACGGGTGCAAGCACGACGTCGCGAGGATCTTTGATGGTGGCTGCACTCACTTGGCATCCTCCTCAGTGTTTGCTGCCTTTGCGGCAACGAATGCCTCGTAAGCAGCCTTGGTGAAGACGACGTCATCGGACACGAGTACGTCGTAGGTGTTCAGCTGATCTACGTACAGAACGTGAACGGACTCGAGGTTGCGCACGGACAGTGCGGCAACATCGTTGGAGCGCTCGATGACGACCAGCAGGTTCTTGCGCTCGGAAACGCCGCGCAGGGTAGCCAGTGCTTCCTTGGAGGACGGCTTGGTGCCGGCAACCAGGTCAGCAACAACGTGGATACGGCCGTTACGGGCACGGTCAGAGAGTGCGCCGCGCAGTGCAGCAGCAATCATCTTCTTGGGGGTCCGCTGGCTGTAGTCACGGGGAGTCGGGCCGTGGACGATGCCACCACCGGTCATGTGAGGAGCACGGATTGAACCCTGACGGGCGCGGCCGGTGCCCTTCTGCTTGAACGGCTTGCGGCCTGCACCGGAAACTTCAGCGCGGGTCTTGGTCTTGTGGGTACCCTGGCGAGCAGCAGCGAGCTGTGCAACGACGACCTGGTGCAGCAGCGGCACGTTGGTCTGTACGTCGAAGATCTCTGCAGGCAGGTCAACCTTGACAGTGTTAGCCATTGAACTAGGCTCCCTTCACGGCAGTGCGTACGAGGACGACCTGGCCGCGGGCGCCGGGAACGGCACCCTTGATAAGGAGCAGCGACTTCTCGACGTCAACCGCGTGAACCGTGAGGTTCATGGTGGTGTGACGAACGGCGCCCATGCGGCCGGCCATTTTCATGCCCTTGAAGACGCGGCTCGGGGTGGATGCGCCACCGATGGAACCGGGCTTACGGTGGTTCTTGTGGGCACCGTGGGAAGCTCCAACGCCGTGGAAGCCGTGACGCTTCATAACACCGGCGAAGCCCTTACCCTTTGAGGTGCCAATGACGTCGATCTTCTGTCCGGCTTCGAAGACCTCAACGGAGAGCTCCTGGCCAAGCGCGTACTCTGCAGCATCTGCGGTACGGATCTCGACGACGTGACGGCGAGGCGTGACGCCTGCCTTTTCAAAGTGACCAGCCAGCGGCTTGGTGACCTTGCGGGGATCGATCTGGCCGTAGCCGATCTGAACAGCGACGTAGCCATCTACCTCTGCGTTGCGCAGCTGGGTGATGACGTTCGAATCTGCCTGGACCACAGTGACGGGGATGAGCTTGTTGTTCTCGTCCCAGACCTGGGTCATGCCGAGCTTCGTGCCCAGCAGGCCCTTTACGTTACGGGTTGCGGTCATAGTCTCTCAGCACCTCCCTACAGCTTGATTTCGATGTTCACGTCGGCCGGCAGGTCGAGACGCATGAGCGAGTCGACGGCCTTGGGCGTGGGATCGATGATGTCGATAAGACGCTTGTGCGTGCGCATTTCAAAGTGCTCGCGGCTGTCCTTGTACTTGTGCGGAGAGCGGATAACGCAGTACACGTTCTTCTCCGTCGGAAGCGGCACGGGGCCAACTACCGTTGCGCCTGCGCGCGTGACCGTCTCAACGATCTTCCGCGCTGAAACATCAATGACCTCGTGGTCATATGACTTCAGCCGGATGCGGATTTTTTGTCCCGCCATGTCGCCTGACTCTCTTTCAGTCTTTGCTTCCCTTGAATAGGGCTGCCCTGTTTACTTGCATGTTGCATGTGGCTGCCGAAGCATTTGAAGTCTGGACTACCACCCGCCGCACAAGCTGAATCCGGACTGTTCCGGGTTCCTCAACCTGCCGGCGTAACCGACCCCCGCGGTCGGGCGTGTCGCGATTTTCACGCATACAAATCCGCATTCCAAGGGGTTTGGGTTATGTTTGGTCTTCAACCTGGACCCTGGCACCCGGCATTATCCGGATCGGGACGCGAAGAAGCGCTTGAACAACTCATCTAGTATGCCGGATATTATCGGCAGAAGCTAATCCCGTGGTACGGGACGTGCAGGAGGACGCGCCTACTGGTTCCGGTTTGCCCGGTTGATGCGCTTGGCGCGATCGATTTCACGACTGAAGTGCTTGCGTACCCAGAAGACACCGGCCACAACGGCCACCGCCACCAGCAGGAAAATGAGCCAGCCCATGGTGAGCTCCCTTCGTCGAATTCCAGACTAGCAGCATGCCCGGACGGATTTGGATCAGCCTGCAGCCCGACGTCGGCCCTTCAGTTCCCGGGTCTGGTGCGGTTCAGCTGCCACACGGCAAAGGCTATGAGCACGACGGCGACCAGCGCCAGGAGCGCGAACGTGTACTCCCGCATCGCCCACACCACGCACAATGCGACGCCGATGGCGCCCCACCACACAAGGATCCGCTCCCCCACCAGGATTCCGCCTATCAGCAGCAGTGCCATGGCAACCAGGATCCACAGCTGCTTTGGTCCGCTGCCGCCAAAGAGCACCAGGATGCCGCTGAGGGTCAGCAGTGCGGCACCGGCACCGAGAAGTAGCCGTCCGGCCGTCCCGTGCCCACTGATGAACCGGAGTGCGCCAAGTAGTGCTGCCAGCGCCACATACCACTGCACGAGCCAGAAGGGATCAGGCAGGGGCGCCGGTTCTGACAAGGACACTAGCGCGGCCCGTTGGACCGAGGCGGTGACAGCCAGCGCACCCAGCTCCACAACGATCCGCCGGCCAGCCGGGGGCGTCTCGAGAACCGCCATGAGCGCCGTGGCAACGACCAGCACAACGCCTGCCCAGGAAGTGCCGTCTGCCAGCAGGCCAGCCGCTGCCGCTGACGCAGTTCCTGCAACGGCTGCCGACACCAGGCTCAACGATGCCGTGGCCTGCCCGGCTAACCGGCGACCGGCCAGGAGCCTCGCCAGATACATCAACGCCGCAGCGGGGACCACGCCCGCCAGCCACGGGAAGTACGCGTGCCAGTGGCCTTCCATGTCCAGGCCTGCAGCATTGGCGGCGCCCCCTGCGATCATGGCTGCGGCGGGCAGAACCAGCAACGCTGCCGGGACGTAGGCGCGGTGCACGGATTCCACCCGGCCCACTGCCGCCAGGACTACTGACACAACAAGGAGGGCGGTGCCGGTCTGCAGATCCCTCAACGGTTCCGCCGAGTGCGCCCACGCCACCGTAAATCCAGTTACGGCGAACGCCATAGCGCCGGCCGCCCAAAGCCAGTGCTCGGCCCCCGCGGACGTATTGCGGTGACGTCGCAGCACACCCACAGCAGTCCCGGTCAGGGCCAGCACGAGGAGCACATTGGCCACTGCTTTGCCGGACATCAGTTCGGCGCCCAGGAATGCGCCCGATCCCGCCGGGAGCTTTATTGGGCCAAGCATCAGTACTGCAAACAGGGCCCCATACAGCGCGAAGTAGAGAGAGCCGTTCGCCGCATACAATTTCCGGGCCACGACCGCCGAAACAACAAGCAGGCCCAGGACGAAGAACAGGACCCAGCGGCCACCGTCTGCCTCCAGGGTGTCCACACCAAAGGGCTGCAGGAGGTATCCCAGGGGCAGCAGGGCCTGGCCGACCAGCGTGATCCACACTGCCGCCTGCTGAAACGGCACGTCCGCCAACCGGCGGCGCATAAACCAGCGGAGGGCGTGCTGGGCTGCGAGGACGATGGCCAGGGTGAGCGTCACCACCGCAGCGGACGCTGCAACGTCGTAGCTGAGCACCACGGCGAGTGCTGCCGTGAGCAATCGGGCCGCCACAAAATAGATGCCCTTTGCAGTGCGGCCAGGGGCCTCAACCACCATCACCACGCTGTAGGCGGCGAAGACGGCCAGGACGATCTCGGTGCCTGCCAGGTGTCCCTGCAAAGTGAGGATAAGAACGACGAAAACCGCCGGCGCCACCCATGCCGCGCCGGTCCGGTTGCGCAGTACGTATCCGGCGGCCGCCGCACTGGCGGCCATAATGCCGGTGACGACTGCCAGCTGGATTTGGCTTGACTGGGTTAACACAACGGCTGAGGTTGCACCGAGCTGGACTGCAAGGCCGGCAGCAACATCGATGGTGACCCAGGACGGTGCCCTGTTCCGTAGCGCAGCACCCAACGGGAACGCTGCCTGCAGGGCCAAAACCAGAACCACGAGGGCGGCAGTGCTGACTTCTGTGCCACCAACCATCAGCGGCCCACTGGCGTCATTCCACTGCAGGAAAAGGGACACGGCCAGCACGCAGCCGGCGGCACGGGATAGCAACCGGTAGGCCGCCCGCCGGCCAGGCTGGCTGACTTTCACAGAACACGCCACAAGATAGACCAGGACCAAAGCAATTGCTGTGTTGCCCTCCCCCATCCCTACACGGGCGAACAATGCCGGGATGACAGCACAGGCCGTCACTGCCGGCAGAATCTCCGGAAACTGCAACCTGCCGATGCCAATAATGGGCCCCGGTTCGGGGGTGGCGGACGGTCGGTCCAGGAACACCAGGGAGGCCAGAAGGGTGCTGGCCACTAGGGACAGCCCGGCAACAGCGCTCAGGACATGACCGTGGCTGGTGTCCTGCGCCCAGACGGACAAAAAGGCAATCAAGCCGACCACGGTGGAGGCCCCAAGGGTACTGACCGGTGCCGGGGCGTGCACTTTGGCCACGGTCATGATCACAGTTATCAGTTGTTGGCACACGCCTGCCAAAACCAGGGCCAGCAGGGCGTGAACCGCGCCCTGCCCATGCGGTCCTTCAACAGCCAGGACCAGGAACGGTACTGCAAGAGTGGCAGCACCCCGCCCGGCGAGGAACATCCAACCCCGTTGCCGGCCGGACAGGAAGAGTGCACGGATCCCTGCGTAGGCAACGGCCGCCACAAACAGACCTGCCACCAGCCAGCGGTCCACAAACCACCACATCAGGAGTGCGGTGAGAAGGGCGGCAACCGGGAGCCATTCCGCCCGGCCCCGAAGCATGGTGCCAAGGACCATGGCGGTGGCCATGGAAAGCACCACCGGGACAGCTGTGGAAATTCCTTCCGTACCCTGCAGGGCGAACAAGTCCGAGACAAAGTCCGAAATTCCGAAGGCAAACGTGAACATCAACTGGAGCGCGAATGTCACACCGGCGGGCACGCGCCATCCTGATGTGGCGGCACCGCGAGGCTGATCCGGTGCGGCTGGCGTGGCCCGTGCCGGGACCGGCATCCATCGATGGAGATTTGCCTGGTTCGCAGCCAGGAAGATGGCTTGGCCGGCGAGCATTATGGATGCCCCCAGGAATCCGCCCGACAACGCATCGCCGAGGTGCCAGCCCAGGCTGGCTCCCCCCAAAACCATGGTGATACGCGCGCCACGGAAATATGCCCTCCGGTGGCCGGCATCCGCTATTGCCGTTGTCAGGAAGTAAGCCGTTGCCATGCCCATAACCTGCGCATGGCCCTCCAGGCCCAGCTGTGGTGAAACGGTAGCTGCTCCGGCGACGGCGGGCACCAGGAAGGGGTGTACCTCTTTAAAAGGCTTCAGGAACAACGGCGGAACCCAGCCCGGGCGCGCCAGCGAAACTGCTGTCAGCGCCAGCGCCAGGCCGATCAAAACGGTGAAGTGCCATATCAAGGCCCCGCCCAGGACCCAGACGCCTGAGACGGTGGTGGAAACCAGGAACGTCAGCGACAGGAACACCAGTACACGGCTGTTCAACCTGATGGCGGCCGCCATATAGGCCACGATGCCCAGGGTTGAGGTCAGGAACCAGGCGAGCGGTCCGCTGAGCAGGGCGAAGTTGTACATTGCCAGGCCGACAATCGGCACCAGGGCGAGCCCTGTTCCCGCAAACGCGATGGCTGCCGGCCGCAGCCTGGGAGCGCGGGAGTGGAGGACCATTCCCGCGCCGTAGAAGGCGATTGTCACAAGGCAGATGCCCGCGAAACGCAGAGCCGGCGGCAGGGAGGTGCCAATGAACAGTGCGGCCGCAGCCACCAGCAGGAGGCTTGCAACATACAAACTGATGTTGATGTTCTGACGGTCGCGGCGGGCCTTGCGGGCGGACGGTGTTTCATGAGGCCCAACGGGCGAGGAAGCAGCAGCCGGAGCAGGACGCGGCGCAGCGGGCTTGGCAACCGGAGCAGGCTGCGCTGCGGGCCTGGAAACCTGCGCCGCGGAACGTGCCGTTGCCGGACCGGCAGCTTCCCGCTGCGCCGCCAGCAGGGCAGCCAGGGGAACCTCCGATGAGGCTTCCGGCCGTACAGCCGCGGCCGCCACCGGCATCAGGGGCGGCTTGGCAGGTAGGCCCGGCTCCCCCACCACAGCCGGAACCGGCACCTGCGCACTGGGTTGTACAGCCGGCGTCGGGCGTTCCTGCTCAACCTTCGCCATGGCATCGACCCAGCCCTGCAGGTGTCCTGCACGGTAGCCGGCCTCATAGGACGGATCGTTCACGGCGTAGCCTTCCGGTATGGAATCGGGGTGGACTGGACTGAATCCACTCCGGACACAGATTTATTCCAGCGATTGGACTAAATATACCAAAAAACAACCCCGCTGCGTGTGCAGCGGGGTTGTTTGTGGATAACCGGGCTGTTGCCAGCCTGGTCAGCCCAAGAAGCGAATGCTACTTGATGATCTTGGTGACACGTCCCGAACCAACGGTGCGGCCGCCTTCGCGGATAGCGAAGCCAAGTCCGTCTTCCATAGCGATCGGCTGGATGAGCGCAACGGTCATCTCAGTGTTGTCGCCGGGCATAACCATTTCCGTGCCCTCAGGCAGGGTGATAACGCCGGTAACGTCCGTCGTGCGGAAGTAGAACTGCGGGCGGTAGTTGGAGTAGAACGGGTTGTGACGTCCGCCTTCGTCCTTGGAGAGGATGTAGACGTTGGCCTCGAAGTCGGTGTGCGGGGTGATGGAACCCGGCTTGACGACAACCTGGCCACGCTCTACGTCATCACGCTTCAGACCGCGGAGCAGGAGGCCACAGTTCTCGCCGGCCCATGCTTCGTCGAGCTGCTTGTGGAACATCTCGATACCGGTAACCGTGGTCTTCTGGACCGGGCGGATGCCGACGATCTCGACCTCGGAGTTGATGGCGAGGGTTCCACGCTCGGCGCGGCCCGTAACAACGGTGCCACGACCGGTGATGGTGAAAACATCTTCGATCGGCATCAGGAAGGGCTTGTCGCGGTCGCGGATGGGGTCCGGAACGGACTCATCAACGGCAGCCATCAGGTCCTCGACGGACTTGACCCACTCGGGGTCGCCTTCCAGGGCCTTCAGGCCGGAAACGCGAACAACCGGTGCTTCGTCGCCATCGAAGCCCTGCGAGCTCAGGAGCTCACGAACTTCCATTTCAACGAGGTCCAGCAGTTCCTCATCGTCAACCATGTCCGACTTGTTCAGCGCGACCAGCAGGTAGGGAACGCCAACCTGGCGGGCGAGCAGAACGTGCTCGCGGGTCTGGGCCATCGGACCGTCAGTGGCGGCAACCACGAGGATTGCACCGTCCATCTGAGCAGCGCCGGTGATCATGTTCTTGATGTAGTCAGCGTGACCCGGGGCGTCTACGTGTGCGTAGTGGCGCTTCTCGGTCTGGTACTCAACGTGGGAGATGTTGATGGTAATGCCGCGCTGACGCTCTTCGGGAGCAGAGTCGATCGACGCGAAGTCACGCTTCTCGTTAAGATCCGGGTACTTGTCGTACAGCACCTTGGAAATGGCGGCCGTCAACGTCGTCTTACCGTGGTCAACGTGACCAATGGTGCCGATGTTAACGTGCGGCTTAGTCCGCTCGAACTTTGCCTTTGCCACAGGTTCCTCCTAGAACGTTTTCAAATGACTTACCCTTCAACCGCGCTTATCGCGGCAGAAACTCAGGTAAGTCTACTTGGGGGCTTTGGATTGGTGAAATTGCAGATTCAGGAACTAATACTAGTGCCTGTTGGTACTACGAAGATCCGGCTGACTACTCGCCGCGGGTCTTCTGGATGATCTCGTCGGCAACAGCCTTCGGGACCTCGGCGTAGCTGTTGAACGTCATGGAGTACACAGCGCGGCCCTGGGTCTTCGAACGCAGGTCACCGATGTAGCCGAACATGCCGGACAGCGGGACGTGCGCGCGGATGACCTTGACACCCTGTGCGTCTTCCATGGACTGCATCTGGCCACGGCGGGAGTTCAGGTCACCGATAACTTCACCCATGTATTCCTCAGGGGTGCGGACCTCAACATCCATCAGCGGTTCAAGCAGGACAGGGTTCGCCTTGCGTGCAGCTTCCTTGAAAGCCATACGTCCGGCGATCTTGAACGCCATTTCCGAGGAGTCGACGTCGTGGTAAGCGCCGTCAACCAGCGTTGCCTTGATGCCCACAACCGGGTAACCGGCCAGGACGCCGTCGTTCAGCGCATCCTGGATACCAGCGTCAACGGACGGAATGTACTCGCGGGGAACGCGGCCACCGGTGACCTTGTTCTCAAACGCGTACAGCTCGCCGTCGGTGGTGTCCATCGGCTCGATGGCGATCTGGATCTTTGCGAACTGACCCGAACCACCCGTCTGCTTCTTGTGCGTGTAGTCGTGGCGTTCGACGGCGCGCTTGATGGTTTCGCGGTACGCAACCTGCGGCTTGCCGACGTTTGCCTCAACCTTGAACTCGCGGCGCATGCGGTCCACCAGGATGTCCAGGTGGAGCTCGCCCATGCCGGCGATGATGGTCTGGCCGGTGTCTTCGTTGAGGGAGACCTGGAAGGTCGGGTCCTCAGCGGAGAGCTTCTGGATAGCCGTGGAGAGCTTCTCCTGGTCACCCTTGGTGTTCGGCTCGATGGCAACAGAGATCACGGGCTCCGGGAAGCTCATGGACTCAAGCACGATCTGGTTGTTGGAATCACACAGGGTGTCACCCGTGGTGGTGTCCTTCAGACCGATTGCTGCATAGATGTGGCCGGCGGTAGCGCCCTCAACGGGCATTTCCTTGTTGGCGTGCATCTGGAACAGCTTGCCGATGCGCTCCTTCTTGCCCTTGGTGGAGTTGACCACCTGTGCGCCTGCTTCCACGTGACCGGAGTACACGCGGATGAAGGTGAGCTGGCCAAAGAAGGGGTGCGCGGCGATCTTGAACGCCAGTGCCGAGAACGGCTCGTCAGCGGAAGGCTTACGAGTCAGTTCCTTCTCTTCGTCGCGAGGATCGTGACCGATCATCGGGGGGACGTCGAGCGGGTTCGGCAGGTAGTCGACGACGGCATCCAGCATGGGCTGCACGCCGCGGTTCTTGAACGCGGAACCACAGAAGATCGGGTACAGCTCGGAGTTGATCGTCATCTTGCGGATGCCGGCCTTCAGTTCCTCGACGGTGAGTTCTTCACCTTCGAGGTACTTCTCCATGAGCTCCTCGGAAGCCTCAGCAACCGTCTCCACCAGGGCGGCACGGTACTCTTCAGCCTTCGCCTGCAGGTCTGCAGGGATCTCGCGGACCTCATACTTGGCACCCATGGTGACGTCACCCTTGGCATCGCCAGGCCATACCAGTGCACGCATTTCGAGCAGGTCCACAACGCCAATGAAGTCGTTCTCGGAACCGATCGGAAGCTGCATGACCAGCGGCTTGGCACCCAGGCGGCTGATGATGGTGTCTACGGTGAAGTAGAAGTCAGCGCCCAGCTTGTCCATCTTGTTGACGAAGCAGATGCGGGGAACGTTGTACTTGTCAGCCTGGCGCCAAACGGTCTCAGACTGGGGCTCAACGCCTTCCTTGCCATCGAACACGGCGACGGCGCCGTCGAGGACGCGCAGGGAGCGCTCAACCTCAACGGTGAAGTCAACGTGGCCGGGGGTGTCGATGATGTTGATCTGGTTGTTTTCCCAGAAGCAGGTCACGGCGGCAGACGTGATGGTGATGCCGCGTTCCTTTTCCTGTTCCATCCAGTCAGTGGTGGACGCGCCGTCGTGCGTCTCACCGATCTTGTGGTTCACACCCGTGTAGAAGAGGATGCGCTCGGTAGTAGTGGTCTTGCCGGCATCGATGTGGGCCATGATGCCGATGTTGCGGACCTTGCTAAGGTCGGTAAGCACGTCCTGTGCCACGGGGTCTCCCTTTCGGATGAACTACGCGTCCGCCGCCGGCCGGAGCCGGCGGCGCACGGAAGTATTACCAGCGGTAGTGTGCGAAGGCCTTGTTGGACTCGGCCATCTTGTGGGTGTCTTCGCGACGCTTCACAGCGGCACCGAGACCGTTGGAGGCATCCAGGATTTCGTTCTGGAGGCGCTCGGTCATCGTCTTTTCACGGCGGGCCTTGGAGTAGCCGACCAGCCAACGCAGGGCGAGGGCAGTGGAACGGCCAGGCTTGACCTCAACCGGAACCTGGTAGGTTGCGCCACCAACACGGCGTGAGCGGACCTCAAGCGAAGGCTTGACGTTCTCCATGGCCTTCTTGAGGGCTGCGACGGGGTCGCCGCCGGACTTGGCGCGTGCACCTTCGAGGGCACCGTAAACGATGCGCTCAGCGGTGGACTTCTTGCCGTCGACCAGCACCTTGTTGATCAACTGAGTGACCAGGGGGGAGCCGTAAACGGGATCTACTACTAGCGGCCGCTTCGGGGCCGGACCCTTGCGAGGCATATTACTTCTTCTCCATCTTTGCGCCGTAGCGGCTGCGTGCCTGCTTACGGTTCTTCACACCCTGGGTATCAAGGGCGCCACGGACGATCTTGTAGCGCACACCGGGGAGGTCCTTAACGCGACCGCCGCGGACGAGCACAATGGAGTGCTCCTGCAGGTTGTGTCCCACACCGGGGATGTAAGCGGTCACTTCAACGCCACCGTTGAGGCGCACACGTGCAACCTTACGCAGTGCCGAGTTCGGCTTCTTCGGGGTGGTGGTGTAAACGCGGGTGCAAACACCGCGGCGCATCGGGCTGCCCTTAAGCGCGGGAGCCTTGGTCTTGGAGACCTTAGGCGTGCGGCCCTTGCGGACCAGCTGGTTAATCGTAGGCACTCTCGTGTTCTCCGTTGGTTTGATCTCTACCGGTGCATTCAGGCGTCAGCCGTCACTGCACTGGTTTTGGCGTTGTCCCTGCAGCCGGGGTAGAAACAAGTGCGTAGGCGTGCAAAAGTGTGGCATTCGTTGCGCACCTAGCCCGCAACCCGGAAACAAGCTCACACCCAGCATCATGAGAACAAAACCAAAATGATGCTGCGGCGGCCTTCATCCACTGCCACACAGAACAATTACCAAAATTCTAGCACGGCTTGCTCCAGCCCCTTAATCGGGTGTATACGAAAGGCCCCGCCTCTGCGCTCCCCCGGAGGGAAAGCGCGGAGACGGGGCCTTTCAGCGACGCTTAGCGGAAATCGTTGCCGAGATCGTAGTCGTCCAGCGGGATGGCGTGGAACTCAGGAGCTCCCTCGCCGCCCAGGGTGTCGTAGGAGAAGTCACTGAATGCGCTGGGGCCGGTGAACAGGTTGGCCTTTGCTTCTTCAGTGGGTTCAACGGTGACCTCGGTGTAGCGCGGGAGACCCGTGCCGGCCGGGATCAGCTTACCGATGATGACGTTCTCCTTGAGGCCGAGCAGCGGATCGCTCTTGCCTTCCATGGCCGCCTGCGTCAGGACGCGGGTGGTCTCCTGGAAGGAAGCTGCGGACAGCCAGGATTCGGTGGCGAGTGACGCCTTGGTGATACCCATGAGCTCGGGACGGCCGGAAGCCGGCGTCTTGCCCTCGGATACAACGCGGCGGTTCGCTTCCTCGAAACGGCTGCGCTCGGCGAGCTCGCCGGGCAGCAGATCCGATTCACCGGACTCGATGACCGTGACGCGACGCAGCATCTGGCGGACGATAACCTCGACGTGCTTGTCGTGGATACCGATGCCCTGGCTGCGGTACACGCCCTGGACCTCGTCAACCAGGAACTTCTGCGCGGCACGGGGACCCATGATGCGCAGCACCTGCTTGGGATCGACCGGACCGTTGATCAGCTTCTGGCCAACGCTGACGTGCTCGCCGTCCTCAATGAGGAGGCGTGAACGGCGCAGGACCGGGTAGGCAATCTCTTCGGAGCCGTCGTCGGGCGTGATCACCAGACGCATCTGGCGTTCCGTCTCCTCGATGGTGATGCGGCCGGCTGCTTCTGCAATCGGTGCAACACCCTTCGGGGTACGTGCTTCGAAGAGCTCCTGGATACGGGGCAGACCCTGGGTGATGTCGTCGCCACCACTGGCCGAAACTGCACCACCGGTGTGGAACGTACGCATGGTCAGCTGGGTACCGGGCTCACCGATGGACTGTGCGGCGATGATGCCCACGGCTTCGCCGATGTCCACGGTCTTACCCGTGGCCAGGGAGCGTCCGTAGCACAGTGCGCAGGTGCCAACGCTGGACTCACAGGTGAGGACAGAGCGGACCTTGACTTCGGTGATGCCCGCTGCGAACAGCTGGTCGATCACGACGTCGCCGCAGTCGGTGCCGGCAGCAGCCAGGACGTTGCCCTTGTCGTCGAGGACGTCGACAGCGAGGGTACGTGCGTAGGCGCTGTTC